>NZ_QJUG01000121.1 GCF_003426775.1 Allorhizocola rhizosphaerae | reverse complement strand
TCGGGCGACCCCGGTTTCGCCGAGCTGGTCGAGCGGGTGCGCGACGCCGACCTGGCCGCGTTCGCCCATCAGGACCTGCCGTTCGACCTGCTGGTGGAGCACCTCAACCCGGCGCGTTCGCTGTCGTGCCACCCACTGTTCCAAGTGATGCTCACGGCGGAGAAGAGTGAGCCGTCCACCATGCGGCTGGGCGGCATCGCGGTCGAGGCCGAGTCCGCCGGCATGCCGGTGGCCAAGTTCGATCTGTCGTTCTCCTGTGCGGACTCCCGCGACGCGGCGGGCCGTGCGGCCGGGGTGGAGGTGTGGCTGGAATACGCCACCGACCTGTTCGACAAGGCGACCGCCCAGCTCGTGCTCGACCTGTACCTGCGCGTGTTGCGGGCTGCCGCCTATGACGAGCCGATGCCCGAGGCTCCCGAGCTTGCCCGAAAGTCGACCATGAAGTTGGCGTCGCGACGCGCCGTCGAACATGGACGTCAGTTCATGATCGACGGGAAGGGTGGCGACGCTGGAGAGGGGGGTTCGGCGCGGGTTGGGGTGCTTTGCGGGTTGTTTGCGGAAGTGCTTGGGGTGCAGGCGATCGCGCCGAACGATAACTTCTTCGACCTCGGTGGGCACTCGCTGCTCGCCGTGCGGCTGGTGAGCCGGATCCAGTCCGTGCTCGGGGTGCGGGTCGAGATCCGGGACCTGTTCCAGGCGCCGACCGCAGCCGGGCTTGACCGGCGGATCGCGGGCGGGTCCGGCGGCGCGGAAGCGATGGGTGTGCTGCTGCCGCTGCGCGCCGAGGGCGATCTGCCACCGCTGTTCTGCGTGCACCCGGCCGCGGGCATGAGCTGGCCCTACGCCGGGCTCACCCGGCACCTTGGCAACGCGCAGCCCGTGTACGGCCTGCAAACCCGGGCGCTGACCCAACCCGGCTATCGCGCGGCGAGCGTCGACGAAATGGCCGACGATTATCTGGCGGAGATCCGTGCGGTCCAGCCCACGGGGCCTTATCGCTTGCTGGGGTGGTCGTTTGGCGGACTGGTCGCGCATGCCATCGCGGTACGGCTGCAAGCGATGGGGGAAACGGTGGAACTGCTCGCGTTGATGGATTCCTATCCCGTGCCCCCTGAAGAAGGAGAGCGACCACTGTCCGACCGCGACATCCTGGAAATGCTTGTCGGCGAACCGGAAGCGGACTCCTTCGAGCGGTTCGACCCGGATGCGGTTGTGCGGGTGCTTCAGCGGCGCGAGCCGGTGCTCGCCGGGTTTGCCGGGTATGAGGTGGCCGCGCTGATGGAGGCCGCGATCAACCACGCGGACATCATGCGCACCCACCGCCCACGGGTCTTCGCCGGGGACGTGCTGTTCTTCACCGCCGCGGCGCACCGGGGCGCCGCCGCGCCCACATTCGACAGGTGGACCTGCTTCGTGGAAGGGAGGATCGACAACCACGACATCGACTCCGCGCACTTGCAGATGACCGAACCGGAGCCACTGGCCGCGATTGGGTCCGTCCTTTCCGGACGGATGGCCGAACTAGAGATGACACCCGCAGCATAAGCGTAAAGGAGAAGCCATGGTGAATCCCTTTGACGACAACGACGGTACCTTCCTCGTGCTCACCAACGACGAGGGCCAGCACTCCCTGTGGCCGGCCTTCGCCGCGGTCCCGGGTGGCTGGACCGCCGTGCACGGCACGGCCACGAGGCAGGAGTGCCTGGACTACATCGAGGCTAACTGGACCGACATCCGACCCAAGAGTCTGGTCGCGCAATACGTGTGACATGCGAGCCCGGTGCCCGCCGCTATTCCCAGCGGCGGGCATCGTTGTTTCTGCCGAGCGTTCTGCCGCACCAACTTCCGTTGGTAGCACGCAGTGAATCCTATTCTCGAAAACGTGCGACTCAACGTTCTGGTTAGCGGTACCGCATCGGATTCCCACACCTGGAATCTGGTCTACCTCCAGCTGTTTCTGGAGGCGATGGGCAACCGCGTGGTCAACCTGGGCCCGTGCGTGCCGCCGCAGCTGCTGGCCGGCCGGTGCCTGGAGCACCGACCCGAGCTCATCGTGCTCAGCAGCGTGAACGGGCACGGCTACCAGGACGGCCTGCGCGCCATCACGCGCGTGCGGCAGGAGCCCGAGCTTGCCGGCGTGCCCGCCGTCATCGGCGGCATGCTCGGCGTGGCCGGGGAGCGCGACGCGGCAAGCGCCGCACGGTTGTGCGAGGCCGGGTTTGACGCCGTGTTCGACGACGGCAACCTGGAGGCGTTCGAACGGTTCCTGGCCCGTCTGGCGGGCACGCCCGCGATCGCGAGCCACGGGAGGGCCGAGTCGTGACGGTCTCGTTCGGACAGTTCGTGGCGAGTGCGGGAAGGCTTGTCGTGCAACCGCGGATGGGGTTCAGCGATCCGCGCCAGATGCGCTCCGGGCTGGAGCACACGAAGTTCGCGGCCGCCACCACCGTCGGCACGCTGACGCTTGACAGCTACACGCGCGTGGGCGACCACGACTCGGCCAGGCGTGCCGTGGCCGATGGTGTGGCGCTCAACGGGTACCCCATCGTGACCTATCCGGTCGAACTCACGCGCGAATTGCTCGCCGGCGTGGCCGACGAGACGTTTCCGGTGCAGGTGCGGCACGGGTCCTCGCGACCCCAGCGCATCATCCGCGCGCTCACCGCGGCGGGGCTCGACGCGACCGAGGGCGGGCCGGTGTCGTACTGCCTGCCCTACGGACGCACGCCGCTGCGCGACTCGGTGGCCAGCTGGGCCGAGAGCTGCGAGCTGCTGGCCCGGCTCGTCGAGCCGGGACGGGTACCGCATCTGGAAAGCTTCGGCGGCTGCATGCTGGGCCAGCTGTGCCCGCCGAGCCTGCTGGTCGCGATCAGTGTGCTGGAGGGTCTGTTCTTCACGCAGCACGGCATCGACAGCATCTCGCTGAGCTATGCGCAGCAGACCGACCCGACACAGGACGAGGAGGCCATCCGCGCGCTGCGCCGGCTCGGCGCCGAGTTCCTTCCCGTGCGGGCGGACTGGCACGTGGTCGTCTACACCTACATGGGCGTCTATCCGTTGTCGGCGGCCGGGGCGCGCCGGCTGCTGGAGACGTCCGCCGAGCTGGCCGTCAGGTCGGGCGCGCAGCGCCTGATCGTCAAGACCGTGGCCGAGGCGCACCGCATCCCGACCATCGAGGAGAACGTGCGGGCGCTGGAGACCGCGGCCACCGTCGCTGTAATGACCACTGTGGACAGTGCGCGTTCCGGTCCGGACACCGGGATTTACGCCGAGGCGCGCACCTTCGTCGAGGCGGTGCTCGAACTGCACCCGGATGCGGGTGCGGCGCTGCTCGCGGCGTTCTCCCGCGGGTACCTCGACATCCCTTATTGCCTGCATCCCGACAACGCCGGGCTGTCGCGCAGTTACATCGACGATGCCGGGTGGCTGCGTTGGTCGGCGGCCGGCCGGATGCCGATCAGACCTGCGGCGGCGCCGCGCGACAGCGCCGGGATGTCGCCCGCGCGGCTGCTTTCGGCCCTGAACCACGTAGCGCGCAAGTTCGACCACTCAAGCCAGGAGGCGAGATGCATCCCATAGATGACAACCGTGGCATGCCGGGACCGCTCGCGGAACATCTGCGCGCGCCCGCGACCAAGGCGGCGATGCTCGTGCAGCAGGAGGCGCTGCAGGCCGCACGTGACTTCCTGCGGGGCCGCGACTTCACCGAGCTGCTGCCACCACTGATCGGGCCGGTCACCGACCCCGGCGGGCGGGGCGCCAAGGCGCTCGACGTCGACTATTACGGTAACCCGTACAAGCTTATGACCAGCGCGATCCTCTACAAGCAGGCATCGCTGCGCGGCTTCGAGAAGCTGTTCTACATCGCGCCCAACGTGCGCGTCGAGCCGGTCGAGACCGCTTCGACCGGACGGCACCTGGTCGAGTTCCACCAGATCGACGTCGAGATCGCCGGGGCGACCCGCGACGACGCGATGGAGGTCGCCGCAGGCATGCTCATGTTTGTCGTCGAGCGCGTGTGGCAGAACGTGCCGGACGTGCTGCGCGGCCTCGGCCGCGACCCGATCGTGTTCCACGAGCTTCTCCAGGGCGGCTTCGAGCAGGTCACCCACGCCGACGCGGTTGAGCGCCTGCTCGGCCAGGGCCACCCGCAGAGCCCCGACGCGGAGATCGACTGGATCGGTGAGGAGCTCCTGTCGCACAAGGCGGACCGGCCGTTCTTCATCACCGACTATCCGAAGGGCTCGCGCGGCTTCTACGACCGTGAGGACCCGGACCGGCCGGGGCTGCTGCGCAACTTCGACCTGATCGCGCACGGCGGTTATGGCGAACTGGTCAGCGGCAGCGAGCGTGAGTCCAACTACGCCACCATCGTGACCCGCATGCGCGAGAGTGGTGAAAACCCCGCCAAATATTCCTGGTACCTCGACATGGCCCGCGAGGGCATCCCGGCCAGCGCCGGATTCGGCATGGGCGTGCAGCGGCTGGTCCGCTTCCTCACCGGGCTCGACGCGCTGTGGCAGGTCAGCGCCTACCCCAAGCTGCCCGGGATGGTGGCGCCATGACAAGCCTGACAGCGCACGGCTTCCCCGAGCAACATGTGCGTGCCCGTGCCCGCAACGGCACGAGCGAGGTGTTCCCACCCGCCGGTTCCTATGGCGCGCAGCTGTTTGGAGCGACGATAGACGAACTGGACGAGGCACGGCTCGTGCCGCCCGTGTTCATGCCCCAACGGCTGGAGAAGCTCATCGAGCTGGGCCGCGAACCCATGCACGACGACGTGGACCTGACGACCGGCATCGGCGGCTTCCGCGCGGCGCTGCCGGTCTATCTGTCCGCCTTCGGCTCCACGCGGGCCGGAAGCGGTGACCTCAGCGTGGCCGCGAGCCGCCAGGCGGCACGGCTCGGCATCCCGATGGTCATCGGCGAAAACATGGTGCCGGTGCACGGATACCGCCGCAACGGCGCGGGCTCGGCGATCCTCGCGCGCATCCGCGAATACATGGACGCGTGCGATGACGCGACCGGCGGTGTCGTGGTGCAACAGTCCACAGAGGACGCCGACTGCGAGGTGTGGCACCTCATCTACACCGACCCGACGGTGCAGCCGCTGCTCGAATCCGGGCGGCTGGCCTTCGAGCTGAAGATAGGCCAGGGTGCCAAGCCCGGCCTGGGCGGCATGACCGTGGTCGGTGCGCAGGAGGCGCAGCGGCTCGCCGGCCGGTTCGCCGTGCGGGAGGTGCTCGGCGAGGGCGGCTGGCTGCGGTGCGCGAGCCCAGGCACGTTCACCGAGGAGATCGTGCGGCAGCAGCTTCGCTTCATGCGCAACAACTTCCCGAAGGCCCGCGTGTGGGTGAAGTTCCACCCGGGGCGGGACATCGCATGGGCGGCGGCCACCGCGTGGCGCGCCGGGGCCGACGCCGTCACCGTGGACGGCGCGGAGGGCGGCACCGGTTGGGCGCCAAGGGTCTTCCTGGACCAGGTGGGCCTGCCGCTGCATGAGTGCCTGCGCCGCATCGGCCGCCCGGAGGGTTGCCTGCTCGTGTCCGGGCGGATGTGGGAGGGCGCCCGCGCGGTGCGCAGCCTCGCGCTGGGCGCGACCGCCGTCGGGCTGGGCCGGGCCGCGCTGCTCGCGGTCGACGAGGACCCGGACGAGGGCCTGATCCGCCTGGTGGACTGCCTCGCACTGGAGGCCCGGCTGCTCGTCAGCGCACTGGGCAAGTACTCCGTGGCCGCGCTCGGCCCGGACGACGTCTGGCTCCCACAGTCCACGCAGGAGCGGCTTGCCGAGCCTGTTCGGATTGGAGCGCCGGCATGACCGCGTTGGCGAGCGTGGGGTGCTACCTGCCCGAGCTTGGCGTCGATGTGCGCGCCATCGGGAAGGCGGCGGGCGCGGACGACAAGACCGTGTGGAAGTTCGGCAAGCTGTTCGGGCTCGACACCGTGCGCCGCGCGCCGGAGCACGACATGCGGGGCATCATGGCGGGCGCGGTGCGCGCGTTGCCGGGCTTGCGCGGCAACGAGAGCCGGGTCCGGTATGTGATCGGCGCGCGGACCATGTCGACCGCTGTGCGCGCCGACCGGTACCCCATGGAAGAGGTTTGCCAAGAGTTCGGCATGACCAACGCGGTGGCGTTCACCCTGGGCCAGCACGGCTGCGCCACGGGGCTGCTCGGAGTGTATCTGGCCGGGCAGCTGCTCGCGGCCGACGCCGATCCGGACGGGCTGGCGCTGGTGCTCACGGGCGAGAAGACCCACCCGGTGATCCAGATGATCCCGGAGAGCGCGGTCATGGGCGAGTCCACGGCCGCCTGCCTTGTGTCGGCAAGCGGTGAGCACGACCGGCTGCTCGGCTACGCCACGCGCACCTGCGGCCAGTGGACAAGCGTCCCGCCCGACCCACTCGACGCCGATTTCCTCAAGGAGCACAACGAACTGCTGGCCGACGTCATGCGCGAGGCGACCGACGCGGCAGGGGTCGGCCTCGACGACGTGGCCATCATCCTGCCGCACAACGTGAACCGCCTGACCTGGTCGTGGACCTGCCGGGTGCTCGACCTCCCGCTGGAGCGGGTCTATCTCGACAACATCCCGGTGACCGGGCACTGCTTCGCCGCCGACCCGTTCATCAACCTCGTCCATGCCCGCGACGCGGGCCGGCTGCGCCGTGGGGACACCTACCTCATGGCGGCCGTCGGCCTCGGCGCGACGTTCTCGGCCGCAGTGCTGCGCCACTAGACCGGAAGTGAGGAACCCATGTCAACCTTCCTCGAAGGGGTGAAGGTCGCCTGTACCGGCTCGGCCGCGACACCGCTCGTCCTGCTCGGCAACTTCGAGGTGGAGGACGAGTGGGCGCGCGACGAGGTCGGGCTGCCCAGCGTGGCCGGCCGTGCGTCGGCCGCGATCGTCAACCGGATGGACGAGTTCGCCGTGCTGCTCGCGGGCGGCGGCGACTACGTCGTGCTGAAGTCGGCGCCGGACCCCGACTACCTGTCCTATCTGGACGGCCTCGGGTTGGACCTGCCCACCATCCTCGTCACCGATGGCCAGGATCCCGCGAACACGGTCAGCGTCGACGCATTGCGCTCGCCGCGACTGCTCAGCGAGCTGAAAAAGCTTGACGCCCACCTGTTCCCGCACGGCATGTCCACCGTGGAGGAGCAGCTGTGTGAGCTAACGGGCCTGGCCCCGGCGCTGCCACCGGCCGCACTGGTCAAGTCGGTCAACAGCAAGATCTACAGCCGCCGGGTCGCCACCGAGCTGGGCTTGCCGCAGGCGCATGGCTGGGCGTGCGAGACCGTCACCGAGTTCGCCGCCGCCGCTGACGCGGCCCGTGCGTCGCTCGCCGCCGGTCGCCGGCTCGGCATCAAGGACGCGTTCGGTGTGTCCGGCAAGGGCATCATGGTTGTCGACGACGAGCGCCGGCTCGACCAGTTGGTGCGCATGGTGACCCGGCGCGCCGAGCGCAGCGGCGACCAGCGGATCGCGCTCGTGGTGGAGGAGTGGGCCGACAAGGCGCTCGACCTCAACTACCACTTCACGGTCGGCCGCGACGGCTCCGTGCGGTTCGACTTCGTCAAGGAGGCGATCACCGAAAACGGCGTGCACAAAGGACACCACATCCCGGCGCGAATCTCACCCGAGCACTACGCGCAGATCGTCCAATGTGCCCAGCTGCTCGGCGAGCGCCTTGCGGCCGACGGCTTCCACGGCGTGGTGGGGGTCGACGCCATCACGACCCGCGACGGCGGCCTGCTGCCCGTGCTGGAAATCAACGCCCGCAACAACATGTCGACCTACCAGACCCGGCTCCAGGAGACGTTCATGCGTCCGGGCATGGTGGCCCTGGCACGGCAATACCACTTGACGCTCATGGGCCACGTGAGCTTCGCCCAGATGCGGGACCGGCTGGGCGGGCTGCTGTTCACCGGGCAGCAGGGTTTGCTGGTCAACAACTTCGCGACCGTCAACGCGGCGGCGACAGACGATGGGCGCTCGTACAGCGGCCGGCTCTACGGGCTGCTGATCGCCCACTCCGAGGAGGAGCTGACCGCGCTCGACGCAAGCATCGCCGAACGCGTGCAAAAGGAGGAACTCGTCAATGTCTGAATACACCGTGCAGGGCATCGCCATCACCGAGCTCGCCGAGCGGTTCGGCACACCGATGTACGTCTACGACGCAGACATCATCGCGCGGCAGTTCCGCGGGCTGCGCGAGCGGCTGCACCCGTCGGTGGAGATGTTCTATTCGCTGAAGGCCAACCCGAACATCAGCATCTGTGCGCTGTTGCACTCCATGGGCGCACGGGCCGAGGTGTCGTCGCTGACCGAACTCATCACCGCGCAGCGGGCGGGCGTGCCGGCCGAGCAGATCATGTTCTTGGGGCCGGGCAAGAGCCGTAACGAGATCACGGCGTGCGTCAAGGGCGACGTCACGCTCATCTGCGAGTCGTTCGGCGAGCTCGCGCTGATCGACGAGATCGCGGGCGGGCTGGGGGTCACCGCGCGGGTGGTGCTGCGGGTGAACCCGGCGTTCGCGGTCAAGGGCAGCGGGCTCACGATGGGCGGCAAGCCGCGCCAGTTCGGCATCGACGAAGACGCGCTGCTGTCCACATCGGACCTCGCGGGCACCTATCCGTCGGTGTATCTCTGCGGCTTCCAGGCCTACATGGGCACGCGCTTCCTCACCGAGGATGTGATTGTCGAGAACACCGCGCGCATCCTCGAACGCGCGGAGGCGCTGTCGGAAAAGCTGGGCATCCCGCTCGAAGTCGTGGACGTCGGTGGCGGCCTGGGCGTCGCCTACTTCGACGGCGAGCGCGACCTGGACGTGGCCGCGCTGACCGAGCAGCTCAACCCGGTGTTCGCCGCCTTCGCCGACCGGCATCCGCAGACGCGGCTGGTGATGGAGCTCGGGCGGTACCTGGTGGGCCACGGCGGAATCTACGCCGTCGAGGTGCGCTACGTGAAGGAGTCGATGGGTGAGCTGTTCGCGGTCGCCGACGGTGGCACCAACCACCACATGGCCGCGGTCGGCATCGGCTCGTTCGTCAAGCGCAACTTCCCGATGCGGCTGCTGTCGCGGGAGGGCTCGCCCGAGACCGCGCGCTGGAACGTGACCGGCCCGCTCTGCACACCCAACGACACCCTCGGCAAGGCCGTCGAGCTGCCCGCCGACGTGCGGCCGGGCGACGTCATCGGGGTCGAGCGGTCCGGCGCCTACGGCCCGACCGCGTCCCCGGTCCACTTCCTGAGCCACGGCTATCCGGCCGAGGTGCTCGTCCACAACGGACAGGCGCGCCTGATCCGCTCCCGCGACGACGCGGAAAGCATGCTCGCTTCGCAGATCCTGCACCAATTCACTACTGAGGAGAACTGAAATGACTGTCACTGTTGCCACTGCCGAGCGTCAGGAAATCTTCGACGCCATCGTGAGCGCGCTTGACGAGGTGCTGCGCCAGGACCTCAGCGGCGTGACCGAACAGACCCGGCTGTTCGACGACCTCAACCTGGACTCCACGGGTGTGCTGGGCCTGTTGATGGCGCTGGAGGACGCGCTGGACATGCAGGTCGACCCGGAGAGCCTGGAGCAGCGGCACCTGGAAAGCGTTGGCGCGCTTGCCAGTTTCATCGCCGAGAGCAGGTGAGCCATGCCGGTCTTGCAGCGCCTCGGGCAGCCGTGCGGTCCGGCCGCGCCGGGCGCTGCCCGACCGGCACTGGAGCGTGTGGTCCCGTTTTCCTTCGGCGGCGGGGCTGTGCCCGAACACATCGGACCGTTCCGGGAGCACATGGAGTCGCTCTACGGTCCGTTCGACGATCCGTCGTGGTTGGAGCGTGGCACGTTTGTCGGCTACCACGAGATGGTCCGGGTGATCGCCACCGAGCTGGCCGGGGGACTGGCCGGGGTCGATTTGGCGATCACCGTGGATGCCCGGCCCGACTGCCGCCTGCAGAGCATGCCGGGAAGCATTATTGCCCGGCTGGTACCGGGTGAGCCGCTCATCGTCGGGATATCCGAACAGGGGGTGGCGGGCCCGTTTCTGGCCCTGCGCATCGCCTTCGACCGGATCGCGCACGGTGGTTCCACCCGCGCACTCATCCTGATCATGGAACAGGCCACGCTGCCGCCCGACAGCGCGCCGGTGCGACCGTCGCGCGACCTGGCGGTGGCCCTGTTGGTCGGCCCGGACGGCCCGATCCGGCTGGGGCGTCCCCAGATCAGCGTGACGCGGGGCGATGGTCCGGTCCAAGCGCACACCGCCTGGCCCGAGCATCCGTGCGCGGGCGCCTGGCTCGCCCTCGCTTCGCACTTGAGCGAGGGTGGCCTGGCCGAAGGCGAGATGGTCGTCGCCGACCGCGATCCGGTGCTGCCGTATGCGTGCAGCGTCACGCTCTCACGGAAGGGGCCGTAGAGATGAGCACCGCACTATCCGTCGATCAGCAGCACTATCGTGCCGTCGCCTTCGCGCACGGCGCCGCCGCGGCGCTCACGTTGCTGCACGCGGAAACCAGCGCCGGGGTGCTTCCGGCCGGCCCCGGTGGGCACGTGTTCGTGCCCGAGCACATCGAGTCGGCGTGCGACCGATACGAGACCCCCGACGGGCCGCGCGCCCGTGACGGCGCTCGCGAGGAGCCGTTGGGCGGGGTGTCGGCGGGCCTGGTGGCGCTTCGCATCCGAGGGGCCGGCCCGACTCATGGTGGCGCGTGGCCGTCGGGTGTGGCGTGGGTCCGGCTCGGCCTGGCCGAACGGCTGCTGGGTCAGGCGACCGAGCACCTGCGCCACCGCACCGTGCAGCAGACGGCGACGCTCAATCTGCCGTTGGTGCGGGCGATGCTCGCCGACGCGGCGGGCGGGATCGCCGAGGCGGCCGCGCTGTTCGCCGCCGCGCCCGGATCGCCCGCCCTGCACCGCATCCATCGCAGCCTCGACGAGGTCGGGCGGCTGTGCCTGCACCTGTTCGGCGCGGTGGGGTTCCTGGCCACCGGGCCGGGCGGCGACGTGCGCGCTTCCGAGCTGCTCGCCGACGCCTACACGCCGGAACGGCCGGAACGGGAGGGGTCATGATGGACTTCCTTGACGAGCTGCGCGCGTTCGCCCGTGAGTCCGCGGACGTGTTGCGGCGCACCACATTGGACATCGATCGCGATCCGTCGCTTGTGGACGGTGTGCTCGGCGGTGCGCTGCCGTGGCGGCACGTGGGCATGCCCGCCGAGTACTACCCCGACCCGCCTGTCGTGCAGGGGCGGCCGGTTTACCTGGACTCTTGCGTGGAGCAGGTGACGGTGCTCGAAGAGCTGGCCCGCGCCGACGCGGGCGCGGTGCTCGCGCTGCCGGGCCCGGCCATGTCCGGGTTCGTCGTCGCGGAGATCGCCGACCAGCGGCAGCGGGAGCGGTACTACGGCATGCTCGCCGAGCGTCCAACGTGGACGTTTTTCGGCATGACTGAACCATCGCACGGGTCCGACCCGGCAGGCATGGCGACGAATGTGACCGGTGGGCTGCTCAACGGCGTGAAACGCTTTGTGGGCAACGGCGCTCGTGCGCGCATCGGGGTCGTGTTCGCCCGGCGCAGCGCGGGCCCACTGGGCATCGCGGCTGTTTTGGTCGAGACGGACCGGCCCGGGTTCGCGGGCGTGCCACTGGAAACCCTCGGGCTGCGGGCGCTTGCGCTCAGCGAGCTGCGGATGCGGGATGTGCCCGTCGAGGTTGGGGATTTGCTCGGGCATCACCGGTCCGCGACGCGGCAGGGGATGTGGGCGGCGGTGCGCACGTTCAACCGGTACAGGCCGGTGGTGGCGTGCCTCGCGCTCGGCGTGGCCCAGGCCGCGTTCGACTACGTCGTGGACAACCGGCGGCTCATGCGGGTGGCGCAGCGGCATGTGCTCGACGGCTTCGCCGAGCGCCTGCACGGGGCACGGGCGCTGGTGCTCGCGGCGGCCCGGTCGGCCGACGACGACCCGGGCGACGGCACGCTCGCGTCGGCGGCGAAGATCCGGGCGACCGCGCTCGCGGAGGAGATCACCACCGCGGCGGTGCGCTTCTTCGGACCCGGGGCGCGATGGGAGCACCCGCTGCTGGACAAGTGGCTGCGCGACGCACGGGCGTTCGAGTTCATGGAGGGCACGAGCAACATCCAGCGGCTCAACCTCGCCCAGGGCTACCTGAACGGACGGCTCGGTCATGCCCAGGCTGCCTGAAGGCGTTGACGTGTGGCACATCCGGCTCGACGCCGGGCCATCGGCGGTGGACCGGGCCGCGGTGGTGCTTGACGCGCACGAGCTGCGCCGCGCGGGCCGGTTCCGTGAAGCGCTCGACGCCAGGCGTTACGTGGTCGCGCACGGCGCGATTCGTTGCGTGCTCGGTGAGTATCTCGGGGTCGCGGCGGGCGCGGTGTGCTGGACCGCTGGGGTGCACGGCAAGCCCGCGTTCACCGGGCCGTGGAGCCGGTGGCAGTGGAGCATGAGCCGCTCGGCGGGGCACGCGCTGCTGGCCGTCCGCGCGGCCGGACCGGTGGGTGTGGACATCGAGCGCATCGGCGATCGCACGCCCGCGATGGCTCTCGCCGACCGCTACCTGCCGGAAGAGGAGGCCGAATTCGTCGCGGCACAACCTGATTCGAGTGCGCGCCGCATGGCGTACCACAAAATATTGGCCCGGAAGGAAGCCTGCGTGAAGGCATCCGGGGGGCGGTTCCTCGAAGGGTTGCGGTTGCGGGTGCTCACGCCGCCTCATGGCCGCGGGAGTCTCGCCTCGGAGGCTGCGGCCATGTCCCGTGGCCTTCTCTCGCGCCCGCCAGGCCGTGTGGGCACGGTCGTCGGCACGGGCGCGTTTGCCGGCCACCGGTGGGACCTGCGTGACCTGCCCGCCCCGCAGGGATTCGTCGCCGCGCTGGCCACCTCGGGCCGCGCGGTCGAGCGCGTGCGCTTTTACGAATGGGAAGCCGCCGCGCAGCTGCCGGGGCAACCGCCTCGCAGCCGTCCACCCAATGGATACGGTGCTATTCAACTGGTACCGGGGGAGTGAAGGAGATGGACTCAAACAATGATTGGGTCGGCCTGCGCGCCGTAGGGCGCGACCCGCACACCGGCCAGACCGTGCACGTGCGGTTCACGCCGTCCGAACTACCGGTGCTGACCTCACACCCGGCGTACAAGAAGGCGGCCATCCGGGCCGCCGGCCGGGCACTCGTCACCATGGGCCGCTCCTATTTGGGCGGTCATCTGGAAGTCCGCTGGGATCTGCCGACCGTGAGCGGCAGCGCCATGGCGGTAAGCGAATACCTCGCCGCCACATGGGCGGTCGAGCACGCACTACTCGCGGCCGGTAGACGCCGGCCTCCCGACCGAAACTAGTGATGGGGAAACCACAGACATGAGCGTTGAGGCGGCGGAGCGGCCGCAGATCCACTGGAGAAAGGTGATCGCGCTCGTCGGCGGCAACGGCCTGTCGCTGGCCGGCGATTTTGTGCTGCTCGTCGCGCTGAGCTGGACGGCCGTCCAGATCGGCGGGGCGGGCACGGTCACCGCGATCATGCTCGCGGAGACCCTGCCCCGCGCGCTGGTGCTCATCTTCGGCGGCGCGATCGCCGACACGCTCGGCCCGCGCATGGTGCTGCTGCGCACGACCGGGGCACGGTTCGCGGTGCTCGCGATCGGCACGGTCATCGTCCTTAATGTCCACTCGTTCTGGCCGTTGCTGTTCATCGCCGTCGCCGAGGGTGTGCTGCTCGGCCTGTCCAGCCCGTCCACCGGTTCGCTCATGCCGCGGCTGGCCGACGGCGACCACCTGGCACGGGCGAACTCGTTGTATGGCACGGTTTTGCGGCTCGCACCCATCGTCGGCGCGCCCATCGGCGCGGCGCTCATCGCCACCGGCCGGCTGTGGGTCGCGATGGTCGTGGTCACCCTCACCTGCGCGGCACAGTGGGGCACACTCCTCTACGCCACCAAGGGAATCGAGCGGCCCACGGTGCGGGAGGGCGACGACAGCCTGTGGCGGCGGTCGGGCGACGGCTTGCGGCTGCTGCGCGCGAACCCGCGGCTGCGCCTGATGTTCGTGTCGGCGTTCTGCCTCGACCTCGCGTTCGGCTGGCCGTTGGAGGTCGCGCTGCCGTTGATCGCCGATCAGCGGGAGTGGGGCGTGGCCGCCGTGGGCATCGTCGTGTCGACGTTCGGGATCGGCGCGCTCGCCTCGGGCGTGCTGGGCGCGATGATCGCACACCGTATTCCGATCATGATCCGGCTGATCGCGAGCGGTGTCGGCATCGCGGCCGGCATCGTCCTGATGGCACTCATGCCGTCCGTGGTCTCCCTGGCCGTTGCGAGTTTCCTGGTGGGTACCATGTGCGGCCTCAACGGTCCGGCGATCGTCACGACATACCAGCAGGCGGCGCCCAAGAACGCGATGGGCGCGGCGATGTCGACGCTGTCGCTCAGCGGTGCCGGCACGGGTCCGTTCTCGATCGCGTTGTTCAGCGGGCTGGCGTTCGTGATCGGGGTCGAGGTCACCTGGATCGTGTGTGGCGTGGTGGCCCTGATAGGCCCGATCGCGGCACTGCTCGCGCTGCGCCACCCGATCGCGGACGAGCCTGCGCCTCAGGTGGAGCTCGAAGCGCGTGAACCGGCCCTGGTGGGCGCCGCCCGCTGATGGAATGCGCAGATGCCCCGGGCTCGCTGGAGCCCGGGGCATCTCGCGACTCAGTTGGGGTTCGCGAAGTAAAACCGGCGATAGCCCGCCAGCAGGCCCTCGTCGGAGAGCGTGAACACGTCAACGAACTCGGCCTCGATGTGACCGGTGAAGCGGCCCACCGCGGCCACGCAGTCACCGTCAGCAATAATCTTGTAGATCTCATGTTTGCACGCCGGCGTGGCGATGTTGGCGTGCAGCCGCAGCACCTCGGCCCGCCCGTGCCCGTGCGGCGCGTCCGGCCGCTTGACTTGCACATGCTCGTCGAGCAGCGACGCGTACCCGTCAATGTCACCGGCATCGAGATATTCGTATGACAGCCGGACGTGGTCGATTCCGGCCGCGGTTATGGCCGCTGTTGGCGGGGATCTTCTACGGCCAATCATGGGAACTGTCCTTTCGAACGGATGGTGATGACACACTGTCCACCCGCGCGATAACCGCCCGCTATCACCTTCCTATCACCGGCGAAGAGTCTCCCTTCAACCTGCCTTGAGCTGCTCCGATTCGAGCCGCCCGCCGGCTCGCGGCATGAGTCGGCACTTGCCAAGCAGGAGTAGCTTTAATTTATGTCAATGTCGCCCCGAGAGGAACTGGGCCTGCGGGCGTTCGCGTTCCTGCTCGGTGTCGGCGCGCTCGTCATAGCGGCGCTCATCGTGGTGGGAAAGATGCCGGTGATCGTCAACGGTGTGGCGACGGACAGCATCTTCATGCGTGTCATGTTCGTCTTCCTCGGTGGCGGCATGGGCCTGGCCTTCATCACCCATTCGGTCCTCGGTGACGGCGGCCTTCCTAAGGTTGTGCCGCCGCACGAGCCTGGGGTGGGTTTGCTGAGACGCATCCGGTCGCGGGTCCGGGCGACGGCGGTGAGGATCCTGTCGGTGCTCGAAAACGTTGGCCTGGGCGCACTCGTGATCGGCATGGCGGCGTTCATGGCGACGTTTATCGTGGGTGTGGTCTTCCAGATTGGACGTTGGATCTGGCACCTTGTCTTCTGAGCCTGCGTGCCGCTAGGCCGTGTTCAGAAGTGGGCTCGTGAAACTGTCGTATGGTTTTGGCACTATGCGGTGCCATGAGGACACAGGTGACGTTTGACTGTGCCGACCCGCACGCCCAGGCCAGGTTTTGGGCGCAGGTGTTCGGCACTATCGTCGAAGATCATTCGATGCCGGTCGACCAGTTGGTAGCGCATGGCCGGATGCCGTCAGACGACCGGATCCTGATCGAGGGCCGCTCCGCGGTCCGAGAGGTGGCGGCATGCAGTGATCCGGCGGGGATCGAGCCGCGGCTGTTCGGCACGACCTGACAGACGCGCAGTGGGCCACGGCCGTGGTGGGCGATGCTGCCGCCGAGCTGCCCCCGCAACCGCCGCTGAGCAGGGGTTTTGGTGCTTAACCTGGTGATTCAGAAGGCCCGGCAAGCATGTCGGGCGGACCAGATCACACAGAGAGGTGACCACATGAACTTCCAGCCAGGCGAGCGGGTCTGCCAGCGCAAGTCGCTCAAGAAGGTCCGTGTTCTGCAGCGGCCGGCTCCGAAGGCGTCGTCCGCTGCCAAGCAGTGATCCACGGTAGCGCGCGATGACCGACCGCGGTGGGGTGCCGCCGGCACCCCACTGCCGGTCCTTTGACAGAAAGGAGGGGCTGACCGTGACTCGAGCCAAACTCATCGCATTCGCGGGCCTGGACGGAGCCGGGAAGACGACACAGGCCGAGCTGACCGCCCGCTGGATGCGCCAGCGCGGGGCCAGTGTCACGGCGGTGACCTCCGTCGGGCCTTCCTTCACCAAGCGGGTCCTGTCCGACGCAGCCGCCGAGCTGGGCCTGCCCGACTACATGGATCTGCTCGGGGCCGACATGACCCGCCTGGTCGGCATGATGGTCCGCTATCGCGATTGGACGCAGACCCTGCTGCCCGCCCTCGCGGTGGACGAGTTCGTGGTCGTCGACCGTTACCTCGCGTGCTTCTTCGCCTCGGTGCGGGCGTTGGGCACGAACAACGAGCAGCTGCTGCGCACCATCCTGCGCGCCCTTCCCGAGCCGGATCTCACGATCCTGTTGCGCGTCTCGCCGGAGACGGCCGTGGCAAGGCTGCGCAAGCGTGCCACCGACGACGAGCGGTTGGAGTATTTGACCGCCATGGATCAGGCTTACGCCACACTCCCGGACTACGGGGATTTCGTCACGGTCGACGGTGATGCCGAGTCGTGGCAGGTGCAGGAGCGCATCCAGGCCGCGGTCGGCGACTGGTTGCGCGGCGAATACGCGCTGGCCGGATTGGGGAGCCGCGATGATTGGCAGTGAGGCGCTCCGCGGGTTGATGTGCCGGCGTGGCGTACCGGAGTCGGTGGATGACGCCACGCTGCTCGCGCTGGCGCGCGACCCGGCACACAAGCTCGCCGCCACCCTGTTGAGCGCTTGGGCCGCCGAGGGCCGGGCGTTGCCCGTGCGACAGCGCGAGGAGCTTGACAACCACCGCAGCCGGATCGAGCGGTACGAGCGGGCATGGTCGTCCATTGTGGACGCCGCGCCCCAGGCCTACGTGGTGAAAGGGCCGAGCATCGCGGCCCACTATCCGGCGCATCTCGTCCGCGCCGCGGGAGACCTCGACGTCGTGTGCCGCCGCGCTGACGACCTCTGGGCCGTGGCCGTGCGGCTGGTCGAGCAGGGTTGGGAGGTCGCCGCCACGACGGTGCAACTGTCCGAACGCGACGGTCTCGACATCCTGCTGCAACTGCAACAGCCGCCCGACAACGCGCTCGGCGTGCCCTACGTCGTCGATCTCACCACCGCCGATGTCGCGACAAGCCTGCGGACACGGGCGCATCAGCTGTCCAACCGGGACACCTCGCCGCTTGCCACGAGCGCGATCGCGCTGGTCGCCGAGCGCTGGGAGCGGCGCTTCAACTCGCGCGACGTGCTCGACCTGTATCTGCTGGAGCGTGCCGCGACACCGCAAGACATGGCCGCGCTGCGGATCGGGCTGGCCGAGAGCGGCCTCGGTCGCGCCTACCGGCAGCTGACCCGCGCCGTGGACCGCTCCGGACTCGTGTCAGAGCACCGTGCCCGGCTCGACGCACCGTCGCGTGTGGACATTCGGCGGGTGGCCGACCGCACCAGGCGCTGGATGCACCCGGTGCGCGCGCTCGGATACCTGGCCGCAACGACGGTGGAGGACGAACGAGGCCCGTTGGTGGACCGGATCGGCCAGCTCGTGCACGAGCGCGCGGGCGCGCGCCGGCTGCTGTCGCTCGGCCTGCCCCTGTTTGGCGTGCCGCTGTCCCACGACCCGGCCGGTGTCGGCCTGCGCCTGACCGATCAGGGCGGCCAGCTCGTGGCCCACACCCCGGTCGGCTCCTTCATGCTCGTCGGTGCGGCGTGCCGGGCCGAATGGCTGCCGCAGGAGGTGGCGGCATGACGCACCCGGCCGTGCTCACCGAAAACCTGACGAGGGTGTACGCCGCAAGGCGCTCAGCCACCACGGTGACCGCATTGGACAGCGTCTCGCTGCGCATCGAGCATGGGGAAGTGCACGGGCTGCTCGGCCCCAACGGCGCGGGCAAGAGCACGCTGATGAAGCTGCTGTCCACCGTGCTGCTGCCGACCTCCGGGCGTGCCGAAGTCTGCGGGCACGACGTCGTCACCGCCACCAAGGCCGTCCGGCCGCTGATCAGCGTGGTGTTCGGTGGCGAGCGTGGGCTCTACCCGAGGCTGAGCGCCCGGCAAAACCTGATGTACTGGGCCGCTCTCTACGGCGTGTGCGGGCGCGTGGCCGCGACCCGGGTCGAGGAGCTGCTGGACCGGTTCGACCTGCGCGACCGGGCGAGCGACCGGGTGGAGACGTATTCGGCGGGCATGCGGCAGCGGCTGCACCTGGCGCGCGGGCTCATCGGCAACCCGCGCGTGCTGCTGCTCGACGAGCCGACCAATGCGCTCGATCCCGCGGCGGCGCTTCGATTGCGGCAGACCATCACGGAAATCGCGGCACAGGGCCGTACCATATTGATAGCAACACATGACATGCATGAGGCGGAGCACATCTGCGACCGCGTCTCGCTCATCGACCACGGCCGCCTCATCGCCACGGAGAGCCCGCACGCGCTCGTGACCCGCGTCCAGGTGCCCACGCTCGAAGACGCCTATCTGAGCCTGGTTGGGCCGTCGTCGTGAGTGTGGTGTGGCCCGCGGTGCGGCTGCAGTTTCAGTTGCTGCGCACCAGCAACGACTATCTGCTCGAACTGGTGCGCGCGCCGATTCTGGGGCTGGTGCTGCTCGCGCTCGCGGCCTACCACGACCGGCCGGACCTCGTGCCCAATGCCGTTGTCGCGCCGGTGATGGTGGCGCTGTGGGGGACCGGCCTGCTGGCCGCGGGCGAGCTGATCGACGTCGATCGGGAGCTCGGCCTGCTGGAGCCGCTCATCGCCACGCCCGCGCCGTTTCCGTCGCTGTTGCTGAGCCGGGTGGCGGCGACGAGCGCGCTCAACGGGGTGGTGCTGGCCGAGGTCTGGCTGGTTGCGGCAGCCACGGGTGCGCCGATTTCGGTGCGTCACCCGCTGGTGTTCGTCGGGGCGTTGGTCGTGACGGCCTTCGCCATGGTGGCCGCGTCGCTGTTGATGGCAACGCTGTTCCTCGCGACCCGCACGGCGCTGCCGTTCCAGAACTCGCTAACCTACCCGTTGCTCGTGCTCGGGGGCGTGTTCGTGCCGGTGGATTCGCTGCCCGGATGGCTGCAGCCATTGGGACGCCTGGTGTTCCTGTCGTGGAGCTCCGACCTGCTGCGGGCGAGTCTGCGTCCTGAGCCGGTGGCGCAGCCGTTGGCGCGGATGGGTGTCGTGATTGGACTGGGCGGGATCGCGCTCGGGATTGGGCTTCTCGTGCTGCGGCGGGTGTTGCGGCGGGTGCGGGCTGACGGATCGTTGCGGTTGACATGATTACGGCGCGGATCATCTGGTACTCGGTGTGCAGCGGGCTGGCCGACTACACGCTCATTTTCACGTGGCGCACGTGGCTGTTCGGGTGGTATCTGCGCATCCTCGCGCAGGTGCTGTTCTTCGCCTCGATCGGATGGCTGTTGTCGCCCAACGACACGCGCTATCTTTTGGTCGGCAACGCGGTGGCGATGATGAGCGTGCACAGCCTGTTCACCACGTCTTCGACCGCCTGGGAGCGCAGGTGCGGCACACTGCCCCTGATCGTCGCCTCACCGGCGCGGCCCATCGTGGTGCTCGCGAGCCGCAGCCTGTACTGGATGGCAGAGGGGTTTGTCTGCGCACTGGGCAGCATGCTGGGCGTGGGCTGGCTGCTTGGTGTGAGCCTGCCCCTGGAACAGGTGCTGTGGTGCGTGCCGCTGTTGTTGCTGATTGGGTTGAGCACCTATGCGCTCGGGCTGTTGCTCGGCGCGCTCGTGCTGAACCGCACGGATCTGCGCAACGTCGTGTCCAATGCCGTGACGGCGGCGATGATGGCGGTGTGCGGGGTCAACGTGCCAGCCGAGGCGTTCGGCCCGTTTGCCGGGGCGGTCGCGCAACTGCTTCCGCTGACGCACGGGCTCGCGGCCGTGCGCACGGTCCTCGATGGCGGACCGGCACAAGTCATCGCGGCCCAAGCGATCGCGGAAGCTGCCGTCGGGGTCGCGTGGTTTGCGGCTGCGGTTGGCGTGTTGCACTGGATGCAGTGGCGCGCCCGGCGGGACGGCAGCATCGTGTTCGCCGAGTAGGGTTTTCAGGTGCCGACCGCGCCGGCGTAGTCGCACAGGCCCGAACGTTGGCGTTGGCCGGTTTTGCGCATGAGGCTGGCGACGTGTTTTTCCACCGTCCTATGTGACAGATAGAGCCGCTGGGCGATTTCCCTGTTGCCGCAACGTTCGGCCAGCAGGAGCAGTACCTCGTATTCGCGCACGGTCACTCCCTGCTGGCGCAGCCGGTCGGGCACCCGGTCGTGTCCCGCGCGGCGCTGCGGGGCGCGTTGGCCGGCGCGGCGGATCAGTGTGCGGCAGGCGGCGCCGATCAGCGTGGCCCCGATCTGTTGGAAATGCTCCTCCGCCGTGCGGAGCCAGAGAACCGGCTCACCCCAGCCGTGCGCGAGCGCTGATTCGGCGGTCAGGCGCAGCCCGAGCCGGTGTGCGGTGGGGAAAGGTTCGGCCGCCGCGCATGCTTCGCCGAACGCGGCCATGGCACGCGTGTGGTCGCCCGCTTCGCCGTGCAGCACGGCGTCGGCGAAGTGGATGAATTGCTTGTTCCAGCGCAGGGCGGCCGCCGGGTGAGCGGCGATGCCTTCGAACTCCTCCCGGCTCGCCGCGCCTTCGAGCACGTCCAGCAACACGGCCAGCCCGTACCGGCCGTACTGGTAATAGATGGTGCCGCGTTCGTCGTCGAAGGCGCGGGCGGCGGCCAGTTCGGCCCGCGCGGCTGGCCGGTCCTCCTCCATGAGCGCGCAGAAGGCCCGGCACAGTCCAAACACGACCGGCATGTGGTAGGAGTCGGCACCACCCCAGCGGTCGTAGTCGCTCAGCGCCGCTTCCATTTCCGCTCTCGCACCGCGATGCGCGTGCGCGGCCGCCTTGACCGCCAGCGCGTAGCGCACCTCACCGAGCTTGCCGAAGCGGACCATCGCCGCCTCGCACTCGGCCGCAACGCGGGCCGCGTCGGTGTACCGTCCAAAAAAGACATCATGCATGGCAAGCGTGATGTCGGCCTCGTAGCCGGTGAGCACCGCACCCATCGCCCACGCCGCCCGGCCCGCCTGGCGCAGTTGCTCGCTTTCGCCGGTCTGGATCATCCGGTTGGCGGCCAGGCGGATCGCCGCCCGGATCCGCCACAGCGGCAGCCGGTGCTCCTCGGCGACGCGCACGATGTGCAGCAGGTGCCGGTCGGCGGCGTCGAAACCGTGCCGCCGCGCCAAGAGGGCGAGCAATTGCCTTGCCCGGCAAACAACTTCTGGCAGTGGTACCCTTTGCGCCGCCTCTGCGGCACGCAACGCCACCGCTTCGGCGTCGTCGGCGCGTCCCTCGCGCAGGCTCAGCACGTGTGCGTGGACGACATCGACCGCTGCGAGTTGTTCGGGAGCCGCGTCCGGGCCGAGCAGCATGCGCGCGGCAGCGATCCGGTGGGCCGCGTCGGCGCTGCGACCGCCGTGCAGCGCCATCCAGCCGAGGCGCGATTGCAGTGCGATGGCCTGTGCGGTGGTCAGTTCGGGCGCGGCGAGGGTGCGATCGACCAGGGCCTCGGCGCGGTCGTATTCGCCGGTCTCCTCCAGCGCGGCGAGCAGGGATTCGAGTGCCTCGAACGCCATGGTGGGGTTCCCTTGCGCGAGGCACAGGGTGAGGGCCTGCTCCAGCGAGGTGGCGGCCGAGGTCGCCGCGCCCTTGGCCAAGGCTCTCGATCCGGCGCGGAGCAGGAGGGCTGCCGCTACGGCCGTGTCGCCCGCGGCCAGGCGCAACCGTGCCGCCACATGGCAAAGCTCGCCGGGCAGGTCCGGGTGTGACCGTTCGAGCGCTTGCGCGGCCGTGCTCGCGAGGCGGGCACGGTCCGAAGTGGACACTTGGCTCAGCAACGCGTCGGCGGTCAGCGCGTGGCGAAACGCGTACCATCCCGCGTCGGGCCGCACCAGGTACGCGTCAACGGCGGCGTGCAGGAGTTTCTCGGCGGTATCGGCGGACAGGCCCAGCATCTCGGCGAGCACTTGGAGTGGGAAGCGGGTGCCGACCACGGCGGCGGCTTCGAGCAGGCGCTGCCCGTCCGGGCCGAGCCGCCCGGCGCGGTCGGCGACCGTGCGCACCACGGAAACTGGCACCGGGCCGGACAGGTCATGCGCGCAATGCCATCCAGACCCGTCGTTGCGCAGCATGCCGTTGGAGACGAGACCGGCCAGGAGTTCTTCTATCACAAATGGTACGCCGTCGGCGTCGCGCTGAAGGCGCTCGGCCAGTTGGGGCGGGAGGTCCGCGACGCTGGCGCGCAGGCAGTCGGCCGCAAGGCGGGCCACCTGCCGGCCGGTCAGCGGCGGTAGTTCGAGCAGGTGGGCCTCGTGGTCACGCCGAGTTCGGAGGGCCAGGTCCGGCGCGGCAGAGGCGCCACTGCGCATGGACGCGAGGAGCAGCAGCGGAAGCCCGGTGAGATTGCCCGTCAGATAGGACAGCACGTCAAGGGTTTCGGCGTCGGCGTCGTGCAGGTCCTCCAGCACGAGCACGAGCGGCCGTTCGCGTGCGAGCAGCCCGAGCAGCCGCAGGACGCCCTCGGCGAGCACGACGGCCGGCTCGCCCGAACCGTTCTGGTCGTCGCGACGCCACTCGGGGAACAACCGGGACAGCGCGGGGCGAAACGGCTCGATGTGCGGGCTCGCCGGGATGGGCCCGGCGCGCAGACGGGCGTTGAGCGCCTCGATCAGCGGACGGAACGGCATCGCCGCGCTGGAGGCGGTGGCGCGTCCCGATAGGACGGTCATCCCCGCGGTGGTCAGGGCGTGGCCGGCCTGCCGCACGAGCCGGGTCTTGCCGATGCCCGGCTCGCCGGTCAGGAACACGGCCCTGCCCTGGCCGAGCCGGGCACGGCCGGCCGCGTCAAGGATCGTCTCAAGCTCGGTCTCGCGTCCAATGAGGACGGATGAGGTTAACCTGGTCGCTGCTTGCATGCGTGCGTCGATGCCGCGGCCGGCCGGATCGTGCCGGTCTTACAGGTGACCGTTGCCGCAGCCGCCACACCCGTCCGGCCACGGATCCACCGCCACGACAGTCCCGCCATCCCGTTTGGGCGGTGCGGGATCGGTCGGTGCGGCAGCGGCAAACACCCCCACCGTGGCCAGGGCGGCCGCGGCTAGTACTCCCAGGAGCCGACGCTTGAGCGTCATGCTTCCCCCCTTAATCGTGAGAGATCTTCCGCATCGTAGGCGCGGAAGGCCAGGGGTTGGGTTGCCTGTGGGGCTGCGGATTGGTGCGCTTGGCGCCGGTACTGGACAAAAATATGGGTGCGGCACACCCATGTCGCCGATGGCGGCGGCCAAGAGCATGGCTCGCATGTCAACCATTACCCCATCCCGGCGGCGGGCAGCCTGGCTCGGCAGAACGACCGCCATCGCGTGCGCGGCCGCACTGGCCGTAGGCGCCGGCGCCAGCCTGGCCACCGCCAAACAGTCACCAGCCCCGGCTCCGGTCACCCAGGAGGAGGTGACCGAGATGATGAAGGCCATCTACGCGGACGCGGGCGATGCCGTGCGTTACTCGATCGTCTTGGCGGCCGCCGAACCGGAGCGGGCGTGGCCCGAGGGCAGCATCGAGGCCCAGCTGGCGGGCGCGTTCAAGAAGATGGATGCGAAGCGGAAGCACGGCTACCAGGAGGCGGCCAAGTCACTGCTCGGCAAGCCGAGCGTACATTTTGGACAATATGGCAAGCAGGCGCCCGCTGAATTCCGGGGCTTCGCGAGGGCCTATCAGGACAGCCCGCTGCCCGTCGACGGCGTGAAGCTCGGCAACGCGCTGAAGACGCAGAAGCTCGTCGCGCCGCAGGCCAGGGCCATGCCGGGCAGCGATGGCGGTGCCAGCGACGCGCTCTGCCGCGAGTGTGACCCGCCGGACTGTGAGCTCGTCAACTGCGACCCGACGCCGACCTCGCCGAAGCCGAAGACCGGCCTGAAGTTCATGATCAGCAAGGTGGTCTGCATCGACGAGACCGGCAGTGGCGTGACCGAGTGGGGTTCGGACGAGATCGCCCTCGGCGGAGTGATCGTCACGCCGGGCGGGGAAACGGTACAGGTCAACGCGTACGAGATCCCGCAGGCCTTCGATGACGGTACCGTGTGGACCTTCTACAACCGTGGGCACACGTTCGGCAGCTACGACCTGCCGCTGACCTATCCCGGGGTGTATACCGCCACGGTGTCGCTGACGGAGGTCGACGCCGGTGGGTTCGCCAACGTGCTCAACACGATCTGGCAGCAGGTGCGGGCGACCGTGCAGCAGAAGATCTCCGAATGGGTCGGCCAGGTGCTCGACCCGATCGTGAAGAGCCAGCTCATCCGGCAGGCCCTGGCATCGCTGGCGGGCTGGTTCGGGGTCGATCTGATCAACTGGATCGTCACGTCGTTCTACGATGACGTGTTCCTCCAGGCGGGCAGCTCGCAGATCACGCTGAACAGCATCAGCGACACCCTGTCCAGTGGGGTGTTCCGCTTCTCGGGCCACGACGGCACCTACGACGTCCACTACTACTGGACCTGGCGCCGGTAGTTCGGATCGCGTGTTGAAGCAGGGGTCGCATTGACATGTGGCGATGCGACCCTGTAATAGATGAGCATGGATATTTTACGTCCGTTAGGTGTGATCGTTACCGCGGTCGCCACCGTCCTGCTGGGCATGGGCAGCCCGGCCTCTGCTGCACCACCGGCCCAGATTCTAGGCGCCGAAAACCCGAACGCCATCCCCGACAGCTACATCGTCGTGTTCAAAGACGGCGTGTCCGTCACGAGCG
>NZ_QJUG01000120.1 GCF_003426775.1 Allorhizocola rhizosphaerae | reverse complement strand
GTGGCCGTCTCAAGGGCGGTGAGGGGGCGGCCGATCCAGTCGGGGTGGAATGGGGTCTCGACGATCGCGACGGTGCTTGTGGGGTCGCGCCACAGCTCGGCCAGGCCCTCGGGCACGAGATGGCGCACGATGCGGTCGGCGGTCCAGCGGACGGTGGCGACCGTGGGGATGCCGAGGCGCTCGTAGACCTCCGCGCGGCGCTGGTCGTAGATGCGGGCCACGACGCGCTGGACGCCGAAGGTCTCGCGGGCCAGGCGAGCCGAGATGATGTTGGAGTTGTCGCCGCTGGAGACGGCCGCGAAGGCGTCGGCGTGCTCGATGCCCGCTTGGATCAGGACATCGCGGTCGAAACCGATGCCGGTGACCGTGAGCCCGGCGAAGTCGGACGAGAGGCGGCGGAAGGCGTCGCCGTCCTGGTCGATGACGGCCACGGAGTGCCCGCGCGCCTCGAGGTTATGGGCGAGGGTCGATCCGACCCGGCCACAACCCATGATCACTACATGCACGATGAGCCCTCCCGGCACACGACCAATCGCGCTCATCATAGGCTGCTCACGTGGCGAACCCGACGTCCGTGCTGAAGCGACTGCTGGTAGGACGGCCTTTTCGGTCTGATCGACTGCACCACACGCTGTTGCCGAAGCGGATCGCGCTGCCGATCTTCGCGTCGGACGCACTGTCGAGCGTCGCGTATGCGCCGGGCGAGATCCTGCTGACGCTTTCGATCGCGGGAGCGGCCGCGTTCGCGTATTCGCCCTGGGTCGCGGCCGCGGTGGTGCTCGTGATGCTGACGGTGGTGGCGAGCTATCGGCAGAACGTGCACGCGTACCCATCGGGTGGCGGGGACTACGAGGTGGCGACGGTCAACCTGGGGCCGAGGGCTGGGCTGGGCGTCGCCAGTGCCTTGCTTGTGGACTATGTGCTGACCGTGGCCGTGTCGGTGAGCGCGGGAGTGGAGAACCTGGGGTCGGCGATCCCGTTCATCGGCGAGCACAAGATGGGCATGGCCGTGACCGTTGTCGTGCTGCTGACCGCGCTCAACCTGCGCGGGGTGCGGGAATCGGGCTTTCTGTTCGCCGTGCCCACGTACCTGTTCATGATCGCGATGGTCGGGTTGATCCTGTGGGGGTCGTGGCGGATCTTCGGGCTCGGTGAGACGCTGCGGGCGCCGAGCGCGGATGTGGTGGTGAAACCCGAGCATGGGCTGGCCGTGGGCGCGACGCTGGGGTTCGCGTTCCTGATGGTGCGTGCGTTCTCGTCCGGGTGTGCGGCGCTGACGGGGGTCGAGGCGATCTCCAATGGGGTGCCCGCGTTCAAGCCGCCGAAGTCGAAAAATGCGGCCACGACGTTGTTGTTGCTCGGCGTGCTGTCGATCACGATGCTGGTCGGGATCGTGATGCTGAGCCTCAAGACGGGCCTGCAGTACGTGGAGAATCCCGCGCTCCAGGTGGGGGCGGGGTATGTGCAGCAGACCGTCACCGCGCAGTTGGCGAGCGTCATTTTCGATCACTTCCCGGTGGGGTTCTATCTGGTCATCGCCGTGACGGCGCTGATCTTGGTGTTGGCGGCGAACACGGCTTTCAACGGGTTCCCGGTGCTCGGGTCCATCTTGGCGCAGGATCGGTACCTGCCAAGGCAATTGCACACGCGCGGGGATCGGCTGGCGTTTTCCAACGGGATCGTTTTTCTCGCGTTCTTCGCGGCGGTCTTGATCGTGGCGTTCCGGGCGGAGACGACTCGGTTGATTCAGCTCTATATCGTGGGCGTGTTCGTGTCGTTCACGCTGTCGCAGATCGGCATGCTGCGGCACTGGAACCGGCACCTGCCGCGGGAGCGTGATCCCGTGGTGCGCCGGCGGATGAAGCGGTCGCGCGTTATCAACGGAATCGGCGCGGTGATGACCGGGTTCGTGCTGATCCTCGTGCTGGTCACGAAGTTCACGCACGGGGCGTGGATCTCGATCGCCGCCATGGCGGTGATCTACTTGATCATGGTCGGCATCCGGCGGCACTACGATCATGTGGCGCGCGAGCTGACCCCGACCGATGAGGCGCCGGTGCTGCCCTCGCGCAACCACGCGGTCGTGCTCGTGAGCAAGGTGCACCTGCCCACGATGCGCGCGCTGGCATATGCAAAGGCCACTCGCCCGGACACGCTGACCGCGCTCACGGTCAACGTCGACAGCAACGACACACGCGGGCTCCAGGCGGAGTGGGACCGGCGCGGGCTCGACGTCGCACTGACCGTGGTGGACAGTCCGTACCGTGAGATCAGCCGGCCGATCATCAACTACGTGAAGTCGTTGCGGCAGTCGAAGCCGCGTGATGTCGTGACCGTGTTCATCCCGGAGTACGTGGTGGGCAAGTGGTGGGAGAACCTGTTGCACAACCAGTCCGCGCTGCGGATCAAGGGGCGCCTGCTGTTCGAGCAGGGCGTGATGGTCACCAGCGTGCCGTGGCAGCTGCACTCCAGCGCAGGCAAGGATCTGGAGCGGATCGACCGTGATCTTTCGAGGGTACCGGCCCGCGGCCCCCGTCATTTCGAGGAAGACTGATGGAGCTGGTGGTGGGGGCGCCCGCGCACGGTGGGCATTGTGTGGCGCGGCACGAGGGCCAGGTCGTGTTCGTGCGGCACGCCCTTCCCGGCGAGCGCGTGATCGCCGAGGTGACCGAGGAGCACAAGGGTTATCTGCGCGCGGACGCGGTTGAGATCCTGGAGGCGTCGCCGGATCGGGTGCCCGCGCCCTGTCCGTATGCGCGCCCCGACCTTTGCGGTGGCTGCGATCTGCAGCACGCGTCGCCACGGGCCCAGTTGGAGTGGAAGACGGCCGTGCTGCGTGAGCAGTTGCAGCGGCTGGCCCGGCTTGGGAGCGATGTGTCGGTGGAGGCGTTGCCGGGGGACGGGTTTGGTTGGCGCACAAGGGTTCGCTACCGCGTTGCCGCGGCCGGATACGCGGGCCTGCTCAAACACCGGTCCAACGAGGTCGTGCCGATCGACCGGTGCTTGATCGCGCATCCGTCCATTCAGGAGCTTCCGGTGCTCGCGCGGCAGTGGCCGGACGTAGACGTGATCGATGTGGTGAAGCCGTCGGAGGGCCCCGCACAGGTCGTCTCCGGGCAGGCCGTCCGGGAGCGCGCGGCGGGGCGGGAGTTTGAGCTCGGGGCGTCCGCGTTCTGGCAGGTGCACCCGGACGCGGCCGACACGCTGGCCGCGACCGTGGTCGAGTTCCTGCGGCCCGAACCGCATGAGCGGGCATGGGACCTGTACGGCGGGGCAGGGTTGTTCTCGGCGGCGCTGGGGTGCTCATCGGTGTTGGTGGAGGCGTCGCCGGAGGGGGCCGAGGCCGCGCGGCGCAGCCTGGCCGACCTGCCCGTGACGGTGATCGAGTCCACTGTGGAGCGGGCGCTGGGCCTGGCGGACGCGAGACGGGGCCATGCGGGGCGGCAGCCCGCCGCGGTCGGCGGGAGGCCGAGGCGAGACGTCCGGGGCCATGAGGCGCTGCTGCACGGGCAGGTCGACATCGTCGTGCTGGATCCGCCGCGCACGGGCGTCGGTGCCCGGGTGGTGAAGATGATCCACGAGGCGCGGCCGCGTGCCGTGGCGTATGTCGCATGTGATCCGGCCGCATTTGCCCGTGATTTACGAACATTTCTGGACTTGGGGTGGAAGCTCGGCGGGATCCGCGCGTATGACCTGTTCCCGCAGACGCACCACTTCGAGACCGTGGCCCTGCTGGAAGCGCCAGGTTCTTGATCGCGAAGCGTTGAACCACCGCCGCTATGTAACCAAACCGGGTAGGTCCTGTGGTGGCTTGAAACCTGGTCTTGAAACGCCCGATAGACTTTGCGGCTATGACCGACCGCGCGTACACCCTGCTCAGCACGATTCGCGAACCGCAGGACCTCAAGGCCCTTGCCCCCGAGCAGATCCCGTTGCTCGCGGCCGAGATTCGAGACTTCTTGATCTCCAAGGTGGCGCGGACCGGCGGTCACATCGGCCCCAACCTGGGCGTTGTCGAGCTCACGCTGGCCATGCACCGGGTGTTCGATTCCCCCGCAGACCGCTTTTTGTTCGATACCGGACATCAGGCGTACGTCCATAAGATCGTGACCGGCCGGCAGGACGGGTTCGACCTGCTAAAGCAGCGCGGTGGGCTCACCGGCTATCCGTGCCAGGCCGAAAGCGAGCACGACCTGGTGGAAAACTGCCATGCCTCGACGGCACTGTCCTACGCCGACGGCATGGCCAAGGCCTATGCGCTGCGCGGCGAGGCGCGCCACGTCGTGGCAGTGGTCGGCGACGGAGCGCTCACCGGCGGCATGTGCTGGGAGGCGCTGAACAACATCGCGGCCACGCACAACCGGCTCGTGATCATCGTGAATGACAACGGTCGATCCTATGCGCCGACCATCGGCGGGCTGGCCGATCACCTCGCGACGCTGCGGCTCAACCCGGGCTACGAGAAGGTGCTGGATCTGATCAAGGACGCGCTGGAGAAGACGCCGCTGGTCGGCAAGCCCCTCTTCGACACGCTGCACGCGGTCAAGAAGGGCATCAAGGACGCGGTCGCGCCCCAGGCGATGTTTGAAGATCTTGGCATCAAGTACGTGGGGCCGGTCGACGGGCACGATGAGGCCGCGATGGAGTCGGCCCTGTTGCGCGCCAAGCGTTACGGCGGCCCGGTCATCGTGCACGCGGTGACCCAGAAGGGCTACGGCTACGCGCCCGCCGAGCAGGACGAGGCCGACCGGCTGCACGCGCCCGGCGCGTTCGACCCCGAGACCGGCAAGCCGCTGGCCGCGCCGAGTCTCAAGTGGACCAACGTGTTCGCCGACGAGCTGGTGGCGGTCGCCCGGGAGCGGCCCGACATCGTGGGCATCACGGCCGCCATGCCCGAGTCGACGGGCATCGACAAGCTCGCCGCCGCGTTTCCCGACCGCGCCTACGACGTGGGCATCGCCGAGCAGCACGCCACGACGTCGGCCGCCGGGCTGGCGCTTGCGGGCATGCATCCGGTGGTCGCCATCTACGCCACGTTCCTCAACCGGGCCTTCGACCAGGTGCTCATGGACGTGGCCCTGCACAAGCTGCCGGTGACGTTCGTGCTCGACCGCGCGGGCATCACAGGCCCCGACGGGCCGAGCCACTACGGCATCTGGGACATGTCGATCCTCGGTGTCGTGCCCGGCCTGCGCGTGGCGGCCCCGCGTGACGCGGAAACCCTGCGGTCGTCGTTCCGTGAGGCGGTCGCGATCAACGATGGGCCGACGGTGGTGCGCTTCCCGACCGGTTCGGTCCCGGCCGCGCTGCCCGCGGTGCGCAAGATCGGCGGGGTCGACGTGCTCGCCGAGACCGAGCGCAAGGACGTGCTGCTGATCGGGGTCGGTGCGCTGGCCCACCTGGCCACGCAGGTCGCGGGCGAGCTGGCCAAGGCGGGCTTCGGCGCGACGGTGGTCGACCCGCGATGGGTGCGCCCGGCGCCGATCGAGCTGGTCGGCCTGGCCAGCGAGCACAAGCTGGTCGTCACGATGGAGGACGGCGTGCGCAACGGCGGCATCGGCGACGCGATCGGCAAGCTGTTGCGCGACAACGAGCTCGACGTGCCGCTGCGCGATCTGGGCGTGCCGGCGCAGTGGATCGACCACGGGACGCGGGCGGAGATCCTGGCCGAGGTCGGGCTCACCGTGCCGGAGGTCACCGAGCGCGTCACGAAGTGGGCCTCCGGCCTGACCACACCGGCGGATTCGGCGCTGACCAGCGTCACCCGCGGCTGAGGGCGCCAACCTCGCCGTTAGCGGTCGAGGTCGGCGGCGAATGAGCTTCACCCGCGGCTGAGGCCGCCGACCTCACCCGTTAGCGGCCGAGGTCGGCGGGGAGTGAGCTTCACCCGCGGCTGAGGCCGCTTCGCGGGCCGAGCTGCTCAGTGGTCACCCGGTCAACTCCGTTCAGGCGAAGCCGGGATTTTTGGCGCAGGTCGCCTCGGCATTTCCGGTTCGGAGATATCGGCCTTCGGCCGCCACACCGCGCTCGGAAAGCCCTCGGAGCGGGTCCAAGGCGACCTGCTGCTGGAAGGGACGGCTTACACTTCACCGCGTGCGGGGCGTGGGAGAGGCGTTCATAGATCTCGGCGAGGTCGGCGAGGACCATGATGCGCCCGAGCCTCCCCGCAATGGTCCAAAGTGGAGGCTGTCTGCACCCATTGTCGCGCCGCTGCTTGTGCTGTGTGTGCTGGCGCTCGTGGCCGCACCCGCGCCACGGCCGCAGGTCGTGCGCATCGCCGACTTCCCGGGCATCGAGCGCGGGTTCACGCTGGTCGAAGGCGGGCTCCTGCGGCAGGACGGCGACCAGATCTTCCTGATCGGACCGGACGGGCGCGAGCGCTGGCGGATCCATTGGCCCGCAAGGGGCGACGACTTCCCCCAGGCGTCCGCCGCGCACGGGCTGGTGCTGCTGCGGACGTCCACCGTGGGCGACGAGGCGCGGACGGTCGCGTTGGATTTCGCGACCGGGCAATGGCGCTGGGAGCAGCGGGGTTGGCTGCACCGGGTGGGAGACTTCCTGCTGCAGTGGGAGGAGAGTGCCCTGCGTGTGTTTGAGCCCGGCGAAGGGCGGATGCTGTGGGAGTCGATCGAGCCTCGCGCGGTCGGGCTCGATCAAGCCAACGGTTCGGTGTTCGTGCTCGACCGTGAGAGACGCCTCGTCGAGCACGACATGCGCGCGGGCGGGGTGCGGCGATCGGGCGAGCTGCCGCTGCCGGCCGGGTTCGACTTCGCGCACATCAATGTCGCAGCCGACCACCTGACGGTGGTCGTGAGCTCAATGGACGAGCAGCACGTTGAGGAGCAGATCTTCCTCGATCGCCAGACGTTGCAGCGGATCGACGTGTCGGCCGTGGGCTGGGACCTTCGCATGAACTGCGGCGCCGCCGACTGTGTGATGGACTTCCGCAAGGGCGTCGGCGGCGGGGTGGCGGACCGGGCGAGCGGCAGGCTCCTGTGGTCGGTGTCCGAGGGGCAGTCCGTCCTCCCGTGGCCGGACGGCAGTGTGATCATCCTTGGCTACACGAACTGGCCGGGGGAGACACGGGTGATCGAGCTGGTCGAGCCGCTGACCCGGCGCCGTCTCGTGGAGGTCGCGGGATGGACCATGCCGTTGGACACGGAGCGATTCGAGTGGCTGCCGATCCCGGCCGCGCCGATCGCGCTGTTTCGGGCCAAGGGGCGGCCGACGCTGGTCGCCCGGATCGGGGCCGCGGGGATTCGCGTGCTGGGCTCGGTACCAAGTGAAGCAAATAATTGTCGTTATATAGCCCCGCTTTTGCAGTGCCGGACCGCCCGCAGCACGATTGGTGTGTGGCGCATTGGCGACTGAAGTTTTCATCGATCTCGATCGGTCCGATGACGACCGGGTAGATGAGATAAAACCCGTTGGCGGGCAAGGCAATCGGCAGATGCGGGCGATCACGCTGGCCGTCGTGACCGTGCTGCTGCTGAGCCTGGCCACGTGGTCATCGCCGTCCCGGCCGCGGCTTGAGCAGCTCGGCCTGTTCGGCCGGGTAGAGTCCGGCGGCCTGCCCCTGACGGTGGTGGCGGACGCCGTCATCGCGACCGGCAACGGCGCTGTTTCCGCTTTTGATTTCGACGGTACCCAGAGATGGTCTTACCGGTCGGAGGACCCCGTCGATTACGCGTACGTGAGCTATGCCCCGGTGCACGAGGTCTTCCTCGTTTCGACCATGGGGCTCAGCGTCGGGCGGGATGGGCGGCAACAGCTCGCGCCGGTGAAGGTCGTCGCGCTGGATCGCAGGACGGGCGCACGCCGCTGGCACCTCGACGGCTCGACGTGGCAGCTCGATGAGCTGCTCGTCAGCATGGATCGGACCACCATCCGGGTGTACCAAGGGGATCCGCCCATGATTCGCTGGCAGTCGGGCCGGTTCGCGACGATCGGAGTCGACCGGGACGGAGGCCGCGCGTGGGGTCTTACGGACAACGGCACACTGTCCGAAATGGACCTACGCACCGGCGAGGTGCGCCGCTCCCGCAAGATTGGAGAGGCGGGCGAGATCCGTGCCGTGGGCGACCGCGTATTCATCCACGGCGAGGGCGGCCAGATCACGGCATATGACGTCTCGACCCTGGAGCGGCTTCCCTGGAACGCCGAGTGGATGCCGATGGAGGAATGCGGCCCGGTCATCTGCGCCACGATGTCGGCACCCAACCTGCTGCCCTCCGGGGGCGGCATCGACCGGCAGACCGGGCAGCCGCTGTGGAGCCTGCCCGCCAACCAGTGGCTGCGGCACAGCGCCGCCGGAATTCTCGCCGTGCGCCTGGGCGAAGTCAACGGGCACGCGCCGACGGTCGGGCTGATCGACCCGATGACCGGCCGCGTGCGGTTGGAGATGGACGGCTGGCAGATCCACTACGGAGGCGGGGACCTGCTCATGCGGCAGGAGCAGGGCCGGATGTACTTCGCGCGGCTCGGGCCGGACGGGCCGCGGGTGCTCGGGTCGGTGCCGCACATCATGCAGGCCTGCCATTCGAGCCCCGACGTGTTCATGTGTGAGCTGACCGATGGCAGGGTGGGGGTCTGGCGGCTCGCGCCGTAGCCTGTGTGCCATGCGCGTGCTAGTTGTCGAGGACGAGAGGCACCTTGCCGACGCCATCGCCCGCGGGCTGCGCCGGCAGGGCCTGGCCGTGGATGTTGCATACGACGGCAACACTGGGCACGAGATGGCCTTCATTACGCGCTACGACGTCGTCGTGCTCGACCGGGATCTGCCCGGCATGCACGGCGACCAGCTGTGCGCCGAGCTGGTCTCGTCGGGCGCGCTCACCCGGGTGCTGATGCTCACGGCCAGCGGCAGCGTCGCCGACCGGGTGGAGGGGCTGCGCCTCGGCGCCGACGACTACCTGCCCAAGCCGTTCGCGTTCGACGAGCTGGTGGCGCGGGTCCAGGCGCTGGGGAGGCGGGCGACACCGGTCACCCCACCGGTACTCAAAGTGGATGATCTGGAATTGGATCCGGCCAAGCGGACGGTGACGCGGGGCGGACAGCTGATCGAGCTGACCAACAAGGAGTTCGGTGTGCTGGAGGAGCTGCTGCGGGCACGCGGCGCGGTGGTGTCCACCGAGGAGCTGCTTGAGCGGGTGTGGGATGCCAACACCGACCCGTTCACGACGATCGTCCGGGTCACGATGCGCACCCTGCGGATGAAGCTCGGGCAGCCGGTGCTCATCGAGACCCTGGTCGGCGCGGGATATCGGATCATCCAACCGTGACGAGGCTGCGCCCCACGCTGCGGCTGCGATTGACGCTGCTCAACGCGCTGCTGCTGCTCGGCGCGGGCTCGATGCTCTTCCTGCTCGCGTGGTTGCTGGTGGGCGAGGCGGTGCGGCCGGTGCAGGAGCTCGCCGAGGGCACGGTGGTCCTGCTGCGGGACGGCAGTGAGGTCAACGCTCGGGCATGGCAGGAGCGGCTGCTCGACAACGCGCACTTCGAGCTGCTGGTCAAGGGGTCGCTGGCGGTGCTCGCGATCACTTTGGTGGGCATGTTCGGGGCGTATGCGTTGGTGGGGCGGGCGTTGCGCCCACTGCACCAGGTGACCGCGATCGCGCAGGGACTGGGTGGGGAGACGCTCGACCAGCGGATCGGATATGCGGGGGCCGACGATGAGGTGGCCGAGCTCGCCGACACGTTCGACGCGATGCTCGACCGGCTGGACGCCAACTTCTCGGCGCAGCAACGGTTCGTGGCCAACGCCTCGCACGAGTTGCGCACGCCGCTGGCGGTGATCCGGACCGAGGTGGACGTGACACTGTCCGATCCGGACGTTGACGCGGCGGAGCTGCGGCGGATGGGGCTCGTGGTGCGGGACGCCTCCGAGCGGGCCAACGCGTTGGTGGATGCGTTGCTGGTACTGGCGAGAAGTCAGGCAAGGACCGGTCTGCGGGCCGAACCGGTCGATCTGGCGGCCGGTGTCAAGGGCGCACTGTCCGCAATGGACGGTGAGATCCGCCGGACCAACCTGACGGTGACGACGCGACTGCACCCGGCCCCGGTCATCGGCGACCCCAGCCTGCTGGATCGGTTGGCGGGCAACCTGATTGAAAACGCGGTGCGGTACAACCACCTGGGCGGGCACATCTGGATCACCAGTGGGCGCGAGGGCGATTATGCCCAGCTGGTCGTGGGCAACACGGGTTTCGAGGTGGACCAGGCGGACGTGGCCGGGTTGTTCGAGCCGTTCCGCAGGGGTGGACGGGAGCGGACGGGCGCGCGCGGGTCGGGCCTGGGGCTGTCGATTGTGCATGCGGTGTGCCAGGCGCACGCTGGTTCGGTCGGCGCGGTCGCGCGCCAGGGCGGTGGCATGGAGGTCACCGTCGCACTGCCGCTGCGGCCCGCCTGACCCCTATTGGCGTTACGACCAATGGTCGCGGGCGGTAGTTGGGCGCAAAAGGTGGCCGGGTTCCGCCAGGTTGTTCCCGCGCTCACGGACATCGCCATGGTCCCGCACCCCGCCGTCACACTGCTCATCGACCTGAGCGAGGGAGAAGGACTCGCCTACGACGTCCGTGGCAGGCAGGCGCGCGGCAGTGCCGTCATCGGGCTGCTCCCCGGCGAGCTTCGCCGAGGACAGGTTGCGCGCCGCCGCGTCGTGGGACGAACGATTCATGATCGCGATGGAAATCCTGGGCCGACGGCTGGGCGCCGGCCGAGCGGTGGATCCCGAGGTCGCCTACACGTGGCGGCGGACGCTCACCGGCCGGGGCCGGCTGCGGGTGGAGGGTCTGGCCGACGAGGTCGGCTGGAGCCGCAAGCGCCTGTGGTCTCGCTTTCGATCGCAGCTCGGCATCACACCCAAACGCGCCGCGCAACTGGTGCGGTTCGACCACGCCGCCCACCTCCTCGCGGCGGGTCGCGCCGCCGCCGGCGTTGCGGCCGAGAGCGGCTATGTCGACCAGTCCCACCTTCACCGCGAGGTGAAGGCGTTCACCGGGCTCACGCCCACAGCCGTGGCTGTTGCGCCGTGGCTGGCGATTGACGACGTTGCGTGGCCTCGGCTCGCGGGAGTCACGGGCCGCACGGCAACCGTGCCAGACAGGCACGGCCTTCGGCCAAACCGGTGACAATCATCACCATGTCCGGTGGATCGAGGCTCTCCCCGACCACAATCAGCAGGTCAGAAGGTTGCCGTAGGCGTCGTCTGCTCGGGAGCGGGGAGCCCGCTGCTGGTGAAAACGGGGTGATATTCGGCAGAACTTGCTGCAGTGTGGATCGCTGCGATGAGTTTTGTCGGTGGCATCCGTCAGTCTTGGCATGACAACGATTGCTAGCAAGACCGCCGACCATGACCGCCTTCTGCCCCACAACCCCGATCGAGGTACCGTGCCCAGCCAACAACTCGACTCGCCTGCCAAATCCGCGACCACGACCTCGGGTCGCACCCCGCCCGTGATCCGGCTGCTTGTGCTGGCCACGTTCATAGTCATTCTCAATGAGACGATCATGATCAACGCGATCCCCAACTTGATGGGCGCGTTGAATATCACTGAGCAGACGGCGCAATGGCTTTCGACCGCCTTCATGCTGACCATGGCGGCGGTGATCCCGATCACCGGTTGGTTCCTGCAGCGGGTGTCCACCCGCAGCGCCTACGCCACCGCGATGGGTTTGTTCCTGCTCGGCACCGCGTTGGCCATCGCCGCGCCGAGCTTTGAACTGCTCCTGGGCGCCCGCATCATTCAGGCGTCAGGCACGGCTGTGATGATGCCGCTGCTGATGACCACGCTGATGCATGTGGTGCCCGAGCACGACCGGGGCAGGGTGATGGGCAACGTCACCCTGGCCATCTCGGTCGCGCCCGCGATGGGTCCGGCGATCTCCGGGGTGATCCTCAACTTCGGGTCCTGGCGCCTGCTGTTCGCCGTGGTGCTCCCCATCGCAGCCCTGATCACCTGGGGAGGCATGAAGCAGCTCAAGAACGTCGGCGAGCCGCAGGTCAGCACCATCGACTGGTTCAGCGTGGTTTTGGCAGCCCTCGGCTTCGGCGGCCTGGTCTACGGGCTCAGCCGGTTCCAGGGCGGCAACATCGGGCTGGCCACCGGAATCGTGTTGGCCGGGCTGGCCGCCATCGCCGTCTTCGTCTTCCGCCAGCTGTCGCTGCAGAAGCTCGGCACGCCGCTCATGGACCTACGGACATTCAAGCACCGCACTTACACCATCGCGCTGATCCTGATGTCGGTCGCCTTCATGGCGATGCTCGGCTCGATGATCCTGTTGCCGCTCTACCTGCAAAACCTCCGCGGGCTCAGTGCCCTGGAGACCGGGCTGCTCGTGATGCCCGGCGGCCTCGCGATGGGTCTGCTCGGGCCGACCGTCGGCCGCCTGTTCGACAGGTTCGGCGGCCGGGTTCTGGTCATCCCCGGCGCAATCGCGATCACTCTCGCGCTCGCCGGCTTCACCCAGGTCTCGATGACCATGCCGTACTGGCAGCTCCTCGGTCTGCACGCGGTGCTGATGGTGGCTCTCGCCGCGACCTTCACCCCGGTCTTCACCCTGGGGCTCGGCGCGGTTCCCCCGCACCTCTACTCCCACGGCAGCTCGATCCTGGGCACGCTGCAGCAGGTAGCAGCGGCCTTCGGCACCGCGCTCGTCATCACCGTGATGGGCGTACGAGCCGATTCACTGAAGGCGGAGGGCGTCGCCGTCGCGGCCGCCAATCTCGACGGCATGCGGCTGGCGTTCATCGTCGGCGTGGTCCTGTCCGTCGCCGTGATCATCACTGCCCTGCTCCTCCCGGCCAGGGCGGCCAGCAACGCCGAAAACGTGGGACACGGTCACTGAGAATTGCTGGGCGGGCTCTGTGCCCGCCGGCCGACTGGGGTAGCCACGGCCCGGCTCGCTGGGCCGTGGCGCCGTAGCCGCCGCCAGCGATCAAGCGTGCCGGTGTAGAGCATGCGGCGCGCACGTAGGGCTCCGGGTCGCCACCGCGTAGCGTGCGCCACCGTTCGGCGACCCGGGCCAGCGTATCCTGCAGCAGCTCCTCGGCGCTGTGCACGTCGCCAGCGGGCAGGAATGCGGTGAGGGCAAAGGCTTCCGAGCGCGTCCGGTTTGGGTGGAGGCTAGCGCGGGCCAGCAGCCTGTGCAGCTCGACCTCGATGGTGCGAAAGCGTGAATAGCGACGCTCATCCACATCCTGAAGTTGTGTCAGCACAAGCTGATGGGCGCGTCGCACAGCCCGCAGGCTACAAATGGGCCTTGATATTGAGCAGGATGCCGTCCTCGTGCTTGACCGTGGACTTCAGCCCGCTGGGTTCGAGCGCGGCGACGACCCGGCGGGCGAGCTCCTGCGCCCGCGGTTCGGGCGACTCGAAGAACACGTGCAGCACTCCCTTGGGGCGCAACAGTTTTTTGATGAGCTCGAGCTCCCGTGGCACCGGGCGGCGCCAGAAGGTGTTCACGTTGACCGCGAAGATCTTGTCGAAGCGGTCGCTCACGCTGAGCGCGATCAGGTCGATGGTCCGGAACGCGGCCTTGCCGGAGGCGATGCTGTCCGCGTTGCGCTGCTTGGCCAGCGCGATCATTTGTGCGGATCGGTCGATGGCCAGAATTTTGCCGCCGTCGAGCCGCTCGCACACCAGCGACACGGCGCCGCCGTTGCCGCAGCCGATCTCGAGGATGGTGTCGCCGGGGCGGACGGCCAGGGCCGACACGGCCCGGGTTAATCGATTCTGCACGGGCCCTAATCTATAAGATCGCCGAGCCGTTCGTCTGCGGCGAGCACCGCGACGTTTTCGCCGCCGAACCTGCGGGAAAGACATGTTTCGTGCTGTTCACCCTCGCCTTGGCATCCACGACGATCCTGCTCCTGTCAACCGTGCTGTTGTTGCTGGCGGGCAGGCATGTGCGGGTGGCCTCACGCATCCTCGGTGTAGTCGTCGTGGGCGTGGTCTGTTTCGCCGGCGCGGGGGTGGCGGTGCGCGTGTGGGCGCTGCCCGAGGATCTGACGTGGGTCGCGGCGGGTGCGGTCGGTGTGGCCTGCCTGCCGGTGATTGCGCTGCTGCCGTACTGGAATCCGATTGGACAGGCGTTTCTGGGCAGTTACTTTGGCGCGGCGCTTTCCTATCTGGCGCTCGGTGGTTATCTGACGTTCGCGCCTGGTTTGTCGGTGTGGGGACGGCTGGCGTCCCTGCTGCTGCTCGTGCTCGAATTCTTCGCCCTCGTGATTTCGGGTTACTTCGCGTTCGAGGGTTGCGATCGGCTGTGCCGGGCCCGCGACACCCGCCGGATCATGCCGCCCGATCCGGCCTACCTGCCCAAGGTTTCGTTGCAGGTGCCCGCGTTCAACGAGCCGGCCGACATGCTCATCGAGACGATCAAGTCGTTGGAGCGCATCGACTATCCCAACCTTGAGATCCTGGTCGTCGACAACAACACGCCCGATCCGGAAACGTGGCGACCCGTGGCGGAGTATTGCGCTTCGCGCGAGCGGGTGCGGTTTCTGCACGTGGAGACCGACGGGTTCAAGGCCGGCGCGCTCAACCTGGTGATGGCCGAGCACCTCGATCCGGACGTGGAAATCATCGGTGTGGTGGACGCCGACTATCAGGTGGACCCGGAGTACGTCCGCAAGGCCGTGGGCTACTTCGCCGATCCGAAGGTGGCGTTTGTCCAGACGCCGCAGGACTACCGCGACTACGCGGGCGACACCTACCTGACCGCGTGCTACGACGCGTACAGCTATTTCTTCCACGCCTCGATGCCCTCGCGCAACCAACGCAATTCCCTCATCTTCGCGGGCACGATGGGCCTGATGCGCCGCCGCTCGCTGGAGGAACAGGGCGGCTGGGCCGAGTGGTGCATCACCGAGGACTCCGAAACCTCGCTGCGCCTGCTCAAGGCGGGCTACACCGGTGTATACATCGAACAGTCGATGGGCCGGGGGATCATGCCGCTGACCTTCTCCGCATTGAAGAGCCAGCGTTTCCGATGGTGTTTTGGCGGTATCCAGATAGTGCGCAAGCATTGGCGCGACCTCATGCCTTGGCGCCGTTCGGGTCTGACGCGGGCGCAAAAGCTCGATTACCTGTTCGGCACGGGCCTGGTGTGGTTCAACGACGTGCTGTACTTCGGCTTCACGGTCGTCCTGCTGGTGACGGCCTATCAGATGTTCACCGGGCAGGGCGCGTTCTTCCGCCCGCTGCTGGGCGGGCTCGTGCTGCTTCCGGCCGCGCTCCTGCTCTCGGGCGTGCTGCGCGCGCTGTGGTCGCTGCGGAGCCTGACCGGCATCGGCGTCAAGCGATCGATATTCGCGTTGCTCAACTGGCTGTCGCTGTCGTGGACCGTGGCGATGGCGACGCTGCGCGGGCTGGTGCGCAAGGAAGCCGTGTTCATGCGCACGCCCAAGGAGCACGACGGGCGCCAGAACGTGTGGACCGCTATCCGGGCCGCGAAGGCGGAAACCTTTCTGGCAGCGGTGCTTTCGGCATGCGCGATCGGTGCTGCCGTGAAGGGCACCATATTCGTCGCGGGTCTATTCCTTTGGCAGGGCATCGTTTACGCGTCTTCCCCACTGATGTCGTGGCTGTCGACCCGGACGGTGCTCACGCCCGAGCTGGAACGGCGCCGGCAGACCGAGGAAAAGCGGGAGCGCATGGCGGCGCTCGCTGGTTACTACGCCAGCGGTGCGGCGGCGCTGGCAGCGGTGGCGCTGATCGCGGCCATCCTCATTCTCGGTGGTGCGAAGCCCGGCCAGGTCCCGGCGCTGCCGACGCCTCCCGGGCAGACGCCCGCGCCCACCCCGACGGTCCAGATTGGACCGTCGCCGACGACCGGGGGTGGCACACCGAGCCCGACGCGGTCACCCTCTCGCACGCCCACTTCCAGACCCATACCGACCTCGCCCTCGTCAACATCGGGGACGACATCACCTGCTACATCCAGCCCATCCGTGGAGGAGTCGTGATGCGCCAACGGTTCGCTGCACTGCTACCGGCAGCCGCGTTCGCCGAGTTCGATGAGTCGATGTGCCGGGCCGGCGAACTGATGGGCGGCCGCACGCTGTGGCACATCAACGCCACGCTCACCGGCGGCGGGGTCGCCGAGCTGATGAACGCGCTGGTGCCGTACATGCAGGAGGCGGGCATCGACTGCCGCTGGACCGCGATCGAAAGCGAGCCCGCGTTCCTTGACGTCACCAAGCGCCTGCACAACTGGCTGCACGGCTTCCCGGGCGACAGCGGGCCGCTCGGCCAGGCGCAGCGCGCCCTCTACGACCGGGTGATCGCCGAGAACGCGGCCAAGCTGCTCGACGAGATCCGCCCGGGGGATGTGGTGTTCGTGCACGACCCGCAGCCGGCCGGGCTGGTTCCGGTACTGAAAAACCATGGCGTGCATGTCATCTGGCACTGCCACATCGGCACCGACGAGCCCAACGACTTCACCCGCCAGGCGTGGCGGTTCCTGCTCGACACCGTCTCACCCGCCGACGCCTACATCTTCTCCCGCGCACAGTACCTGTGGGAGGGGCTCGACTCCGGGAAACTTCACGTCATCCGGCCGGCGATCGACCCGTTCACACCCAAGAACCAGGAGCTGACCCCGACCGAGGCCGGCGACCTGCTGCGGGCGCACTGGTCCATCCCCGACGGTGTGCCGGTGATCCTCCAAACCGGACGGTGGGACCGGCTCAAGGGGCACGCCGACGTGATCCAGCTGTTCGCGGCGCACATTGCGCGGGACCATCCCGACGTGCACCTCCTGGTGGCGGGGCCATCGGCCGATGGGGTGGCCGACGACCCGGAAGGCGCTGAGGTCTATGCAGAATGTGTTGCCCTGCATAGTGATTTGGTACCCGAAACGCGCACACGCGTCCATCTGCTGCGCACTCCGATGGACGACATGCGCCAGACCGACCTGATCGTCAACGCCCTGCAGCGCCGGGCCGACGTCGTGCTGCAGATGAGCCAAGCGGAGGGGTTCGGGCTCGTCGTGGCCGAGGCGATGTGGAAGCGCCGGCCGGTCGTGGCCAGCCGGGTCGGCGGGATACAGGATCAGATCGAGCCCGGCCGCAGCGGCATCCTCATCCCCGACCCGACCGACGGCCGGGCCTTCGCCCACGCGGCCGCGGGTCTGCTGCGCGACCGGGAGCGGGCGAGCAGGCTTGGCGAGCGGGCACACGAGCGGGTCAAGGAGCATTTCCTGTCGAGCAGGCTGCTCACCGAGCTGATGCGGTTGTTAACCTCCTGTTTGGATGGTGGCCGTAGCATTGCGCGGTGACCTCGCCCCGGTCGGATCACTTTGTCATCAACGGCGCCGACGGCCTGACCTACCGCCTGGCCGAGCAGCTGTCCGTGCGCTACGGCGCGAGTGTGGTCGTGCTCATGACCGCCCAGCAGCGCATGGCGGCCAAGGATTTCAGCGAGCTTGCGGGCGTGCGGGTGGTGGTGCGGCAGCGCATCGACGAGCAGGCGCTGCGTGAGGTCGGCCTTGCCACGGCAGCCGGGCTGGCGCTGACCGCGCAGGACGACGTCGGCAACATCCATGTGGCGCTGCTGGCGCGGGAGCTCGCACCCGCGCTTCGGGTGGTCGTGCGGATGTATAACACCGACTTGGGGCACAGCATCGAGGCACTGCTGGGCAACTGCAAGGTGCTGTCCGACTCGGAGATCGCCGCGCCGGTGCTTGTGGCCACCGCGCTGGGGGAGATCGCGGCGACGCCGGTCCAGGTCGGCAGGCGCACGCTGGTCGTGGCGAGGCGCGACGCGGTCGCGGCGCACGAGATCGTGTGCGAGCTGGCTTTCACCGCCGGCACTGGTGGCGAGCCGCACATGCTGCCCGCCGAGGACGAGCCGGCCGATCTCGTGCTCGCCGAGGCGAGGCGGTCCGCTTTGGAGTCGACGCATCGAGTCGCGCCGTCGCGGGCGGAGCGGGCGTCGCGGATCGGGCTTCTGGTCACGTTCCTGCGCACGCTGGTCACGCGCAAGTCGCGGATCGCGGTGTCGGTCGTGCTCGGCGTGATGGTGGTGGCGGGGGCGATACTGGGCGCGAGCCGAGGACTGTCCATATGGGACGGCTTCTACCTCGCGGTGGTCACGGCGCTGGGCGGGTTGCAGACCACGCCCGAGTTCAGCCGGGGCCAGCAGGTGTGGCAACTGGTGCTCGGCGTCGCCGGGCTGGCGTTCATCCCGCTGGTCACGGCGCTCGTGGTCGAGGGCATGGTGCGGGCGCGGCTGGCGGTCGCGCAGGTGCGGCTGCGCTTGCCACAGTCCGACCACGTGGTGGTCGTGGGGCTGGGCGGGGTCGGCACGCGCGTGCTGCGGTTGCTGCACCACCGGGGCGTGAAGACCGTGGCCATCGCGCCGGACGAGCAGGCCCGCGGGGTGCCGGTGGCGCGCGAGCTGCAGATCCCGCTCATCATCGGCGACCCGAGCCGGGTGACCACCCTGCGCACGGCCGGAGTCGACCGCTGCCGGGCGCTGATGGCGGTGTCCAACAACGACGTGTCCAATTTGGAGGTCGCGCTGCACGGGCGCAATCTGCAGGAGCACCTGCACGTCGTGCTGCGCGTGTTCGACGGCGACCTGGCCGCACGGGCCCGGCGCATCCTCAACCTGCCGCTGTCGCGCAGCGTGTCCTACCTGGCCGCGCCCGCGTTCGCCGAGGCGCTCATGGAGCGCGAGGTGATCGGGACCATCGCGGTGGAGCGCCGGGTGCTCCTGCTCGCCGAGGTGTTCGTGCCGCCCGGCTCCCCGCTGGAGGGCACGACGGTCGCGGCCGTCGACGAGCCCGGCAGCGTGCGCGTCATCGCGGTCACCGAGTTCGGTGAGCCCCGCCCACTCTGGAAGCCGCCTCTGACCCGCCGCGTTCGCACGCGCGACAAACTCACCGTCGTCGCCACCCGCGACGGCCTGTCCCGCCTGATCGCGCAGCAGGGGCCTGGGTGAACGAGACTACGCGAGCTGCTTCCATCCGCTAAGGCCGGAAGCACCCTCCTGCATGCAGAACCAAAGGCTGGCAACGGGTGTCTCCTCGTTCTCCCCTTGCCGCCGATGGAGCAGCACAAGTAGGTCACCCATCTTGCCCGGGACCTTCAGTTGTGAAGGGTCGGCCGATGCCGACCGAGCCGACACCGAGAACGCCGCTGCCTGTTCCCATGCCCATGGCGAAGATTCCGCTGAAGTTGGACGATTTGCCATTCAGCAGTGTGGTGCCCGGCTTCACCTCAAGGATGTTGCCGCCGTCGAAGTCCATGAGCTTGTTCGGGCCGAGGTCGTGCGGTGTCGCAACCAACTCGGTCGTCTTCTCGGCGGGGTTCTGTGCTTCCAATTCCAAGTCCGCCACGATGGCAGCCTCCCTAGCTGGGTAAAGGGCGCGACTAGCCAATTTTTGTAGGCAAAGCCGGATATCACGGTATTTGTAGGAGTCGCCGCTGAGCTTGACCTTGTGCCATCGAAGATCGACGACGATTGGGTGGTCGAGGTGCTGCCCACCGACGCGTGAAGGGGATGCCGCCCGTCACGGTTTCCGGGCGGCATCAACGGTTCTCGCATCGTCGCCCTGGCAAGCCGTCGAAGCGTGATATCATCTAGTTCAGATCTTGATATCTAGGGGGCGCCATGCGGACAGTCATAAACCTGGATGAAGAGGCTTGTCTGGAGGTTATGGGCATCCTCGGGTTCCGCACCAAGACGGACGCGGTCAACGCCGCACTCCGCGACGTGTTGCGCCGCCGACGGCTGGACCGGGCCTTCGAGGCCACGGAGGGCATCCCGGTCATCGAGCGACCCGAAGAGCACTACCGAGAACATGGCATGGAAGTTGATTGATGGCGGCGATCAGATACCCGTTCACCATCTACCTCGTTGACACATCGGTCATGGCGCGGCGCGACTTGCCACCGGTCAAGACGGCCCTGGCCGACCTGCGCGGGACGGCCGAGCTCGGCACGTGTCCGCTGATCACCGCAGAGGTTTGCTACAGCGCCCGGAACGCGGCGGAATACCAGGCCCTGCGTCTCTTGATGGGCGGGATGATCCTGCTCAACTCCGACGATGCCATCGAACGGGCCGCGCTTGACGCCCAGGAACGCTTGGCCGCCACGGGTCGGCACCGCACGTCCATTGTGGACCTCTTCGCCGCCGCCACCGCCGCTGCGCACGGGGCCGTGCTTCTGCACTATGACAGCGACTATGAGCGGATCGGTGCCGCTCTGGGGGCCAGAACCAGATGGGTGGTGCCGCGGGGCAGCGTCTGAGAATGTCTCGGCCACCGACCCTCCTCTGTCACGGATCCGACATCGATCCAGCCCGTTTCTTGCGTGGGCTGAGAGGGGGCGCTGCCCCGGAAGGGTGGTCCGGGGCAGCGCCGGGATGGGCTACAGGTAGCCGTGCTGCCTGAGGTGTGGCGTGATGCTGCCGAGGTGGAACGGCCAGCCGCCGCCCACGATCATGCAGAGGTCGATGTCGGCGGCCTCGGCCACGACGCCCTCCTGGAGCATGATGGTGATCTCCTCGGCCAGGGCCTTGAGCGCTCGCAGGGGTCGCATGGGCAAACCTGGCTTCCCTGATGGCCGCTCTGGCTCTCATCCCCGGGTGTGAGCGGTGTGCCTTAGCCGACGACGAGGCGCTCGCCACCGAAATCGGCGATGATCTCCATGCGGCCGCCGAGGGCTTCGATGTAGGCCGCGAGGGTGCGAAGCTCACTCGTTGTGATCTTTGCGCGCTCGATGGCGGAAACCCGCTCCTGGCGCACGTGCATGCGCTCGGCGACCTCGGCCTGGGAGAGGCCGAGCCGCTTGCGCATCTCGGCCAGCCGGTGAGCGCGGCTGACATTGACAAAGTGCTCGGCACCGGCCTCGATCTCCGCACGATCCTCCTGACCAGGGAAGAACTCGGTGAGGAAGCTGTCCCTGTCATAGCTGTGCGTGCTGCTCATGGCTGCTGCCTCTCCTTAAGGTAGATCGCGTATCTGGCCTCGGCCGCGGGGATCGCATCCCGATACCACGCCGTCCACTGCCCAGCCTTGTCCCCGGCAACCAGCAGGACTGCGTTGCGTTCCGGATCGAAGAGAAAGAGAATTCTTACCTCGCTTATGCCTGTGGAGCCGGGCCTCAGCTCTTTGAGATTGTGTAACTTCGAGCCTTTGATCCGGTCGACGAGTGGTCGTCCCAGCGCCGGACCCTCGTCGAGCAAGGCGGTGATCGCTTGCCCGACAAGGATAGCGGTGGCTCGGTCGGTGCGCCGTAGCTGATGCAGCCAGTCACGGACCTCATTGACCATCTCAAGGCGAAAGCTCACCTGCGAAGCTTACCGCTTTTAGTACTCCTGCATACTATCGGATGTGGCACCCGTCGGCAAGGAATACCGTGCTGCCCGGGACGGATCCCGGGCAGCGTCTGATGGTCAGAGATAGCCGTGTTGCTTGAGGTATGGCGTGATGCCGCCGAGGTGGAACGGCCAGCCGCCGCCCACGATCATGCAGAGGTCGATGTCGGCGGCCTCGGCCACGACGCCCTCCTGGAGCATGATGGTGATCTCCTCGGCCAGGGCCTTGAGCGCGCGGTCGCGGACCTGTTCCTCGGTGAGCGGGCGGTCGCCCTGCTGCAGCTGCTCGATGAGCGCCGGGTTGGGCTCGTCGTCGACCAGGATGGGCAAGCCCGATTTGGCGATGATGGACATGTTGGGGCTCAACGGGAACCGGTCGGGATAGGCGTCGTGCATGATGGCCCCGACGTGGGCCGCGACGCCCGCGCCCACGAGCGACAGGAACGCCGACGGGCGCATGGGCAAACCTAGCGGGTCGAGCGCGCGGTCGGCCACGTCGAACGGCGTGCCCTCGTCGACCGACTGCCAGATGGTGCCCAGGAAGCGGGCGAAGATGCGGTTGGCAACGAACGCGGGTGCGTCCTTGACCAGCACGCAGCTCTTGCCGAGCTTCTTGCCGACCGCGAAGGCCGTGGCGAGCGCAACGTCGTCGGTGCGTTCGCCACGGACGATCTCCAGCAGCGGCATGACGGCCACCGGGTTGAAGAAGTGCAGGCCCACAACGCGTGACGGATGCTTCAGGTCCGCCGCCATTTCGGTGATGGACAGTGAAGACGTGTTGGTGGCCAGGATGCACTCGGGTGACACGATTTCCTCGACCTCGGCCCACACCCGCTTCTTGACCGACATCTCCTCGAACACGGCCTCGATCACGAGTTCGGCGTCGGCGAAGGCGTCCTTGGAGACTGAACCGGACACCAGCCGGCGCAGCTTGGCCGCTTTACCAGCGGAGAGGCGCTTCTTCGACACCAGCTTGTCGATTTCAGCGTGCACATAGGACAGTCCCTTGTCGACCCGCTCCTGGTCGAGATCGGTGAGCACGACCGGCACCTCAAGCTTGCGCAGGAAAAGAAGCCCGATCTGCGCGGCCATCAGACCCGCGCCCACGATGCCCACCTTGGTGACCTCGGCGGCCAGGCCCGGTGACGGTGCTCCGACCGGCTTCTTGGCTCGACGCTGTACCAAATCAAAGGCATAAAGGCCGTTGCGCGCCTCGGGCGACACGGCCAGGTCGGCCAGCGCCTCAATCTCGGCCTCGAAGTTGGGACCCTCCTTGGCGAGCGCGAGGAGCTCCAAAGCCTTGTTGGCCGACGGGATCGCGCCATGCACGCGCTTGTCGAGCTCCGCACGAGCGAATCCCAGTATCGCGTCCCACATTTCCGACCGGTCCACCTCGGGACGGTCCACTGCAGTCTGTCCACTCACGACAGACGCCGCCCATCCCAGTGACGACTCCAGGAAGTCCGCCGGCTCGAACAGCTTGTCGAACATGCCCATCTCGAGCGCCTGCTTGGGCCTGAGCATCTTGTTCTGCATCAACGGGTTCTGCACGATCACCTGGATCGCGGGGAGGATGCCGACCAGGTTGGGCAGCAGCTGCGACCCGCCCCACCCCGGAATCAGGCCCAGCAGCACCTCGGGCAGCGCGAGCGCGGCCGCACCGCCCGACACCGTGCGGTAGTGGCAGTGCAGCGCGACTTCCAACCCGCCGCCCATGGCAGCGCCGTTGACGAACGCGAAGGTCGGCACCGTGGACTCCCTGAGCCGAGCGAACGCCCGATGCCCCATGCGGCCCAGCTCAAGCGCCTGCTCCCGCGTCGGTGTTTCGTTGAACGTGGTCAGGTCGAAACCGACGCAGAAGATGTACGGCTTGCCGGTCACCGCGATGAAGGCCGGTTCCGCGGCCAGCGCCTCATCCACGGCGCTCGCCAAAGACGAAAGCCCGGCGGGTCCGAACGTGTTGGGCTTGGTGTGGTCGAACCCATTGTCCAATGTGATCAGTGCTGCGGGCTTGCCGAGCCCGACATTGACGAAGCGCAGCTTCGAGGCGGTCACGAGCTCAGACATCGAAGCCCTCCCAGTTCGGGTTCTCCCAGATCACGGAGCCACCCATGCCGATACCCACACACATCGCCGTGAGCCCATAGCGCACGCCTCTATTCAAAGCGAACTGCCGCGCCAGCTGGGTCATCAACCGCACGCCCGACGACGCCAGCGGGTGCCCGACCGCGATCGCCCCGCCCCACGGGTTCACGCGCGGGTCGTCGTCGGCGATGCCGAAGTGGTCCAGGAACGCCAGCACCTGTACCGCAAACGCCTCATTGAGCTCGAACAGCCCGATGTCCTCAATGGACAGCCCGGCCAGCCGCAGGGCCTTCTCGGTCGACGGGATCGGGCCCACGCCCATCACCTCCGGCTCGACTCCCGCAAAGCCATACGACACCAGCCGCATGGCGATCGGAAGCTCCAGTGAGGCCGCCACTTCCTCGGACGCGAGCAAGCATGCCGTCGCCCCGTCGTTGAGCCCCGCCGCGTTGCCCGCCGTCACCCTCCCATGTGGACGGAACGGCGTCTTGAGCGTGGCGAGCTTCTCCATGCTGGTCTCGCGCGGCGCCTCATCGGCGGTGGCCAGACCCCAACCCTCGGAAGAGAAACCGGCGACGGGCACCAGGTCCGGCTCCAGGTGGGCGACCGCCTTCGCGTATTTCTCCTGTGAGGCAAGGGCAAACGCGTCGGCCCTCTCCTTGGTGAGGTGCGGCAGCCGGTCGTGCAGGTTTTCGGCGGTCGAACCCATCACGAGCGCCGACTGGTCGACCAGCCGCTCGGCCAGGAACCGCGGGTTGGGGTCGACGCCCTCGCCCATCGGGTGCCGGCCCATGTGCTCGACGCCGCCCGCGATGGCCACGTCGTAGGCGCCGATCGCGATGCTCGCGGACACGGTCGTCACGGCGGTCATCGCGCCCGCGCACATGCGGTCGATCGCGTAACCCGGGACGGTGTTGGGCAGGCCCGCCAGCAGAGCCGCCGTCCGGCCGATGGTCAGACCCTGATCGCCGATCTGCGTGGTGGCGGCGATGGCCACCTCATCTATCCGTGATGGTGGCAGTTGGGGATTGCGGCGCAGCAGCTCGCGGATGCAGCGCACGACCATGTCGTCGGCGCGCGTGTCCTTGTACAGACCGCCGTTGGCCTTGCCGAACGGCGTGCGCACGCCGTCAACGAAGGCAACGTTGCGGATTTGGCGGGTAGACATACCCGCGATATTACTCGCGAGTAATGAACGGGTTGACTATGACCTACGCCACACCGTGCAGGGCCTCGGCGAGCTCCGCCGCCAGCAGCTCGCACTGCCACGCCCGTGCCCCAAACCGCGTGAGCACCTCGGTCACCGATTCGGCGCTCACCTCCTCCGGCGGCTCCCACGCCAGCCGGCGGATGAAGTCGGGCGTGATCAGGTTTTCCGGTGGCAGCGTGTAGTGCTCAGCGGTCTTGGTCACGACCTCACGGCAGCGGGCCAATCGCTCCGCGGCGGCCGGATCTTTGTCGGCCCACCGGTGCGGCGGGGGCGGCCCCTCGTACTGCTGGGGCACCGGCAGCTGGTCGTCGGACAGGGCGCGCGCCTCGGCCAGCGCGTCGAGCCACACCTTGGCCAGCCGGCGCACCGAGCGCCCGCCAAAACCGGGCAGCTGCAACAGCTCCCGCTCGGTCTTCGGGTCGAGCTCGGCCGCAGCGACGATCGCCGCGTCCGCGAGCACCCGGCCCGGTGCGGTGTCCCGCCGGATCGCGATCGCGTCCCGGGCATACCACAGCGCGCGCACCCTGGCCTGGGCCCGAGGCCCGCGCACGCGGTGCATGCCCGACGTGCGGCGCCACGGATCGGGGCGCGGCTTGC
>NZ_QJUG01000012.1 GCF_003426775.1 Allorhizocola rhizosphaerae | reverse complement strand
CAGGCCCCCGCGTCGGCGGCCCCACCACCCCCGCCGCGTTCTCCCCCGCAAACGACTCCACCCCACCGGTCACACCCATGACCCCAGACACAGAGTCGGCCACCGCCGACTCAACCGCCGCAGCAGCACGCACCGGCAAACCACCCACCAACACCGGCTCCGCAGCAGCACGCCCCGACGGCGAAACCACCTGCAACACCGCCGAACCCGCCGACGGCCACACCACCGGCCGCGGTGTGTGCACCGGCATCGACCCCGGCGCCGTACTGCCGGACGGCAACGGCGACACCGGCACCGACACATCACCCGGCGACTCGGGCGCAGCCACCACCGGCACCGGCGGCAACCCCACCACCAAACCAGCCACCAACGACACCACAACCGGCAGCGACAACCCCACCCGAAACCCGCGACCCACCGTCTACCCCCCGCTCCCGACCCAGCAGTCGATCACCCACACCGGAACAAGCACACTGCCACACCCCTGATCCACACACAAGACCCGGAACGGCCGACAGCAACAGCAGACCAGCAACCACAGCCACCCACACAAACCCATGCGATACTCGTCCAACACGAACCAACCCGCACAACAACCCGTCACAGCATCATTCGGTCGAGGCTCCTGGGAATCTCTCGGACCATGCGAACACGAACAGCGAATACACGACGCCCATCCCGCCGAAACACCGTCCTGAATGGACAACACGCCAACAACCGTGCTTCAACACAGAACTCACAGAAAATGGGTCGTCACCATGCTGAAACCAGGTACCCGGACAATCAATTGTGCATGAGCAACGTCATTCAGCGAGCATGTCAATGTGAGAACTCAGCAGATAGCCGACCTGGCGCCGTCGGTCAGACCCCGGACCGGGTGGCGTGGCCCGACACCACGGTTATCTTGCTCCGGACGTCGCACTCCGCCACAGATCGAACCCGGCCATACCCAACAAACGGACGCGACGGATGACACCGCCCGTCGAAAGCTCGACATGACCCGTCTCGCCGAACAGGTCGACGGGTTGACGACTCGCCCTGCGCGACGCGGCCCGGCTCTGCCCTCTTCCCGGCTGGCATCGTCCTAACGCACCGATGTGCGTCGCGGGGGGACGCATCCTTGCTCCTGGCCACGACGGTCAGCTCATGGGCGCGGCGCGATGGTGCACACCGAAGGCACACCCGGACCGGCCAGCGACCTTAGCCTGATGTGATGAAGGAGCGGGGCCTCCGCTCCTGGTGACGCTTCCGGTGATCGTGTGTTACCCGGTTCACTGGAAGTGGTCAATGTCGGTCACGTCAGTGAGGAGGCCCCTCATGGAAGACTGCTGTGGTCCTCAGATCGTGGGTATTGACTTGCACCGGCGGCGTTCGGTGCTGGTTCGGATGACCCCGGCCGGTGAGCTGCTGGGTAAGGCCCGCGTCGACAACGAACCGCTGGCGTTCGCCATCAGATCGCGTTGATGGGCGAGGCGCCCGAGGTGGTGATCGAGGCGACGTACGGATGGTACTGGGCCGTGGATCTGCTACAAGAACACGGTGCGACCGTCCACCTGGCACATCCCTTGGGAGTCAAGGGATTCGCCTATCGCAGGGTGAAAAACGACGAACGGGACGCCGCTGATCTGGCCGATCTGCTGCGGATGGGGCGGCTGCCCGAAGCGTGGATTGCTCCGCCGCCGGTGCGGGCGTTGCGGGAGCTGGTCCGTCACCGGGCCAAGCTGGTGGCGTTGCGTTCCGGCTTGAAGTGCAGCGTGCACGCGGTGCTGGCCAAGTGTGGTACCGCTGTGCCGATGAGTGATCTGTTCGGCGCAGCCGGTACCGAGCTACTCAACCAGCTACTGCTGGAGCAGGAGTACACGGCCCGGATTATCTCGCTGCGCCGCCTGATCGAGGCCATCGACTTTGAGATCGATGCGTTCGCCAAGATGATCGCCGCTCGGCTGGTCGGCCATCCCGGCTACCGGGCCATCCAGGCCCTGGAAGGGGTGGGCCCGGTGCTGGCGGCGGTCCTGGTGGCGGAGATCGGCGACGTTGGCCGGTTCACCCGGCCCGAGCAGCTGTGTTCCTGGGCCGGGCTGACCCCACGGCACCGCGAGTCTGATACCAAGGTCCGCCGTGGGCGGATTACCAAGCAGGGTAACCGTCTGGTGCGCTGGGCCTGTGCCGAAGCGGTGCAGCGCATCCGGGGCTGCCCGCTGACCGGCACCCGGGTGAGGCTGGCCGACACACGCGGTGCCGGTGTCGCCAAGGTCGCCTGCGCCCGGAAACTGCTCACCCTGGTCTTCTGGGGGCTACGTGACGGTGAGATCCGTTGCCTGGCGAAGGAACCGGTGTGACCACGAGCCCGGCGTGGCCAGTGTGCGAGATCGTGTGGATTCTGACCCCCGTCAAGGCGAGGTCGACCAAGTCTGATTGATCCCACCTGGCCACCGCCGCATCTACTCCATGCTCGTTAACCATCACGGCGAAGGGATGAACGGCAACCGGGACCGGCTTGCCTTGATGTCCACATCGGACAGTGGAGAAGCGGCACCCCAACCCCATACCGATTCCGGCATAGCCCGAGCATCGCGCCGGTCTCGCTGGTGTCAAGGCCAAGCCCTCCGGGCGGGCCTACGGTCGGCCATGACACCACACTTGACACGACGCGCAGAACATCATGCCCGAAACCGGATCAAGAAACGGTCACATCCCTTCAAAACCAGGACTTGACCGACCCCGCTCCTCAGGGATGAATCCACCGGTAACGGTTTAGTGTCCATTGTGGACAGAGATAGAAAAGCGTCCTCTGGGCTGGGAAGATGGGAGTTGCTGAGACAACCATTACCCAACGTGAGAGGACACCTCACAGGTGAGGCTATCGCATGGGTCGCGTGGTGTCGTCGTCCGGATCGACGAGCTCAATTTGGTGTCGTGTGCCGGGCTGGTGCCGGTGATGCGGCTGGCTGAACAGGTTGACTTTGCCGGGCTGGTGGATGGGCGGGTGCGCCCGGACCTGCCGACCGGAGCGCGTCCTGGCGGCAAGGCGGCTGCGGTCGTGGCGGGGATGACCGCGGGGGCGGACTGCATCGACGATCTGGACCTGTTGCGTCACGGCGGGATGAAGGCGCTGTTTGACGGCGTGTATGCGCCGTCGACGTTGGGGTCGTTCCTGCGGTTTTTCACTTGGGGACACAGCCTGCAGCTGGAGGCGGCATCGCGGGATCTGCTGGCTGCGCTGGCCGGGCGGGTGCCGCTGTTGCCCGGCGCCGACGAGCAGGTCGTCGTGGATGTGGACTCGCTGCTGCGGCGGGTGTACCGGCATGCCAAACACGGCGCGGCGTTCGGGCACGCCAAGGTCGGCGGCTACCGGGTGTAGCTGCGTGGTCTGTCGCCACTGATCGCCACGCTGTCCACGCCGGCGGCGGCGCCGGTGATCGCCGCCGCCAGGAGCGTGAGATCCTCATCGACCGAGTCATCAACGCTCTGGAACGCAAAGCGTCGAAGGGAGAATGGTGCGGCGGCAAGGTCCCCCACGGCTATGAACTCAACCGCGACACCAAGAAACTGGCGATCGCCGCAGGCGAAGACCTGGCCGTCAAAGCCATCTTCGAGACCTTCACCAAGAAACGCCTGGGAGCAAAGGAGGTCGCCAAAGACCTCAACCAGCGGGGATACCGCACACGTACCGGAAAACGCTGGTCCAGCCACACCGTGCTCGCGATCCTACGCAACCGCACCTACCTCGGCGAGATCTACTACCGCGGCACCTGGTACCGCGCTGACGACCACCACCCCGCCCTCATCGACACCGCCGTCTTCGATCATGCACAGCGGATTCTTGACCAGCGCAGCGAAGACTACTCACAACGCGCCTCGGCCAACTCCGACTACTGCCTCACCGGCGAAATCAAATGCGACCACTGCGGCGCCCACTACGTCGGCACCGCCGCCACCGGACGCAACCGCCGCTACCGCTACTACACCTGCTTAACCCGGCAGCGCTACGGACCCCAGTCCTGCCCAGCCGACCGCCTCCCCGCCGACGAAGTCGAAGACAAGATGCTCGGCGCGCTCATCGACACCTACCACCAGACCGACATCATCCAAGAAGCTATCGCTTCGATCGCCGCACAAGCTGCCGACGCCCAACACGACCGCCGGAAGACCATCACCGCCATCGACACCGACCTGGAAGAGATCACCGCAGAGATCGACCGCTACCTCAACGCGTTCGAGAACAAGGCCATGACCGAAGCCGCCGCCGGCGAGCGGGTCGCGCAGCTAAAGGAGCGAGCACGCCAACTCAAAGCTCACCGAGAAGAGCTCACCTTGGCCGCAGAAGACGATCCCGAGCCGCTCGACATCACACAAGAAGATCTGACGGCATGCGCGGCGAGATCGTTCAACTGCTCAACCAAGGTGCACCCGGAGCCAAGAATGCCCTCTTCCGGGCGCTGGTCCACGAGATCCAGGTTACCGGGAGGCACCACATCAAGCCGTACTTCCGCATCCCCGCAAGCAATACGAACCCCGGACCAGGGGTCCGGGGTTCGTATTGTGACACGTTGGGCTCCCCCACTTGGACGGAAACTAAACCCATCGCTCGTCGACTACCTGCGCAAATGCGCTGCCCGTCTTGGCTCGGAGGACCTCAGCACGCCTTGTCCCCCGACTGCCAGCGCGTACGCCTCGCCTCAGAGGCGGGCGCTCACCACGCGCCTCGGCTCTGATGACATAGACGACCTCATCACGGCTTTCCGGTCCGGATGGTCGCGCCCGGCGTTGGCGCAGAGGTACAAGATCAGCATTAGCAGCGTGGCGCGGATCTTGAAGCGCCATCGCGCCCGTGACCGCGATGGCTACGACCCCGAGTCTTCGCCAACTTTCCGGAAATCCGAGGCGAAAATACTGCGTAACTCGCGAGGATGAGCGATGCCGATACCTCGAAACGGATTCAGCTTCAGCAGGGCATGGTCAGCCGTAACAACAAGGTGCGCCTGGGCTGCGAGCGCACATTCCAGGATGGCGTTGTCGTCGGGATCGTCGACGACAGAAAGTGTCTCATTGGGGGTGACCACCGTGGCGATTGTCTGGATGCGCTCGATGAGGCGCTGGACGTCATCGGGGTGGATGCCGAACTTGTTGACCAACTTGTCGCGGACTTCGTCAAGGATGGCGGCTGAAACGAATACCCCGAAACCGCTGCTCGGTGTCGTGGCGATGTCCAACCACAGATCGGCGTGCCCGCCAGGGCGAAGGGCCGCTGCGACGTACACGTTGGAATCGAAGACGACCCTAAGCCGCACCGCCCTTGTCCAGGTAGCGGTAGACGTCTTCGTCGGTCTGAAGGCCCAAACGGGTGGCCACCAGCACTCCTTGGTCCTGCACGCGGCGCAAAGCCCGCTTGAACATGTAGCTGTTGTACATCTCGCGGAAGAGGTCGCTCTTGGAACGACCTTCCTCAGCGGCGATCTTGTCCAGATCGTCTTTGAGGGCGGTGTCTACCGAGAAGCTGATGGTCGCCGGGGCTGTTTTCATGACATTTCTCCTACCAATAATACTAATGAACCTCAATATTTATGTCAAGATCACCGCGTGGCGAGCAAGCCCTCCCGGTCGGGAACGGAAAGAACGGCACGGCAGATGCCACAACCATTCGCACGCAACCAATTCCTTTGGGAGAACCCGGACCTGAGCATCGCTTCAGTCCTTCGACCCCGCCCACCGAACCGGAATAGGAGCGACAACAAGCACGTTAATAGAGGAACATTGCAATGGAAACATCGAGTCCCCATCCTGAAGGAGGCAGCAACGCGATTACCAGCCAGAACAAGCCCACGGCGCCGGGCATCCCGGAACCGGAGGCCAATCCTCCGGAGCCACCTTTGACCTTTGCCGAGGCCGTGAAGCGAAGCCCATATTCCCTGCTGACCGAGCTACACGAACAGGCACTGCACAACTATCGGGAAACAGCACCGGAGCCCTTCCTGGCCGAGCTGGCGCTGTCCTCCGCCGTGATTCGCTGGTGGACCAGTTGGCAACCCATCGCCATGGAACGGGCCTTTGAAGCCGGCGCCGGCCTCGATGAGGTCGCGGCTGCCATGGGTTCGACCAAAGAACAAGTCCTTGAGCGCTGGTCTGATTGGGCAGGCGAGCAAAGTCAGCTGATCATCGGCGGCCGACCTGCTGTGGATCCTGATGTCCTGGATACGATCCGGGCACGCCTGGCCGATCAGTTGTAAGAGCCATTCGCGAGATGGACGTTTCACCGTACGTCTGAACGCTCCAGCTCGCGCCCCAGGCGTTCAGCCATCGCGACAGCCGACGGATCGATCAAGGTTCGCAACCACTCGCAGACCTCACGCGCTTTGTCGGTCGTCTTGGGTCAGTTGACGAAGACGCTCCTCAGCGAGCGAGAGGTAGTCGCTTGCGAGGTGCACCCGAGCGCCAGGGTTGCTGCCGTTGCCTGGAACCCGGACCCATCTGCCGCTCTTGCGCGTCGCGCAGCCGTTGCACAGCACCGAGGTAGTAGGTAGCGATACCCACGGGCGCCAGGTCAGTGAAGGTTACATGGTAGGTTCGGGTCTGGTGGCTCACCGTCTTACATCTCCGGCGCCAGCCGGGTATCGGTGTGATCGGCGAGCTGGCCGATCCACTTGCGGTGCCGGCTCTGCTCGCCCTCCAGCTCGGCTTGTTTCTTCTCGTCTTCAATCCTGTGCTTGTACAGGCCGTCAACCAAGTCGTTTGTTTTTCTGACTTCTTTGGTCACGGAGGCTACCTGGCCCTTGAGACCCTCGATCTCGGTACTGAGATGACCAGCCAGACGGTCGAACGAGCCTTCCTCGAATTCTTTGAATCGCTCGTCCAGCATGGCTTTGAAGCGTTGCTCTTGTATGTCAAAGCGTTTGTCCACCGCCTCGAAACGCTGGTCGATGTGCTCGAAACGCTTGTCTACCGCCTGGAAGCGCTGGTCCACCTGCTCGAAACGCTGGTCCACCTGCTCGAAACGCGTGTTCATTTCATCGCGCAGTCCGTCGATCTTTTTATCCAGCCGACTACCGATGTCCGCTATTTGCTTACTCAGTTTGGAAAATTGGTCGTCACTCATACGTACTGTCGATTATGGACGATTTCGAGTGCAAGATCAAGGATTAAACCCACAGCATGGAGGCGGATTGGCATCTCGCAGGTGTTAGCGCACAACCAAATACAACTTCATAAACGGAGACAACAGTGTATGGAAAAGATCAATCAACAGAAGGGAATTGACCTCAACGGCGCGGTGATGCGTGAACAGGTTGCGCGCCACCCGCTCGTCGAAGAAATCCAGCCACCGCATGCAATTCTTGGCCAAGCCGCCATCGCACCACAGGCTGCTGCCGGAGAACAAGCCCTTGGCTCTCCAACCGATTTAACAGCAGATTACGAGCCTTACGATCCAGCCAACGATCCCTTTCCATGGGACGACGCCGCCGAGTGGAATCCGTGGCAGGCCGCTGACGACACCAATCCCGAGAACCTCCATACCGCGCTGGACGAGTCGCTCGGCGACCCGGCTACGACGGACTGGTATGGTCTCAGAAGGCATGTCGATGGACCGGGCGGCGTCGTGCTGTACCAAAACCCTTGTGGTATGCGAGGTTTCTGGTCAACGCCGTCAGACGAAGCGCTCGCTTGGGAGTGGAACAGTATCCAGCGCGAGCACCAAGCTTTCGAGCGAGCCGTTCGAACGCCTCGTCCAGAAGACCCGACGCGTGATCCTCGACCCGAGATTCTAATCGGTGTTCTGCACGGCTCAGATGCCGGCCACTTCCATGGCGCCTGGCTCGATCCCGCCGTGGACGTCGAGGCGCTCGACCGCGCCATCGGCTTCATCATGCGCAACAGCTGTCAGCCCGATGCCGAGGAGTGCGCTGTGTTCGCCTACCGCGGCTTTCCGTATGGCGTGGATCTCGCGCTCGGTGAGTGCCCGGACGTTAGGACGCTCAGCAAGGTTGCCAAAGGTATTGAGGGACACGGCCTGGCCTTTGCTGCCTGGGCGGCCTACGTGGGTGTCGAAGACGATGAAGCGCTGGACCAATTTTCTCAGCGATTCCACGGCGAGTTCCAGTCGCCCGTCGCCCACGCCGAGCATCTGCTGGCCACCTTCGGCAGCAAGGAAGCCGGAGCCGACGCCCCGAGCTGGCTGCGGCCCTTCCTCCACCTCAACGGCCGGGACTGTGCGCGCGAACTGGCATCGCACCTGCACATTGTCGAGGCGCCCAACGGCCGCACCTGGGTGTTCGACGCCGACTACTAAGCTGCTGTGGTTCCTCCGTCGTAAGGGCATCTCGCCGACGAACGGAGCGTTGGCGGCGAGGCAGACAAACCTAAGCGGAGAACAACTTCATATGCACGACATGCAACAACCGAAGGGAGGCAACAACCATTACCTTGGCTGGAACTACCAGCCGATCGCCGCGGTCATCGCCAAAGACTGCGCCCGTGAACCGGATACCTTCGCCGAGCAGACCGGCGGCCAGCTCCGCCCAACTTACGTCTACGTGTCCCAAGCGGCTGGACGACTGTCCATTGGCGACGTCGTCATTGAGCCGAACCTCGGCCAGCTGCGTCTGGCCGCCGCGAGATCTATCGGAGCGTTTGTACTCCTCGGCTGGTCCGACGACTACGGCCCATGCACGCCGAGCGGACGGTACTCAGCCGACCAACGTTTCGCCGTCCGCGTTCCCGGGCCGACCGACCGGCACTACATTCAACAAAAGGTCGACGCCGCCGCCAGGCACAACCGAGTCATACCGCCCGCGGCCGCCAGGCTCGTTGCCGCCCATCTGCACACCGGCCCGCGCAGCGCGCTGTATCGCTTTGCAATCAACGGCAGCCTCTTGGATAACCGCATCGTCGACGAGCTGAACAACGTCTTGCGGTTTCGGCCGGTGTTCACGGAGTGGGTGCACGCCCTCGGCCGCTACTGCGTCGAACGCGTCAACCGCGGACCTATCGGCGCCTGGCAAACAGCCGCACCAGATCGGCCGCCTCCTGAGCCGAACCACGGCCGGCGAGAAGCTGCTGCGCCATCACCGGGCGTGGGTTCACAACACCAACTCGACCGGTCCCGGCTGCCGCACGTGCCATCCGAAACCGTCCAAGAGCTCATCGACGCCGCCTTCGCGGTGGGTTACACCGCCGCGCGCACCGTCAAGTCCAGAAAGCCAAGATATGCCAACCTCTCCCGAGCCGTAATCCGGCAGCCGCAGCGCTCGAGCTTCCGTTCGCCATTTGTCGATCGTGGGCCAGAGGAATGACCGGGTGGCCGCAGTAGTGCAGAGCTGCGCTGCTCGGATCAAGCCGACTCCGTGCGGCGCGGTGGCTGGGAACTACATCATCAACGTAAGCAAGGAATTGGAACCATGGAGGTCATAAACGCGCAACAGGAAGGAACGGTGAGTACGCCAATGGAGCCAGGTCAACGCCAGGTGCTCACCGCCGAACAACCCGGCGGGCTCGACCACGAGTCCTTGGCACCAGCCCTCGGTCCCATAACCGTCGGCGCAGTAGCCTTGAGCGAACAAGTCGACACCGATAGCCGACGGCGGAAGCCGAACCGAGCAGAACAGGTAGCGGCGCTTCAGAAACAGATCACGGATTCCATCGAAGCCTTGGTTGACGCTGGTGCGTGGCGGCGGATGCTGGAAGTTGCAGCACGGTTTCACGACTACTCGTTCGGCAACCAGGTGCTCATTGCCCAGCAGCGCCCCGACGCCACCAGGGTGGCCGGGTATCGCACGTGGCAGCAGCTCGGCCGGCAGGTACGCAAGGGTGAGCGCGGCATCGCCATCCTGGCACCGGTGGTCAAAACTATGAAGCCCGCGCACGAGAAGGGCACCGACACATCCAATCATGACAGTGAGGTCGAGCCGGAAGACGCCACAGCCGACGCTCGCAAGGCAGTCCAGGGCTTTAAGATCAGCTACGTCTTCGACATCTCGCAGACGGAGGGTGAACCAGTGCCTGGTTTACCTGAACGGCTGGCCGGCGAAGCTGACCAAGAGGTGTGGGACGGGTTGGCCCGGCTGGTGACCGCACACGGTTATAACCTTGTCCGTACTAACCATGGTCTGGACGGCTACACCTCGCCCAGCAGCCGCACCGTAGCCGTGCGCGTCGATGTCGACCAAGCTCACACCACGATGGTCTTGATGCACGAGCTGGCCCACATTGCCTGCGGGCATGCCGAGGAAGGCTATGACTATGTGGCCCATCGCGGCACCGCCGAAGTTGAGGCGCAGTCCGTCGCTTACGTTGTGGCCGCGGCCAAGGACTTGGATGCCACCGCATACACCACGGATTATGTCATCGGCTGGGCACGAGGCGATCTGGCATTGGTGCGGTCCACCGCCCAGAAGGTGATGGCTGTAGCACGGGAGATATTGGAAGGTCTGGACAGACAGCGCCAAATCGACCCATCGTGAGCCCTTTCAAAGCGGTGGGCAAGTCTCGTGTCGTTCTCCGGATGTACTGGACCGTCACGTTTATGTGGACGGCGAAGATGACGATGCCTCGCCATCGCCCCGACCCCTCACGGTAGGCCAGCAAGCACATGACCGGGTTCGACCTTCTCCGCCTTGCACCGTACGAAGTGGCGCGGAGAGTCGAATGCCAGCGGCGAGCTGCCCACGCACCACAGCTTGTCGGTCAGGATCGTCAACACATGGGAACCGTTGTTGGCCAGCGGGTTTGCCGCACTTCGCGCAAGAGCGCACCTTCGCTTGCGTATTCCAATTCAACTTGCTACCAAGTCCTATCGTGGTTTGGCTCAGCTCGCACAGTTGACCCGCGAAGTTCTCAAAGGAGCGCGTACGTGGCAATTCGTCGTAAGCCGCCCGGTCCAAAGCCAGTCGAAGTCAGCTTGGGCTTCCTCGTCCTGGGGTACTCGGAACTGACCTCATTGATGGACTTGTTGGCCTCGCGAGCAGAAGGCGTGAACGTTACGGCTGGGGAAAAGAAGATTAGTAAGGTTTCCGATCTCTACAGTGCCACAAGTGCCGACCGAAAGGCTTTGTGCATAAAGACAGACTCGCCCGGGACGACGATCTGGCTCAGCGCCGGGGGTGCACGGGTCGAGGTTGCCGATGGTTCATCCAAGGGCGTCGAACTTGCTGAGGAGATTCGAGCGAACTTGGAGGGTTGCCGCCAAAAGCATCCTGTGGCAACTGTGGCGAGCATCTATTACGGTCTACTCGCTATTCTCGTTGGTACGCTCATCGTCTTTGTGACTTCAGTTTTCACTAGATCAATCACGGGCATCGTCGCAACTGCAGGCATGGTTCTATTCGCACTCATCGGCGTGTTGGGCCTCGGTCGTGCCGTGCTCTCCTCGGGGGCCGTCAAGTTGAGGTTGGGAACTGGTCCGAGCGACGTTGAGAAGGTGCCGCTGCGTGACGCTGGCTGGCTGCCGGAGCACGTTACCGCTTTCCGCCTTGGGTTCGTGCGTCTCTACCTGGACGATCTAGATGACATCGTTCGCTCACTTTCCGAGCGCGGGAAACCTGTATTCCTCCGCGCTGATGACGCGGAACTCGACTCCATCAACGATCTTCGCAACGCTACATCGAAAGAGCTAGGAGGTCTGATCATAGGATCGCGGAAGCCACGTGTCTTTGTTGAGATTCGTCGGCGACAGGCCTTTGTATATGCGATGGAAAGGTCTGACAAGGCAATTTCACTTGCAGATGATGTTGCCCGCCTGGTCGGTCGCCGTGGCACGAGGTTCCCGGTCGGTCATCAGTATGTACTAGTTTTCGTGGCCTTTTCGTTGGGAGTGCTTGCCTTCGCCCCTACAATCTTCTGGTCGGACGTTTCGATAATCGAACGTGTCGGCGTAATGGCCGTTGCGCTTCTTCTGCCGGTTTATAGCGTGTCGCTCTACTTTGGTGTGAGGAATAGGGGCGGCGCAAAGATCCATCGAACCGACCGTGCCGGCCGCATCGACATACGAAGGTCTTGGCTTCAGATGTGGATCGGAGCCGTGATCGGCGCACTCGTGAGCCTCGTACTCACGTGGTGGCAGATGCGTGGCTGATAGGTGACCTTCGTGGACACAGGCGTATTACGGCGACACCAAACTTGGCGGCGGCTCGGCGGCCTCAGCCCCCGGTCTCCGAGGCAAGATGATCTACGGGCCCCTCCCTGGGCGTGGCACAACGCCTCGTCCGCGCGAGCTGATTAGATTACGCAACGTGACGACGGTGTACTCGAAGCTTGGAACCGCAAGCCCAGTCCTAGACTTGGCATTCCACTGTGGCGAGAAGCCTTCGCTTTACGAGGTGTCTCTGACTTTGAATGCCGTGTCGTGGCTCGGGCTGTACTCGGCGAATGTGGCCGCAGTCGCCGATCGAGAGCGGTTCTCGTATCCCAAGGTGGAAGCCTTGTTTGAAGCTCTCGGTTCGGTAGAGGACGAGTCGGGCCTGGAGCTATTGAGAGTTCGGCGTCTAACGTTTGGAAGCCCACTCGAAACCATCGTGGCACTTGCCAGTGGCGACGGGGTAAAGGTCCTCACCTTCCTCGGTGGATCTCTCCTGATATTGCAGCGCCTAATGCGCATGATTATTGATTGGCAGCGTCATCGAATGGACTTGCAGGAGCGTCGGACTGCGCTCGCACGCCAAGCTGGCTCTTCCGAAGAACTAGCTGATGTGGTTAGGAAGCACGCCGCCTCTGAGATAGGCGATAAGTCACACCCCATTTCGAAGACCGCCATACCGCAGTGGCTGCAACACTCGGTCGAGGCCGTCGCAAAGACGCCGATCTTGAAGGCCGAGATAAGGCCCGATGTTGATGACGTTACCTAGGTACGCAATCTATTCCATCCCGCCTGGTTGCACCTTCGCCGTGTGCCGATCGTGACAGGGTTTGCATAGACCTCGGCCACGTATCTGGTCGTTTGGGATCAAGGCCCAGCATGACGAGCTCTTTTCTGCTGTGCGGGTAGTGGTCGGCGGTGGTGGATGGTCGCAGCTAGCAGAGGACGCAGACTGGGTCTCGTTCGAGGACGGCTTGGCGGAAGCGTTCGTGTGCTCGGCCCTAGCCGCGTTGGCGGGCGGTGCCGCGCTGTCGCTCGATGGCGTGGTGGTGCTGGTGGCATCGACCGTCGTGGCTGGGTGCGAGGAGCAGCCGAGGACAGCGCACTGGCGACGATGGCAGGGCATGAGCTGGCCGGAATCCGCTGGATGTTGCGATGGGTCTATGCCGACGTCGAGGGGTTGTTCTTCATAGGTAAGATAAGCCCGTGAAGTTTCCACAGCGGGTGACGGACCCGATGCTGGACGTCCTGGAAGTGTTGATCCAATCGCACTCAGAGGGCGTTGAGGTTCACGGTTGGGCCGTGATGAAGGCCGTCGGTCGAACAGGTCCGACGGTGTATGGCGTACTTGACCGGCTGGAGGACATGCGCTGGGTCACAGGACGCTGGGAGGACAGTCCTGTCGAGGGTAAGCCGCGCCGACGCGTCTACCGGCTGACCCCTAATGCAGTCGTCGAGGCAGGTTCACTTCTCGCAAGTCGCCGTCCCGTGCGTCAAGTCCAGCTACGGGGGACTCCCACGGGGTGGCCCGGCCTTGGTGAGCTGCCTGGGGGTGCGCGGTGAATTGGGGCGCAGCACTTGCCGCACTTGCCGCCGGTGTCCTCATCAATGAGGTCTCCGATATCAGCCCTTGGATTGGCCAGCGACTTGCCCGATGTGCCGCGACGTTGCGCTATGGCCGCTGCGAACGCGCACGTACACGTTCTGAGGAGTGGTGTGCAATTCTTGAGGAGCGCCCGGGGAAGTTTCTTAAGTTGATGTCTGGCTTGCTTTTCTTCCTTGATTCGCTTCCTCGCGCAGCATGGCGCCTCATCATTCGCTCGCAGCCTGGCGAGGCTCCGATAGCCTTCATCCCCGATGCGCCGCATAGGTCTTTGGGGTTGCGACAGACAGCCGCGCTGCTGACGCTCATGACTGTCGGCAAGGCTAGTGTCGGCAACCGTGAATTGCGGGAGAGCTATGGAATAGAATTCTCAGGAAACGACCGCATGGCCTTGAACGAACTCGGGCTGGTGGCATCACGAAAGCAAGGTCCCTTCTTCGTGCATGAACTGACTGAGCAAGGTTGGGCGTGGTGCGCGCGAGAAATCGCCCAGAGCGAGCATAGGGCTGGTGGACCAACCAGGAGTTCCAACGCCGCCCCGCTAGCGCTAACCGCTGGCCTCAACCGCTACATGGATCGAAATAAGCTCACGCTCGCTGACATCTTCGTAGAAGACAACGACGGCCGAGACGAACCTGGCCGTCAGTCGAGCAACAACAAGCGTTGGTTCAACTGGCGTCGGAGGACCAAAAGAACTAGAGCGTGTCTCCCGGATCGGTGAAACGGCGTCATGGGTTTCGTCGCTCGCAGAATTCCGCTGCCCTTCGATGTCATCTGTGGCTACCGTAGTTTCCGTGCTGATACATCCAGAGCCAGACGCCACCCTGCCGTACCTCCAGCACCATCTCGGCGAGCCGATGCTGCGGTGGCTGCTGGGCGGTACTGATCCTGCGCTCACTGAACAGCAAAACCAGATCGTGGAGGCACTGCGCCAGCAGCTACGCGAGATCATTGCAGGTTCTAGGCAGCCGTCATCAATGCAGGTCGACCTATTCTGCTCCCCAACAGAAAACGGGACCGTCATCGGCCAGTTCAAGGAGCTGCTCTCAGGACCAGACGAACATCTCCAGCCCTCCGGTGACGATGTGCTCGATGCCCTCCGAGTGGTTGCTCGAACGGCTTACCCACGGTTGTTGCTGCCCCCTGCCCCGTACCGAATGCCGATCAATATCGCGCATTGGCTTCCAGACTTCAAGGCCTTCCTATTTGCCGCAAGAGCCGACCCCACACTGATCTTCACACGACCGTCGAACGAAGTAGAGCAATTGGATTTCATAGCCGACGGCTTCTTTGAAGCGACCTTCGCACGGAACATGATCTTAGCTGCATGGGAACAGGAACGTCTCGAACAAAGCCGCGTGCCAGCCCTACCTGAGCTGTACCGTCGCCTGGAGACGGTCCTAGATCAAGTCAGACTTGGCTGTGCCGGAAGGGATTTCGAGGTTGTCTATCTTGCATCCTTGACCGGCCTTACGCTTCCGGAAGACGAGAACATCGAAGCGGAATCCATACGGATTCGAGCTGCGAGATGGGGCGACCACCCGGGCGCGCTCCAAAGCCTTCTCGAACAGCAGACCACTACGACACTTGGCGATGGGAGCGATCGGACCATCACGATCTCTGACGCCGGCGACGTGATCGTGGAAGTCCGTTGTCCCGCGCGGGTCATCTTCCAACGCAACGACAGTGACCAGATCACTGCTTGGCAAATCAAGCCGAAGATTGATGCCGAGCACGTTATCTCTCGAGTGAGGCTAGCATGTTTACTTAGTTGGTCTCGCGAGAACCCTCCAGTGATCCTGCCAGTCTGGTCCGGATTGGTCGATCCGTTCGTGGGGGGCGGAGTGCTAGCCAGCTGGCGCAGTCCGCAAGGTTTCGCGCCGCGGACGCCGATTGAGCTCACCCGCACCGAAATGGACCAGTGGCAGATCTGGCTTGAGCGGGTCCGAGAAATTGATCTGAAGCGGATTGGTGTGGCACCGGCTCGCCTACTACGCGCGGTCGCTGAGCGAACTGATTTTGCTGACGCCCTGATAGATGCCGTCATCGTATGGGAAGCGCTCTTCGGCGACAAGATCGAGACTACATTCAAAGTCACGACTGCGATCATCCGACTGTTGGGCCGAACACCGGAGGAGCGCAGAGCGATCAAGAAAGAGGTTACACAGCTCTACGAACAGCGAAGCCTGATTGTGCATGGGCAGGGCGGCCACACAGATCAACACGATGCCAGCCAACGGGCGATTACCCTGTCCATTCGATGTCTCAAGGCGCTGATCGAGCACCGCCCAGATCTGGTACCAAAGACCTCCGGTGAGCGCGTATCAGCACTCGTGGTTATGGAATAGGCATGGGTGCTCTTTCAGACAGTGGGGTTCGCGCCCCCGACCGCCGCAGGCCAACTCTGATCGTCCGTTGAGATCGCGATCAGACCCGTTGCGGCCGTCTTCATGAACTGGGATGATGAGCTTGGAAACTCCCAGCTCAGGGGTCTGTCATGGGGCGGAAGGAACCGCGGACAGAACAACGTAGACGGGGAATGCGGGCCTGGTGGCTCCGGCATCCAGCAGTGATCTCGGCGGCCGCGGCGATCGGGTTGCTTCTGCTGACCGCAATCGTCACGCCGCTGGGCAACCGCGTTGTGGACTTCCTTTGGCCCGCCACCGAGGAGGCGAAGACCGTTCCGTCGCCACCAGAGATCCGACCCGGTGGCCGGCTCATCGCGCTCGGGCAATGGCCACCTGAACTGAGCCTGCTGTGTGAACACTCCACCAAGGTTGCTGGCCTTGCGGATAGCCGGCCATTGTCTCAGCTCAGTTTGGATGCCAACGAAGACGTGCGGACCACGGCGCTCAAACAGCTCGGCGCGCTGGTTTGGTACCACGGTCGACTGCTCATCACGTTGACATCGAAGGACAACACTCCACTGCTCATCATGGGTATCGAGCCAGTGGTGTTCGCCAATCGGGATGTCAAGCCAGTCTGGGGGTTTGGAGGTCTCCCCTGGATGCGGTGGCCCCTCACAGATGCGAGTGCTGCAATCGGTACTTGATCGCGGAACGCTAGAAGATCTTGGCGTTTCGGAGTTTGGACCGGGCAATCCCCGAGCTCCTACAGCGCCGTTTGGCAGTTCTTTCACCGTCACCAACGCGGACGCCGCCGATGTTGTGATCGAGGTCAACGCCTGCGAAGGTCTTTACGAGTTTGGTGCCAAGATCACTTATGTAGAGGCCGGCGAACCGTTAACCGCGATGGTCGGATCCGCGGAGAAACCGTTCCGGATCGTCGGCGGCTGGCGAGGCGTTGAGCGTTTTCACCGCGCGCCAATCGAGCCCAATCCCGATGACATCAGACCTGGGCCTCTACCGTTCTACCCGGGTGCGGCACTCAGCGACGGCGTACCGGAATCGACGGCGCAATTCTGTGCTTGAAAGCTCCTCGCTGCGCATTGACCGATGGGTCACCGTTCATGGCCACAGGTTTAAGGGTAAATCAAGCTCAAAGCGCCTGGTACATAGAAGAGGTCCAAAGACCTTTTCATGCTTTCGGTCGTGCGTCCCAATTCGGACCGAGCTGACAGCCGCGTAAGAGCCGACGCTAGGGATTCAGCGACCTATTTGTGAGGATCGTCCACATCAGAAGCGGCCCGCTGCGTCACTGACTACAGCGGGCCACGCCGAATCGTCCTCGAAGCTCCTGGCTTACGTCATGCAGCCAGTTCTACCGGAATGTACGCATCATGCTTTGCATAGTGCACGATCGCCTGGCATGCCTCGTCCTGACTTGGAATGCGACCGTCTCGCCATGCTGACCAAACCTGCAGAACCTCTTTCGCTATCGACGCTTCCAGTAGGTAGCGCATGCCGGGCGGTGGCTCTTCCTCATCCTCATCGACGAGCTTAATGGGTGAGGAGGCGTTGACCTCTGAACCTTCGGCGACGAAAACTACTAGCTCGTCCGATATGTCATCGATGCTGTCTACCAGCACGCCCAGCCGACTCGGATGTTGGTCATCCCCAGATCGAGTATCCACCGACGCCTCCAGGATGGAATAGAGATTGAAGCACACCACGTGCCTTATGTTGAACCGTGGGAACCAACTGCATTTTGCCAACATCGGTTGCGTGATGCCAGGTCCAACCAAGTGTTGTCGGCGACTGACGGGAGATCCCACCTCGCGGACCAACGATCGCGTCTCGAATCCCCGGAACCATATCGTCCATCAGCTGCCCAAATGCGGGATCAGCGTCCATTTTTGCGGCGAGATCACGGTTTGCCTCTTGGAAATGATGGCCTCGTGACCTACCTGGATAAGCAGTAGTCGGAAGCTGCATCTCGTAGGCGACCGAATATGCGTTGCCGGAACCGATAGTCGGCGTGGATGCCTTGGGAAGCTTGAGCCTTGACCCTCCCAAGGTTAGCGCGGCGATGCTACCAAGCAATGTCGCGGTCGCTCCCCCGCTGACCTCAGCGCTGTCGGCGTTGATCGCCGTATTGGCCAGGCCGCCAAGATCCTTAACCAGGTTGTACAGGCCGCCGAGCATCCACGGCTGATTCCAGTAGTCTTCGACTGCTCCCCATAGTCCGCGGCCTTGGGCGTTTCGGGCGTTAGATTCGTCGACCCATCTCTTGCCGGTTTCGTACACCGTGGCGAACAGACCGGCCCCGCTACTGTAGAAGATCATTTCTCCGAGGAAGTCGCGACCCGACTTGACAAAGCCGTATCCCCAGCTGTTCTTCTTCGGTTTGGGGTTCAGGTGTTTGCCAGTGCCGCTCCACGGCACGCCGCCTGACTTCTCCTCCTTGAGCCGCAGACCGTCGGGGTCGGAGTAGGTGACAGGGCTATTGTTGCTGTAGGTATAGGCGTGCCATTGTTGTGGGTTAGTGAGGTCCATGATGGGATCAGCGGAGATGAACCGGCCCAATGTTGAATCGTATTCGCGGGCGCCGAGGTGGGTGTAGCCGGTGTTGTCTTTGGTGCCGCCGACGTAGCCTTTGGTGCCCATCCAGCCGCCTGGTTGGGCGCCGCGGTCTTCGCCGTAGGGCATCATCCGCCGCCGCGTCGCCGCCAGGGTGATGGCGTCGATTTGCGTGACACTGGTGTTTTGGTGGTTGGTGATCGTCCACCTGAGACCGGATGGGTCGCGCACGGCGACGCCGTTGTAGTAGCGGGTGCCCAGGGGTGAGCCGCCGCCGGAGGCCAGTTCGAGCTCCGTACCATCAGGCAAGTACAGCGTGGTTTTCGACGGTGTGCGGGCAATGAGCCGCTTACCGTCGGTGTCGTAAAGGTATTCGGCGGTCGGGGTACCGGCTTCGGTCACCGTGGCCAGGTGGCCTTCCTTGTCCCAGCCGAGGTTTTGCGCCGCGCCGGTGGGACCGGTGGCGGTCAACGTGTTGCCGGCGTTGTCGTAGCTGTAGGTGCGAGTCGGTGTGCCGGCCAGCGGGCCCGAAGCGGTCACCTGCTTGACTTGGTGGGGTTTGACGCCGCCCGCGGCGCCGACGGTGTAGGTCCAGGTGGTGTCCCCGCCGGTGGGGTTCTTGTCGGTTTGGGTCAGCCGGTTGCCGATGGTGTCGAAGGTCCATTCCCGCCAGTACGGGTCAGCGCCGGTCTTCTGAGGGGTAGTGCAGCCGGAGCCGAGGGCGGGTTGGGTCCAGGCTGTGGTCAACCGGCGCAGGTGGTCGTAGCGGAAGCATTCGGTCTGGTCGACGCTGCCGTCGGTCCTGCCCGCGATGGACGTGATGTTGCCGGCTGGGTCATAGCTGTAGCTGTCGATCGTGGGAGGTTGGAAGTTGCCGGGTGAACCGGTGTTTTCGGGGTACAGCTGGGTTTCCGTCAACCGTCGAGTGGCCGGATCGTAGGCATGGTATTGGTGCAACCGCCTGCCGGAGCCGCCGAGTTCGCGGAAGGCGACCAGACCATCGAAGGTGTAGTTGCTGTTTGCGATGTAGGTCTGGCTGCCGCCGGTCCAGGTGCTGGTCAGGGTCTGGGCGTAGCCGTGGTTGTCGTAGGTGTGGGTGAGCGTCTCCGCCAGCAGGCCACCCGCTGCTGGCAGCACCGCGGTAGCAGGGGCGCCGTTGGGCTTGTACGTGTAGTCCCACGCGTACGTGCCGGCCAGGGCGCCGTTGACCGTGCTGTTAGGGATCTCCACCTCAACGTGCAGCGGTCGGTAGCCATCATCGCGGGCGGTGATCCGCGTCTTGTAGAGGTCGGAACCGCCGGTACCGGCATGGCGGGTCGCGATCGCGAGTTGACCTTTGGCATTGGTGTCGTAGGTCCAGCCGGCCATCACCGGGCCGGTCGCCGATCCGTCGCGTTGCTTGATTTTGCGGCCGAGCAGGTCGTATTCGTAGTGCAGCTCCTGGCCACGAGCATCCTTGGTGGAGGTCACCTGGCCGGCTACATCGTATCTCGTCTCGCTGGTGCCGGCGTCCGGGTCGATCGACTTGAACTTGCGGCCGAGCAGGTCGTATTCGTAGCTCCAGGTGTTGTTCGCCGGATCATTGACCGAGGTCAGCTGGCCCCGCCGGTCGTAGCCGTAGATAGTCTTGACGAAGGCCCCGGACAGGCTGGTCGGTGACTGGTATTGCCGCTTCTCCACCACACGACCACGGGCATCCACGATGTCCTGAGTGACGGTGCCGCCCTGAGGCGGGATCACGCCCGTGCGGTCGCCGTCGTACACCGTGGTCGACTCGAACTGCAGCGTGTTGTTCTTGAACAGCTGCTTTTTGGTGGGCCGCGCCAGACCGTCGTAGACATAGCGGGTCTGCCGGTCCGCATCCACATCAGCGAAATTGACCAGGGTCGAGGTGGGGCCGGATGCGTTGTTGTAGAACGACGTTTCTTTGGCCACCAGCCCGCGGCCGTCGTACATGGTGTCGGTGATGGTGCGTTTGCCATCCTCGGTGACGGTTTGAGTCTGCCGAGGCCGTAGCCTGCCGTCAAAGATCTGATAGGACGAGATCTGGTTGCCGTTGGGCCCCAGTTGCTGGGTGTGTATCCATCTCTGGCTGGTCGACAAGTTGTAGGTGTACTGCTGGTGGGGTGTCATGGCGGTGGTGCGGTTGTCGCGCCACACTTTGGTCAACCTGCCCAGCGGATCGTACTGGCTCGTGGTGGCTTTGCCGTTCATGTCAATGACTTTGGTCGGCACACCATGACCCGGTTCGATGTCGGTGGCGACCGTCCAGCCGGTGCCCATCGGGCCGGTCACCGCCGTCGAGGTGACCGGCGCCCCGGACGCCGGTGTGTAGGCGGTCGTGGTTTTGCGGTCGAGCGCATCGTAGGATTCGGTCACTCGGCCGTTGCTGTCGTAGATGGTGCGTGACTCTTGTATCCAGGTTCGCACCCCGCCGGTGACCGAGGCCAACACGTTGGTCTTGGTCAGCAGGCCTTTGATGGGGGATACAGTCCCGGTGGTGTCGTTGTCGTAGTAGCGATAGCTTCCGGATAGGAAGTCGGCGTCTGCTGGGTTCTGGGTGCAGTGTGTCAGCGCCCGCTCCCAGGAGATCAGACTGATCAGGTGCAGGCTGGTGTTACGGGAGTAGCCGGTCTGGGTGCACACATCATCGTTGGTGGTCGAGGTGTCGCCGTGGTCGAGCGTCTCGGTGGGCAGACCGTAGGCGTCGTAACTGGTTATTGCATTGGTCCATCGCCAGTTGCCGGTGGCGGCGATCCAGGTGCGGGCCTTCACATCGGTGGCGCGGGCCATGTACGACTTCAGGTCCTGCCCGCCGACGATCGGCTTCGGGCGTGTGCCGGTGTGCGTCACCGTATAGTTCGTGACCGTCGAAGCTAGCACATTGTTACCGTCCAGGGTGAACTGTTCCCGTGGCTGGCCGGCCAATGCTTCGGAGTCGACGATCAGATGGCTCCACCGCTGCTGGGGCGGCGCGTCCGATATGCAGTCCCAAAGGTGCAGCTGCACGCCGTGCGCCGGCGGATTGTTGGCGTCCAAACACTTGCCGGAGTTCGGATTCAGCAGCTTTCCATCAGCCTGTGGCACCCAGATCTGCGCCGGGCTGTTGTTACAGTCGTACAACTGCACCAGCGTGCCGTTCGCGGTACCGGAACCGGCCACATCCAAACACTTGTTGGTGTGCACGTTGCGCATCGACGATCCGGAAGGCTGGTACTGCCACGACTGCGCCGCGTGCCCGTTACACGTCCACGATTGCACCTTCGTCCCGTTGGCGTTATTGCCGTTAAATACATCCAGGCAGCGGCGTGACTGCGGAGAGAGCAGGGTGCCATCCACCCGTGGCATCCAAATCTGGTTGAACGTGGCCGTGCACGTGTAGAGCTGAATCGGGCTGCCAGCGGCCACACCCCAGTTCTGGATATCGGCGCATAGGCCGGTGGCCACATTAGACAGCGCACCTTCCGGGGTGAACCGCCACTTCTGCAGATTGCTCGACGTGCAGTCGGCGATCTGCAGCACGGCACCAGCGCTCGTGCCGGATGGCTGTAGACACCGCCCCGAATGCGGGCTGGACAATGTCAGCTGATACGCCCCCGGCTGCAGCGTGTACCGCCACTGCTGCCATTCGGCGCCGTGGCAGTCCCACAACCTCACCGGCGTACCAGCCGCCGTGTCGGCCCAAGATACCTCCATACACCGGCCGCCGCTGCCGCCGACCGTTGCCGACTGCCCCGGCGTGCCGATCGGCACCGACACCTGCGCCCGGCGGCCCTCCCACACCATCGCCTGATTGTCGGTCGTGGCCACCGAATCACCGTCCATCCCTCGGTGGAACAACGCCCGCGTGACGGTTCGAGGACCAGCAACCGGGCCATGCCTGGTGGTCACATGGCTGTAGCCCTTCCATACCGACCACGACCGGTAATCCAGCACGGTGGTCTCGTTGAAATCGTGCCCCCACAACGAGGAGTCCGTCGAAGCGTCCATATTGTACGTATATGACACCGTCTGGGCCGGCGACCCCGCCGCGGTCAAATCCTCCTCGGTGACCGCTAGCACGACAAACTTGTGGAACCATGCATACCCGGCCGGCGACTGCGCCGGTTTGTAATGTTGTGGGAAACACCGATACGGATTGAACGCAGGTGCCGGCTTAAAGTTACCGTACAGACACTCGTTGCCCGAGTATGCGACGATGGTGCGACCGCCCACACCGTTATCGACTTGCGCCACCCGATAGTGCACATACGGTGCCGCGATCTGATCGCCCCAATCCACACGGTTAGTCATCTGATCAGTACGGCCGAACGTGATGGCCGGCTCTGCCAATGCCGTAACGCCGTCGGGCGCATAACCAGTGTGGGTCAATGAGTCCAGCCATAGGTTCGGTGAAGTGTCATCGCCAGCGGGGCTCACAATGTCGCCCGTACTCGGATATGAATGCGCCAGATCCCACTGGTTGACCTTGCGGTAACCGGTGCCATCGGCCTTGCGCACCTGCGTGTACACATTGGACAGCTTGTAACGAGTCCAAAACGCCGGACTTTTCACGTTCGGGCACGAGGTCGCCGACGAGCAAGCCAGATCACCTGGCGTGTCCACGAAATCCGACGGCCACGCACACGCACCGACACACCGATCGGTTTTGACGAACCACACCTGCATCGGCGCCGGCGAGTTGGACTCCGACCCGACACGGGTGCCGTAATCGATGTGATCCAGATGCGCGTAGATGTCGTACTCGAGAGCACCGCAGCAGTTGCCGTTGAACCCGTAGAAGCCACGCCACTTCGCATAGAAGTAGGTCATCGAATTGTTGGACGTGTCGTGGACATAGTCCAGGTTCCAGCGGTAGCCCTGCATACACCATGAGGTCGCACACGGCTCACCGGCATGGTTGCCCCACACCGGCACCAGTTGCACCGAATTAGTCACCTGCGTATCAGCGGGGTAGCGCTTGTGCTTGCCGAACCAGTACTGGGTGCCGTCCAAGGTGGTGACTACCCAGTGCTCGTCGTCGTTGTCGCCGTTACCGATACCACCGCCGAACTTCTGCTCCACTCGCCAGCCGTTGTCGTCGTCGGTCTTCCACACGCCGGTGGCGTTATCCCGGATCAGCTTGAACGACTTGCCGCCAAGCATCAGCGTGGCGTTGTGACTGGAAAACCAGCAGAAGTCGGCCACATTAGACGATGTGGCACCATCCTGCTCACAGGAACGATACGACCGCTCGATAAAGCCGCCAGCTTGCAACTCCCAGCCCTCGCCCACCCACGAGGCCTGCCCGTTGGCCGCCAGCGTTTTACCGTCCACCGAACCGCTGTCATACGACAGCGCCAACTCCGGCGCTGGCCCACCCAGGCCATCCGGCACCTTCAACGGGTACGACCACGTGAACGAGCCACCCTGACCCCCAGCCGCCCAGCTGTAAGTCGGTGACAGCGAGGTTGCCTCGAACGTCGCCCCGTCCGAGTTCGCCCCGGCGGTCACCGCGAACACCGCCGGGCCGCTCGCCTCGGTCAGGGTCGGCGGCTCCTCAGCGCTTGCTACGCCCGCCTTGGGCATCGGGGTGGGCTTCGCCGCATCCGATAAGGCAATCTGGGCCGAGACCTTGCCGCCTGCGTTGACCGATCCCAGCTCGAGCTGCGCTTGGCATTTCCTGTTTTCCGGTGTACTCAACACGCAGGCCGGCAGCTGCACCAACCGCAGCCGGTTGCCGAAGTCGCCGCCATACAACTGCGCAAAGCCCGTGTAGTCCACCGTCAGGTCGATATCGCCACCACCGACAGGGTTGCTGTCGACGCGAGACGCGCTCAGCAGCACACCCCGCACCCCGGCCGCCTCGGCCAGCTTCGGATCCGCCACGGTCAGCTTCAAACGCCCCAGCGACGACGACACGCCACCGCCGTGAACCCGGGCACCGGACAGAAAATCATCCGTCGCCCCCACAGGAGCCTTCGCCGACACCGGCAGCCCACCGACATCCACCACCGCACCGTTGGCGACGACCTCGGCCGCGCCACCTCTCGGCAGGACCACCCGATCCACTTTGGTCACACCCGGATCACGTGGCAGCGGTGGAGCCGCCTTGGCCGACGCGGCGGTCACTGGGACGGACTTATCCGTGGGTCGTTCTGGCTCAGCGGCTACAGTCGGCGCTGGCGGGAGCCCGAACAGTGCTCCCATCGTCAGCGTCAAGGTCAAGGCAGCGTGAACCCACGCCCGTAGACCACGCATCATCGCGCTCTCCCCATCTAGCGATGCCCCCGTACGGGTGCGATTGGACGGTTCCGGGCCACGAACACTAACGATCAGACGCACGCACGTCAATGGGTTGGCGTAACCGCAGCGTGACGGCGCGTAACCATGATGAGCAGCCTCCTCATCGGGCTCACTACCTGCGCTTTCTTGACCGTGATGTAGATCGTGGTGGCCGTCTGCTGCCGTATGCAGACATCTGCAGACGGCCCAGCGGACAAGTTTGGACGCCCCCGCTTACGTCTCAGTTGCTCGATGAACGTCGATGCACTTTAGTAAACAAGTACCCGAGCAGCTCGGCAGATTGAAGCAGTTGAGGCATCCGGCCAGCAAACTGGCAGCGCGTCTTACGACCTGGTCGCTACGACTGGTGCCCGATGAAGCTTTCCCGGAGCACTATGCCACGCCGCCGTCCCCGAGCGGATCACATGAGATCGGAGCTCCGACAGCTCTTGCGTGCGAAAACCATTCGGGGAAAACGCTACCGCCTTCTAGAATGCTCAAGGTCATCATGATGACATCGCGAGGCACTGATTAGAATCGCAGCACTGCGCCAAATATGATCGAAAAATCGATCTTGGTGCTAAGATGGAGATATCGTGCAAACTCATGCTTTTCGGTTAGTTACGGGACAAGATCTAAAGCGGACAATAGAAGACTACGTTCGCCAACACTGCATCGGCGCAGGCTACATCTTGACGTGCGTCGGCGGGCTGTCCAGAGTTGTGCTTCGCATGCCCGGCGCCAAGGATTTCGTCGAGCTCGATGAAGATGTGGAGATAATTACGGTTCAAGGAACGCTTTCGCCGGAGGGTTGCCATCTCCACGCATCGGTCTCGGATAAGTCAGGCTCGGTCTTCGGTGGCCATCTCTCGGATGGGTGCATAGTTCGGCTCACGACAGAAGTGGCGCTCGTTGACGACACCAGCTTTAACTTCGCACGGGAGTTCGACGACCAAACCGGATATAAAGAGCTCGTCGTCACTCCAAAGAGCCAGCCACATAAGCCTAGTCACCCAGTACTTCCTGGCACGACCACCAGAAGAGGGTCATCGCGACGCTAGTCGCAAGATTATAGCTCGAAACCTTCGGTCTCATGGGAATGGCAACAAGCTGTGTCGCTCGCGACCGTATGATGTCCGAGATACCGTGTCGCTCGGATCCGAACGCCAAGAGCGCGTCATCGGGAATCGCCAGCGAGCGGATGTCAGTGCCACCTGGATCCAGCGCGTAAACCGGTCCAGGTGGTAAGTCGTCGGCAGCTGCTGAAAGCACGGCCGTAGCGAAGTGAAGCCCTGCGCTGCCGCGCAGGACGTTCGTATGCCATGGATCAACCTCACCGACCGTCACGACCCCTGCGGCAGCGAAACCGGCAGCTATTCGGACGACCGCGCCAACGTTACCAAGGTTCCGTGGGTTGTCGAGGAGGACGATTGGAGCACCACGAGATTCCGTATACAGCTGCGCTCTTAATGCGCGATAGCCCGGTCTGCGTGCTACTGACGCCACTCGAGTGGGGTGTGCCCGCGGGAGGAGCTCCTTGAAGACATCGCTGGCAAGTTCGGCTAACTGCTTGTCGAGGAACGGGATGATGTCCGGTGCCAGCTGGCTCGCGAGGCGAAGAGCTCCCGGCTTGTCATCAGTGATTGCCAATGGCACTTCTGCTCCGAAGCGGATGGCATGCTTCAGCGCATGAAAACCGTCCAGGAGTAGAAACTCGGACTGGCCGATGAGCTGCCGCCAGTCGACCATGATCCTATTCATGTGGGCGCCTCCGTCGGCTTCCTCGCCTGCAGCCGATCAATCGAGTGGGTATGGCGGGTAGTTCCGGCATTGTGTGAGTCCTCATAGGTGTAAGACCGATGCCGGATGATGGACCACTCTTCGAAAGCTGTCAGGATCTCTTGGCTATCGGATGGGGCTTCCGGCATTAAAGACCGCAGATCATCCGGTATCGGTGTCACTGCATTGAACATCACAACCGATATGAGGCCGCCTGGAGCTACCCAAGACTTAAGCTTCGCATACGCCTGCAACCGCTCGAGGCGCAGCAAGAAGTGCAGTACGCCGTAACAGAGCACCAGGTCAAAGGTCTGCTCCGCCTCATAGGTCCGCAAGTCGGCTTGCCAGATCGAAATCGCATCACCCTTGTGCCGTTCGAAACGGCTCCGCGCAACCTTCACAGCGTCAAGATCGCGATCGAAGCCATAGAGTGCGCACCCCGGCCGGTCGAAGGGAGCAAGGTTGCGACCGGTGCCGCACCCCACGTCGAGCACCGAAGAGGGCGACCAATGCGCGGCCAGTTCCTGCACATCCTTGCTCGGCGGATCATCCGCCGTCGGGTTCCACACCGTCACAATCGCTCCCACGTCCATAGTCCGTCTTGGATATTCGCTTCGCTGTCGAACCCAACCCAGCGCCCGACCATCTGTCGTCCGTTAGCCTTGATTCGCAGCTGAAATACACCGTGATGTCGCGCACCACGTACAATGTTGCGCCATTCGCCGGTGACATAGTCTCCATTAATCGTCATTCTGATCGAGTGTCGATGCGGCGAGCTGCCCCCGATATTCCGGCCGCGGGCTACGCGTCCGATTTGAGTAATCTGCATGATCTGAACCGCCGTCCGGGCTTCGCCGTCACTGACATACTGGTAAGTTGACTGCCAACGGCCGCGTAGATCAACCGAACCCCACCGCCAGATGGTCCCAATTGTTGTCGCCATGAGCCGCTCTATCGATGGTCCCGCGCGCGTAGCCAAGGCAGCCATAACGACCCCGCCGAGTACGAAGCACTGGACAGTATCGAGCGAAATTCTGCCAGGATTCTGCAGCAGCCGGACGATCGTCCAGATAGGGATAACTACAAAGGCCACGACAGCAGTTGTCCATACCAGACCTGGGCGCATCAACGAGCGACCTTCGCGAAAGGCTCGGACGAGAGATGCCATGGCCGAGGGCAAGCCGCTCGACGAATCTTGTTCCTGCGCAGCTCTTCGAGCCCACAACGCGCCGACCCTGACCGTCACCGCTGACGCGCCCAACGCCAGGCTTACGGGACCGAGGTCGCCCAACCAGTCGATGACATCGTTCGCTCCAGGGAACAGCGCCCAGCCCTTGAGCCACGCCAGCAGCCTGGGCATACCTCGCTTGCTGAGCGTGAATATCACGACAAAATTGATCATGGCGCACACCAGGACGATTGACCACCGGACGAGATACGGCTTCCACTGGCGGCGTGCTGACATGCTCAACTCCGCGATCAACGGGCGGAACAATACTCGGACGCTGCATACCACCAACATGGGTTATTTGTCTATGTGGATGAGCTGGCATACTAATCACCCGCACCGGTTCCATTTGGCGAGACATTGCTTCGCCGAGCCGGCCACATCCGGGATAACCTGCCGCCCAGGCGATGTGGCTTTGCGCAGCGCTACGCGGATGATCCGGCGAGCACCGAGGATCTCGCTCGCTCATTGACGACAGATGTCACGGATCGCTCGCACCACCCGCATGGTGTCGGTCAGATCGCTGAGGATGGTGACGGTGGCAACAGCTCGAAGCGCGCCTGCGTTCTTGCCGCCTGATGCCACGCCCACGAACGCCGCACCGCCATTCCTAGCCGCCGTCAGGTCGTGCACCGAGTCGCCCACGATCACGGTGTTGCGGCGCTCGAAGGGGACACCATGCCTGGCGCTGGCTCGACGCTGCGCGATCGTGACCAGCTCGGCGCGTTCGGTGTGGTCGTCGCTGTAGGCCCCAATGTCGAAGTCGATGTGCCTGTCCAGCCCAAACACTTGGAGTTTCGTCTCGGCGACAGCCCGCAGGTTGCCCGTGAGTACGGTTTGGACTATGCCGGGTTCCTGGGCAAGCGCGGCAAGCGCCGCCTTGGCCCCGGGCAACGCGCGACCAACCGCCACAAGCTGCTCACGGTGCTCGTTGTACAGCCTGGCTAACTCGACGGCGTATCCCGCGCGAAGGTGCTCGGTCGGTTCAAGTCCGTGTAAGCGCAGCGTCGCGTCAAAGATGGCGTGTTCGGTGCGGCCGGTGATCTCCGCTTCCTGCGTGACCACCACACCGGTCACGTTTTGGAAAGCCTGCCGGTAGAGCCGGCCACCGACTCCCCGCGTTTCGATCAAGGTGTGGTCGATGTCCCAGAGCACCAAGCAGGCGTCGGTCGCGGCAGTAGTCACCGCCCGAGTATGCCAACCAGGCGTAAACTGATGTTGCTGGATGCCAGCATGTCGCAGGTGATTGGACTGGTATGGAAATCGACGAGTGGGCCATCGGGCAGCGCATCGCTGCTCATCGCGCCCGGCGCGGCCTGACGCAGGCCGAGCTCGCGGGCCTCGTCGGCATCTCCCTCTCCATGATGAAGAAGATCGAATCCGGCGACCGTCTGGTCACGCGCTTCTCCCAACTGATCCACTTCGCGCAAGCACTCAAGATCAGGGATCTGCGCGAGCTGACCGGCGTACCGCTGACCGTGGCGCCTCCAGGCCGCCATACGCACCCCTCGGTTGACGCTGTCCACTCTGCGCTGATGGCTCGAACACGCAGCGGAAACCAACCACCGCACCTCGATGCCTTGGCCCAGGACATCGAGCGCGCTTGGCAAAGCTGGCAGCAACCCTCGGCCTTTCGCTACAACGCCGTCGGCGCCCAGCTACCCGGGCTAATCGATCGCACCCAAGCTGCTGTCCGCCAGGCGACCGAGCACGACCGTCGGCGAACACTCCGGTTGGCCAGCACGCTCTACCAACTGACGCGGACCTGGACGAAGCGGGTTGGTGAGTACGAGCTGTCGCTGCTGGCCGCGGACCGAGCTGTGGCGTGCGCACTCGACGCTGATGACCCGGACATGGCGGCGGCCGCGGCCTGGAACCTGGCCATGATTCTCTCAGCCCAGGGCAAGGTCGGGCACGCCCGCGAGGTCATTCGGCAGGCCATCGATGACCTCACCCCGCGGTTGGCGCAGCCCTCGGCGGCCCGCTTGGCGGTCTTTGGCGGCCTGCATCTGCTCGGTGCCACTGTCGCAGCCCAGCAGGACGACCGTAGTGAGGTCGGTCGGCTGCTAGAGGTGGCAGCGCGAGTGGCAGCCAAGACGGGCGAGACCAACCACTTCCGGATGGTATTCGGGCCAACTAACGTGGCCCTGCACCGGATGTCCACCACCATTGACCTCGGCCGCGTTGGCGAAGCGCTTGCTGTTGCCGAGCAGCTCCCGATCGACCGAGCCCCGGCCGTGGAGCGGCGGCTGACCTTCCATCTGGACGCCGCGCGCTGCTACGTGTTGGCCCGCAACGACGTTGCCGCCATTCACATGTTGCAGCGCATGCACCGCGAGTCGCCGGAGGAGTTTCGTTACAGCTCGGTGGCTCGGGAGACGTTGCGGCACATCAAGGCTCGGGCGAAACCCGCTCTCGAAACAGACCTTCGCCCCTTGGTCGCTGCGGCAAACCTGACAGATTAATCGTCGCTGAACATCGGCGGTACACCAGCTGTGTCCGTCACAGCTGATGCCTCGTCGTCGGTCGTTCCAAATCTACGGTCATCCCTGGTGTGGAACGTAAGCCTCCGCAAGGCTCGCGTCCCTGCCGACGAGCCCCGGTCGGCCGCGATCATAATTGTCTCCGTCCGGCCGGGTGCCACCAACGGAACGCGGTGGAGGTCTGACGATGACCGGCTATCTGAGCGTGAAGGTAGATCACGTTCGTAGCGCCTGGGAAGTGTGCGCGACGAACGGGGGCGATCAACCCAACGCGGCGAGCCCGTACGATCAGGAGGCCCAGCAGGCGCGGTGGGTCGCGACGGTGCACGTGCCGCAGAGTTGGCCGCACGGTGTGGTGTGTCGCAACTGCCATGGTCGCTTTCCCTGTGCGGCCGCGCAGTGGGCCATCGGCGTGCTCAAGGCGCTCGACTGGCAGCTGGCAGATCTGTTCGACCTGCTCGAAGCGGCTGAGGCGGGTGAACACCGGTGAAGCTCATCTTCGACCCGGAGAGCGCGACGGTGCGGACGGCCGGCGAGATCGTGGCTCGGCACCAAGGCAGCGCGAGTATGCCTTGTCGTTGCTGTCAAGCGACGTGGCCGTGCCAGCCGCTGCGCAATGCCACGGCGGTCTGTCTGGCAGCTGGCCTGAGGATGGCCAGTCCCCGAGCCCCGGCGGCTCCTCCGCTTCTTCCGCAAGACCGATCTGTCCGTTCACACAAACGAGGTGCGACCCAATGACCCAGCTTGAAGCCGCCCGCGGAAGGCCCAACGTCGTTCTGGATTCGTTGCCCGATCCTGCTCGCTCCGTGAGGCATCAACGCGAGCCACTGCATGCTAACCAACTCCATGTTGGCATCTTCACCTACGGACGGGGTGGCGAGGCCGACGAGGTGCTGGGCGAAGCTTTGCGCGCGCGTAGCACCGCGGTATCGGTCAAGCGCGGCCTCGAGAACGCGTTCGAGTCCGCTTCCGGTGCTCCGGGCTCGGAGCCGGCAGCCCCTGCACGAGCTCGCCAGGATCGACGCCAAGGCCTTCCGCCAGGATCAAGATGTTCTGCAACGTGAGGTTGTGTACGCCGCGTTCGACCGAGCTGACGTACGACCAGTGCAGTTGGCAGATGTCGGCAAGGGACTCCTGGGTGATTCCGAGCTCTGTTCGACGAGCGCGGACCCGTTGGCCGAAAAGCTTTTCGGGTTCGGGTTTCGGAACCTTCTTGGCGGCTGAGCTGGGCTGTTTTGTCATAACAAACCAAGCTCATACGTCTACTGCCTTTGAATCCAGAGACAACTCATCTACTGTCTTTTCAACTACTGTCTAAACATCTTGTTGATTATGTTAAGCATTCCACCTCTCATGGATTCCGCAGCACCGAAAGGAGGTGATGAGCGTGAGCAGCACTCGCAATGGCGGCGGTGGCGGCAGCCCGATCGGCAGCGGCAAGTAGCCCTTCTCTCCCGCTAGATCCTCCGCCGGAAAAGCCAGGCCCCGAACCATTCCCCCAGTTCGGGGCCTGGTCGCGCGAGCGACCCTTTCGGACTTGCGTAGGCTGCTATACTTGATCTTGTATATGAGTTCGCCTTTCTACCGGCTCTACAAGACCAAGCTCACGCTCCTCGCGGTCATCTGCATCGCAATCGGCGTCGGCCTGTTGGTGTTGGCCAGCTGGTCGGAGCCGTTGCCGGACTGGAGTTGGTTGCGGCGCCTGCCGGCCGCGGAGTTTGGCTCGGGGTTGCTCTTTACTGGTATGGTGGCGATCTACGTTCAGTTCGTGGCCTGGAAGGACGCCCAGGAGCACAGTCGCCAGGAGCAGGAGCGGCTCATCCAAAATGGAGCGCCGGCGTTCGTCGACGCCGTTGTTGATGCGCTCGCCTTCAGGCCAGAGTCGCTGACGAACGTGGCTTCGTCGGAAACGCTGGACCGGATCATCCGCAACTGCCTTGGACTTCGGCTTGGCGACCAGCAGCTTGCCGATGACGTCTACGCCGACCTTCGCCAGCAGGTGGTGCGAGCCCGCAGTCGGAACTACGACGCGCATGTGTCCGTCTCCCTGGCGCCGTGGAACGAAGGCCCGCCCTCACTCGATGGCGAGATGTTCATGGCAACGATCCGTTGGCAATATAACGTTGACGCGCCGAGTTCGGTGATGCGCTTCTCCTGCGTGTCCGACGAGGACGAGTATCGCAAGCTGCTGCGCGATCCCACATCCACGACGACTTGGCTCTTTAAGCCCGCCGCTGGCCTCAACGGCGGCTCGCAGGATGCCTTCGAGCTGGTGCAGTTCTCCGTCGATGGTGTCGAGCAGAAGATTCGACAGACGGCGCGCACCGGCATGCAGGTCTATACGGTCCACATCGACCAGAAGGACCAACAGGGCGTGCGCCCCCAGGTTTCCTATACCTTCCGAGCCCTGGTGCGTCGCCGCGGGAACGTATTGCATCTGGATGTCGCCCGACCGACCAAAGGGCTCAACGTCGAGTTCTTCTATGGCGGCTGTGGGATCGAGAGCGTCAAGGTACTCGATTACATCGCGAGCGCGGAGCATCCGCGTGTCAGCAGTCTGCCAGCATCGGCGCCAACGCCCTCGATCTCGCTCAGCTTTGATGGTTGGGTGTGGCCGAAAGGTGGCGTGGGGTTCGTTTGGGTGTCAGCGACCGGATCCAAGCTCGCGATTCGTCCCTAGACGATGGACCATCCCCTATCCAGATGTAGCTACGTCACACCACACCCCAGAATTCATCAACCAAAAGCTACGCAACCCTCGCGATTGGCCTTGATGTATATAGAACGAGTTGCACATATGGTTCGACAGCCTCGTCATAGTACGTCGACAGAAAGAGATCATAGACAATAATGTTCCGATGACCTTTCAGCTCCTCTGCCACCAGCCGTAGAAGACGGCTAACATTTCCCTGCTGATGACCTTTCGTAAGCCGCAATAGAGTTCGGAAAACCTCGGAGCTTTGAGCATCGAGCCTAACGCTTACTTCAGCCGAACCAGTCGACACTCTTTTCTTATCGCTCGCTGCAACAAATTCGATGGTAACCTGTCGTCTGTTATCGTCCGCCATTAGTGGTGGATCAAGGTAGCCGAGCTGCAAGTCGATTGATCCGAGGTGGTCGACTTTATTAGCCAATTCCGACAGGACAGCAGCAACAGCATTCGGGGTCTTTTTGTGCACAGAATGGTGCAGTAGCATCGTGTCCCGAGTTGGTCGATCTACTCCTACGCCTCTAAAGCTCATCTTCCTTAACATATGTTTCTAACTATATATCTAAGGTTACTGCATGGCAAGCTCGAAGGCCGAATCAAGTCGGCCTTCGAGCTTGAACCTTCAGCTACGCCGGAGGGCCCGGTATTCCGTACATGAGGCCGTCAATTATCGACTTAGGCATGATTATAATAGGGCCAAAGACCCTGTTCAATCCACCCTTTATTCCACCGGCACCTTTCTTGACTGCGTCTTTTGTCTGCCTCGATCGCTTTTCGAGATCGAATTTCTTCGTAGTGCTATTGACCAGCCGCCTGATACCCGGCACCAGACGTTTTTCGGCTTTGGTCAGCGAATTCCCATTCGTTACCTTCTTCCAAATCCCTTTCTGCAACTCAGAAAGTGATGGTGCCTTCTTCGATTGCTTTCCGCGTTGCGAGCGCAGACCATCCAGATCAAACTCGTTCACCGGATCAGCCGGATAGACGTAGGCGTTCTCGGTGCCGCCTTCGACGGGGTCGACCTGAGCGAACCTGCCAAGCGTTGGTAGATACACCCTCGCGCCCATTTGGATCGGGTTGAGGCTGAAGAGCGTCTCACTTAGCTTCTGGTGCTGCCCAACGTAGGCATAGGAGCCGATAGCTGTATTGCTTGGGAAGGTACTGCTACCAGCAAGTACAGATCCGAATGGATCATATGTAAAACTGTTTGCCGGCCCGTTGCCAGTAGAAGTGTTGTTTCCCAAGCCATTTGCTGTCAGCAGCACATCGCCGTGGATGTTCGGCAACGAGTACGTTGCTTTGTTTGCCTGTGTCGTCTCTTGCGGCTTGAGGGTCACCAGCACTCCACCCGGCAGGGCAATGTTCTTCTCGACGATCTGCCAGCCGGCTGTGCGCACGATATCGGGCGTATCGCCGCTGCCGGTGAAGGTGTAGAACCAATCACCGGCTGAGCGCCAATCCCAGTCAACGATTTCGTTCTTGTAGCGCCCGATAATCCGGCCTTGAACATCGCGGTCGTAGTAGAGACCGACGCCATTGCCGTTGTCGTCGTATTGCTCGAAGCCCCAGTTGCGGTCTGACGCGTCATAACCGGGCCACAGAGGTGTGGTTCCGGTGCCGAGTCGCTTCAGGTTGCCGTGAGCGTCGTAGGTTGCCCCATTGTAGACAGCGTCGCTACTGCTGATGAGCCGGTCGGCGTAGTCGTAGCAGAAATAGGTCGCAACGCCGCCGACGTTCTGACTGGTACGGTTGCTGTTCTTGCCGGCGTTGGTGTTCATGTTGGAGCCGGTGCCGCAGCCGGTGTCCTGTGGTCCGAAGCCGTAGGTGTACAGGACCGGTCCAATGTGGGCCGACACCAAGCGGTCGGCAGCGTCGTAGGTGAAAGTGCGCCACTCCTCAGCTGCACCGGATCTCGCGACGTATCGCATCACCTGGTTCGATTGGGCATACACGGCTGTGTCAGCAATCTCCGGACTGCCGACATCGAGCCGGTAGGTCAACGCGTCCAGCCGCCCCAGCGTATCGCGGCCGACCGTCTGCCGAAGCTGTCCCGCGGCAGGGTAGTCCATCTGCTTTAGCCGACCGAAGGCGTCGTAGGTAACGGAAGCGAGCGTTGTGCCATCGAGCTTTTGCTCGATCAGGCGGTGGTGGTTGTCGTAGACGAAAGTTTCATTGCCGAGCGGGCCGCTGCGAGCGGTCAGCCGACCGAGGTTGTCGTAGGTACTGGTTGTCGTATCGCCGTGCGCGTCGGTGTAGCTGACCACTCGGCCGAGCAGGTCGACCGCTGTCGTAATGTCGCCGATGTTGTCGCCGGTCGCGGTGACAAGCGGGCTGCCGCCCACTGCCCAGTTATTGGTGATGGTGCGCCCCGGCTCGTTGCCGATCTGCGGGATGATGGTCTGGGTCACCCGCCCGCGCCCATCGTAGGTGGTGCAGGTCCAGCTGTCGGTGTTGTAACGGGTGGCAACCGCTCGGCCAGCGTCGTCGTAAACCGTTTCGGTTGCCCGGCCCGTCTGCGGTCCCGTGCCGTCGGGGTCAGGCTCGGTCTTGAGCTTCATGAAGCCGGCTTGCTTGAATGCCTCGGATGATGGCGTACAAGGGTTGTCACGCGTCTCAGCGGCACCGTAATGCGCGTAGGTGGTGGTACCGCCGCCAGGCAGCGTCTTGCTGGTCTGCCGTAGGAAGCCACCTTCGGCGCCTTGTGGCTCGTACGTCATGGTTGTGGTGAGGTTGAGCCCGCCGGGGTCGACCGTGGTGCTGTGGACGAGGCCCAGTTCGGGGTTCGGGCCGTAGTTGGTGGTCGTGATGGAATCGCCGATTTGGGAGTCGAAGACTTTAGTAGAAGTGGCGAGGCTGTAGCCGGCGCTAAGGAATGTCCAGTCGCGAGTGCCGAGGCCTTGGCCGGATTGGTCGGCGATGCCCGGGCCGGCGAGCCAGATGTCCTCTACAAATGCGGTGTTGCGGTTGGCGAAGTCGAATCGGAAGCGGTAGGGTCTGTTGGCCTCGGCGACGAAGGTGGCCGTGGTGCTCTTTTGCGTCTCACCAACGTAGGTCCAGTCGTCAATGATGAGCTTGTCGTCAACCCAGACTCTGGCGGCATCATCGTGCCATATCTTGAAGGTGTATGTGCCGCCGGCGGGGAAACGTAGCTTGCCTGTGGCCGAGTAGCCCCAGTTGTCGTTGCCACTATCAACCGTTATGGGGACAGGGGTTGTCCTGTAATCGGCGCGGATGGTCAGCGGGGTGGCGGTCATCAGCCCGGTGGTATGCAGCTTGGGAGCACCAAAGAAGTAGGGCTGGCCAGAGCTGCTGAGCCTGGTGTTGTACCAGGCGACGGCTGGACCGACGATGCCTTCGTCGTACTTGGTTTCGCTGTGCGGCACTTCGTTGACATGATTGGCGAGCGGTTTGCCACCGGCTGCGAACCACGCCGCGGGCGCTGGTCCGTATACGTGTGCCTGGCGGGCATCGTCGTCGTAGAGCGTCGCCGTTCTGAGCCCTGCAGGGTCGATGGTGCTTTGCACGAGGTCCTTGATCGGGTGCCATTCGGTCTTGGTAGCAAGCCCGGCGATGTCCTTGTCCTCTATGGTGCGCAGGATCGGGTCGTAAGTGATCTGCCGTGTGTAGCCGTTCGGCTCGGCTGATCCGACGATGTGCTGTCGCGTGACACCCGCTACCGGAACCCGCCGCGTCTCGTACAGCTGACCGTCGCATCCCTTGTAGATCACGATGGTGGTACTGCCGAGCTGGCTGATGGCTGGTGACCCAACGATGCACCCTTGCAGCGTCTGCCAGCCGCCGTCCCAGGCCCATGCCGGCCCATCGAAGTGCAGGTAGCGAAGCGCGCCATTCGCTCCGCGCGCCACGACATGGATGTGCTTGTCGGGCGTGGAAACTGATTGCGGGGCTGACGACATGTTTTGCTCGTTGGTGAGCACGGCAAAGTCAATCCAGCCCGGCCCCCAGTATCTGGAGAAGAAAGAACTGGGATTGCCGCACCCCTGAACGTACATGTTCAGGCGGTCGAAACCCCATGTCGAGACGGTTGGGGCTTGGGAAATACAGCCACCCAGACTGCCGAATCCAGTCCATCCAGTCGACGGTGTCCAGGCGCGGTGCAGCAGTTCGTTGCTCGGGCCTCGAGCTACCACGTCGTACCGATCCTTGGCCCACGACGTCGCCGAGGGCGAGGACGTGATGCTCGTGCTGCCCAGGCCGATATAGCCGCTCCAACCTCCATTGGCATAAACCTTGGTATGCAGTTGGTTGTCGCAGCCGCGAACGAACAGATCGATGCGACCAGCCTCCCAACTGGCGGCACCAGGGTCGTCCAGTATGCAGGCGGTACCCAGCAGCTGCCAATCACTCCAACCTTTATGATCCTTAACCCGATAATTCAAGTCACTGCCGCCATGCCTAGCGAACAGCGCGAGACGGTTGTCGCCGAAATTGACGAGGTTGGGACTGCCCGAAGGTGTTACTCCCGGGATCAGCTCTGGTTCCGTCCACATCGCGCCATTGCCGGGCAGGTACTCGACCACGTGCTGAATCCGGTTGGCACCAGCCGTAGCCGCCGGTTGGGTGACCTTGCTGGCACGGCCTAGCACGTCATACTCGATCTGCGTGAGGACGCTGGCGTCATTGGCGCGCACGCCCGCCGCAACAGCATCATTGGCTGCCACGTCCCGCACGGAGCTGATGCGGTGTGAACCATTGGGCAGCTGTTCGTACTGGAAGTCGGTGAGTTCGCTCCCCGGCTCGGCAACGCGGGCCAGTTGTCCGTTGGCATAGTGGAAGTGCGTGACACGGCTATCGTTGGTCTGGACGGCGCAGAGCATGCCGGCTGGCGCTTGCGCGTCAAATCCGTTGGGCGCGCTGCCGCACTCGTTGGCGCCGCTGTAGAACACCTTGGCCCAGCGCTGGTTGGTCACGCCGTCGGTGATCTGCGTGATCTTCGGCGGGCTGCCCGCATAGGTGTATTGCAGCGCCGCGGGCCGACGGTCATCGACCGGACTGGTGACCGAGGCCAGCAGGCCGTCGGCGTGGAAGACGTAGGTGCGGCCGTCGACGTCCTGCAAGGTGAAAGTGCCGTCGTTGTTGCGCGCCAGATGTCCGTCCTCGTTGACCGGTGGCTTGTAGCCGCTGCCGGTCCAGGCGTATTCGTGCGTTGAGCCGGTGGAATCGGTGAGCACGACGCTGTTCTGGCGTACTGACAGCCGGTCGTAGGACACATCGCCGTCCGGATCGATCCCCAAGCTCCAGCCATCCGGGAGCACCCGGGCGCTCGGGCTTAGCCAGCTGGTGGGCACGATCTGCTGCGGTACCGCGCCTTGGACCTTGAATTGGAAGCTTGCCGGACCGCCGGCATCGTAGTACTCGATGATGATCGGGGTCGGCGTGTTGGCGGTAAGCTGGTATCCAGCACCGTAGCTCTCCGTGGCACCGCGGTTGACCCATTCGTTGTAGACCACCGTGTTGTTCTGACCAAGCATGATCTTGGCGCCATCGTCGCTTTTGACGCCGAAGATGTAGGTTCCAGCGAATGGCACGGTGACGTAGCCGGTCCAGCGCACCAAGAAGCGCTCCGGCCCGTTGGGCATTGGTGCCGCCGTGCTCCAGTCGAAGCTGAGGAACGGATCGGTGCGCTTCATGACGAGCGGGTTGGCGGCCGAGAACGTGTGCGTGTTGTCGTAGTTGTCGAAGTAGCTGCCGATGAGGCCATGGTGTTGCGTTATCGGGCGAACGCCGGTCTGTAGCCACTCCTTCGGCACGATCTGGCCCGTGCCGCCGTTGCGTTTGGCGTACAGGTGCACGCGGGCGTGGCCACCGAACTCGCTATGCGCGACGCTGATCGGCACCACTTGGCCGGCGGTCAGGTTGATGGAGCCGCCGCCGTAGCAGGGATCGGGCCAGCAGCCATTGCTGCTGTACATCGTCTGTCCGTTGACGACCACGTTGTAGCTGTCGTCGTGGATCCCGCCAAAGCTGTAGGCGGCCGTCTCCGGTGCGACGAAATAGCCGGTCCACTGCTCGGAGAAGTTGTCGGCCTGGCCGCTGGGCAGCGGCGAACCGGCCTCCCAGTGGAAGTCGAGGTTCTGGTCTAGCCGGGTCATCACCGGTGTGCCCGAGCGGTCGATGTTGTTGTAATACTGGCCGATCAGCCCTTGGCGGGACTTCAGTGGCGAGTTGTAGTCAAGACTGACGCCTAAGGAGCCGCCGAGCGCGGCCGAGCTGTGGCTGCTGAGGCTGGTGGTCAGGTTCCCCGTGGCCAGATCAACGCTCACCGGGCCGAGCGTGTCGTAACTCTGGGTGGCGTCCTTGCCGGTACGTGTGTCGATTTTGAACGCTACCGAGCCACTCCAGCCGCTCCAGCCGCCGCCGGTGTTGTCGAAGCTGCGGGCCCGGACATAGTAGGTCGAGCCGTCTTGCAGTAAGCCGTCCGGGATCGTCCATTGGGTGGTGTTGATCAGCCCCGAGCTGATGACGGTGCCGACGCCATTCGGCCCTGAACTGACAAGCAGCTCGTACTCCAGCGGGTCGCCGTTGTTCGGGTTGCCGATGCCGTTGAGCTTCAGGGAAACCTGTGGGTCGATGAACGTCTGGTAGGGCGCCGGGACGGCGATGCCCGGCGCCGGCGGCGGGTCGTAATAGGTGAAGTCGACGAAGGTGTTGTCCGGGTCGAAGTTCTTGTAGGAGACCCATGCTCCTTCCTCACCGGTGATCATCAACCAACCGCCGAAGTCGCCGCCGTTGATGAGCGTCCGGTAGATGTTGGTAACGTCGATGTCGCCGACTGAGCCCATGTGGGTCTCACCGCCCGGCAAGCCCCAGTTCACGCAGTTGTAGCTGTTCAGGCAATTGGCATGCCATGTATCAACCCAGCGGCCGTCGGTGGTACCCGGCCACCAGCTCACCCCGCTGCGCATCGTCAGGTGAAGATTGGCGTGGACCAACCGTTTGTTCGGGTCCTGGAACCAGCTGTAGGGCGAATGGAACGCACTGCGCCAGGATCGCCAAACATAGTTGCTGTCCTGGAGCGATCCGGCCTGCGTGTTGCACACATTGGACGGACAGATGTAGCCATCGCTCTTGAAGGACACATAGTTGCCTCCGGCACGGTTGCCGAAATGGCTGCGGTACACGCCTGGATCGATCACCGCGGGAAAGGCTTCGTCCGGTAAGCCTTGCAGATACTGCGCATCAACCGAGATGGCCAGCTGTCCATCCCGGTACTCCTGCCGGTACACCGACGTATCGCTCACATACCCAAAGTTGTTAAGTATCAGGTTGATCGGCGTGATGCCAAACTCGTTGTTCAGCGCACCGTGGATGGTGAACGCCGGGCCGTCCTGCTCTGGACCCGCTTGCAGCTGCGCGCCGAGCACGTTGAACCCCGCACCGGGCGTGGCGTGGCGGTGCTTGAGAATGATGTTTTCCTTCACCTCCGCCGCATACACCAGGTACTCGACGTCAACGCCGGGCCATAGATCGGGATAAAGCACACGCTGCTTGCCGTCCGGATTCACCGAGACCACCGGTGAGACCGTCCGCCCGCCGACCGGCTGGAACCCCACCTGGCTGCCGCCCATCCGGATGCGAATCATCCCGCCGGCAAAATCGCTGGGTGCGAACCGTGCCTGCCACTCGTTGGCTGACACGGTCAGGAACGCGCGGCTGGGCTCGCCATCCAGCCTTTCCAGGTCCGCCAGCCGCGGTGAGGGGATATCGCGCGGATTGCGATCGGTCACCAGGCTGGTGTTGACCGCCTGCCACTGCCCGCCGACGTTGAAGAATTTTGGCGCGAAATACTCCTTACGCGTCAAGCTCCCATCGACGTTTCGATGCACCGTGCTCGTCGCGTCCCGCTGGGCGACGATCTCGCCCGCGGTCGCCTGAATCTTCGCGCTATTGGTTCCCAGCGGCTGCTGGGCTGGCTGGCCGGCCTTGGCCATCGTTCCGACCCGGCGTGCGTCGGCCGCCACAGGGGACGAAGACCGCTGAGTGGCGAGTCCACCGGGATAGTTTTGCTTCATGGGCGCGCGACTGGCCCGGTTCACATGCTCCTTGGCCGAGCCCGGCTTCGCGGGCTCGGGCTGGTGCGCCGAGGCCGGCGCCACCGCCATCGTGGACAACATCGCCACGATGGCCAACGTGGCGACACGCCGCTGAGCCGCTGTCGCCTGAACTTGCTTTCCCCGTCTGCTGTTGCGAATAACCAACACCTTCTCCACCCCACAGAGACCGGACGGCATGGATGCGCCGACACCTTGGTCGGGAACCTAGGGCAGGGCGCTGGCCTGGCGGTGATCGATTGCATCGGCCGTCGGTCCTTGCAACACCGCGTACAAGGCAAACGTCATGGTGAGACGCCGGATCATCGGGCTGAGCTGCCAAAAGCAGACAGTGAATGATACTCATTCATGTCTTGATATCGATCTCCGTGGACAGGCATCGTGGGCCGTGCCTGAGGCTCCCACGACGCGCTACATAGGTTGGTTATTGCGCGCCAACCGGCTCCATGGTCCAAACACATCACTGCGCTCAGGTCGCACATTCGCTCACGCCTTCCGCCACGACGGCCAGCGCGAACTGGCCCCATCGCACATCACGCGGTGGGAAAGCGGCAAGCTGGTTGCCACGCACGCCACCATCCGCCGGTACGAGCAGCTGCTCGATCTGCCGGCGGAATCGCTGGTGGCCATCAACGACGCGCTGGTGCGCGCCTATGGCTCGTCCACCCACGGTTACTTGGCTCCCCGCGGCGAGGCGGAGCATGGTTACCGGCGGCTCCATGAGCTGTTAGACCAGGCTCAGGTCAAAGGGGCGATGCGCGGAGCGGAGTGGAGCGAGCTCAGCGAACTCATTGCCTTGCAACCCAATCTCGTGCTGCATCCGCCGAGCCTATGGCGGAATGTCATCGACAACCTGCTGTCGGAACTGGTGGTAGCGGTATACGAGGGTTGGCTCCAGCGGCAGGAGGCGATGAGCCGGCTGCTGGAGCATCCGGTGGCCGCCAGCCACGCCGTCGCCGCTTGCATCGCGCTCGCCAGTGACACGGCCTCGCCTGCCTTCATCGAGCCGATGTCTCTGCTCGAGGTGACCGGAAGGCGGGACGCCACGGACTTCATCTTTCGCCAGATCGAGCATCCTGACCACAGCAGAGCTCTGCACGGCGCACTGTTGGCGGCCATGCATAAGGTGAACCATCGACATTTCCTACCAGCACAGGCCGTCCGCCTGGCCGATATCGTCCGCGGGTTCGTGACCGATCCGACGCTGCACGACGCTCTACTGCCGCTTGCCGCCGAGGTCGGCCACCGGCTACTGCAACAACTCCCTAACACACCTCTACTGCGTCGAGCGCTTCAGCGGCTCTCGCTTGGCAGCCCCCATCACACGCGCCACCAACCCAGCCAAGCTCCAGCCGAGCGCGTGATCAGCGCGAGGCTGGCCACGACATCGGCACACGATCTCGGTCAGGAACTGCCGGACGACACCCTGGCCCTGATGATCGAGGGCGCAGTGTTTGACCCCCATCCGGATCGCCGCATGATCGCCAGTATGCTCATGGCAGCCACGCCCTACCGTTTACCCGTAGCCAGGGCCGTCCTGAAGCAGCTAACCAGAGACCTCACGGCGCGGGCCGGCACCTTTCCGCTCAGCACCCTGCGTACGCTCACCAACCTCAATGTCGATCTGCATCGGCCTCTGATACAAGCAATCCTGTCCAAGCCAGGGTATGACGCCTCTATCCGCCACACCGCGGCTTGGGCAACTCCGCATTGTCCCGGTCAGGATTCCGAGCTGGTGTGGCGGGCCAGCCTGGCCACCCAGTTCGCGATCTGGAAGCGCGACCGGTCCGATCTCAACAGCGGGACGCTGCAAGGGATCGCTTATGGAATTGGCACTGACGGCCACATGCAGTTGTTATCCGAGATATGCCGTAACCCGCAGATGCCTGGACCGGCACGCGTCACGGCGTCCTGGTTAAGTCATGACGACTGGGCTCCGGCGTGAGTGACTTTGCAACAATCCCCGAAAAATTCGGAGGGCTCAGCTCCACGGAGTCGTAGACGGCGGCGTAAGGCCGGCCTCCGGTGTCTGACGGCTGAGTGTCTTAAATCGCAGCCTACGCCGAAGCTTGCTCGACGACGACTGAAGCGATAGCCAACACCACAGTGAGCTTTTTGGAGCCGTGCATACGTAAGATGGAAGCGAGCAAGCACGGCATTTGAGGAATGCAGTGGCGCCCAGTGCTCGTAGCAATTATCACTTGAACCTACATCGGCTATCAAAGCCTGAGATGTTGTATCCTGCTCGTCCCGCCACACCTTAGCTGGCTGAAGCGCAGGTAAGGCTGAACGCATTGAGGTAGCCTGCGCGCTGTCCGCATAGCAGGTACATCTCATCGCCTGCGGTATCGCCGGAACTCCCTATCATCGTGGAGTTGGTTGATAAGCTCCTCGATGTTGATCCGGCCCGCGGCACCCATGTCAAGCGCATGCCATAGGACATCCTCCGCGAAGTACCGGACTTTCGTCGGACTTGATGACCGCATCGCATTATGTAGGGCATCTACGGCAGCCAGCTGTCGCTTCGTTTCGAGCTCCCTGGTCACGAGCAAGTGCTGTACGCTCGCGCTGTTCGGATGTTCAGCGGCCATCACTTCGGCTTGCTTCTGGGCCTCAATCGTCCGCTCAAGGCGCTCTCTGATCTGACGTGCCAGCACCTTGATGGCTTCGACATGGGCAGCGGCAAGCACTTGCGGGTCAGTGTGTTCAATCGCGCCACGCATCCAGGCGTCGATTTCGCTAATGGAAATGAGACTGGGTGCCACGCTTTGCCCTACGGCGTTGTATCGGACACCGGCCGCCTGTTCGATCCCAGGAACGACTTCGCCATCCTCGTCGATAACTCGACCCCTAACGCCTTTCCCCTTGTAATAGCCTGCCAGAATCCTCGAATACCTGTCAGCCGATAGTCCAATTTGCTCCGCCATCGCGTGAGGGTCATGCCCGGAAATATCGGGCCGCTGGCGGTTACTCGTCAGAATGGATACCACATCATGAACGGAGATTTCCCGGTTGTGTATTGCTTCGGCTGCTTCTTCCATGATCAGCCGGTACATATTGCGGGCGCCTTCGTAGGTGTCCAGTCCGAGGTCGCTGTAGGCCGTTGGGGAAGTCCATCGGGCATGTCTGGCAGCGCCACGCATCTTTGCTGTGCCGATTCTCGCGTCAAACTTTATTTTCAGCTCAGCCAAGGCGAGGCGCGTCCTGCGATTCCAGAATTTCGGTGTACCCTCGCCTCTCCCGGCGATCGCACCATAGTACGCCCGCGCGAAGGTACCTTGGTGCATATTGTGACGCATGGCTAAGGACAACGCGAGATCATCGGCAAAAGCGTGGTTGGACGGTTGCGCCTGAGACTGGTCTATGTAGATTGTTCGGGGTTGCAGCACTTCAATCGGCGATTCGGGCTTATAGCTTTGTGACGGCGGTGCCGGCTTGGTGACAGGCTCACCGCGTTTCGGCTCGTGATCCGCTTGAGGCTGCGGCGCACGTTCTGGTTGTGACTCTTCTGAATCGGCGTCGACAATCGCTTGGTGTCTCTCAAGAGATGGCGTGACAAGAGCTTCTAAAGCTCGCGCAAGCTCCTGGCGAACTTTGACCGGCGGGCCTCTAAACTCGCCATGCCCTGTCCATTTGGACTCTTCTTTGAGAATGCTGATCAGCATTTCGTACCGGTCGTCTCTATCGTCCTTGTGGCGCTGTTCGAGCTGCTTGGATACGGGGAGCAGGTCATAGAGCCGAAGGGCCGCGTGAGCGATTGTTACAGGACATCTGTCCCAAAGCGGTTCCGCTGAAAGCCGTTTGGTACTGGCGGCACGCCGTATCGTTTTCTTGATCGCATCAATCTTCTGCGCCTCGGCGCCCGCCCAGAGTTCGCCGCATACCTCGTCCACTATCTCAAAAAGTAGTGGTAGCTCCAGCGGCTTGTTTTTCCTCACCTGCTGGAATGTGCGATCAACGCCACGTTCGGCCAACTTCCTCAGCTCTTTCATCAGGGGCGTCACTGCGGGCACACCCTAGAGTATGACGGACGAACATGATCAGTTCTGGGGACGAGGCAGCTCGTGCTTGGTGTACCGGATAATTCCTGAAGGAGTAGCTTTGGCCGCATAGCCATTGAGGAGTAGCTGGGCGGACCGCGCTACCTCCGTTGCAATACCGGCCACCTGCGAGGCGTTGAGTTTGCCATGATCCGCGGCCTCGTGTAACGCGAATTCCGCTGCTTCGGACCCCCGGTCGCTTTCACTCAGCAACAGGCTGGCGAAGTTTTCTATCCCGTCTCGCACTTGCCCCTCGATGTTCGTGTAGTCCGCCATCTGATATGCGATGAACGCCTGATCGGCGTCCTGATCACTCATGGTCATTGCCTCAAAGAGCGCTTTTCCTGTTTCCGGCTTCCGGCGGGCAAAGTCGAGTGCTTGCTCTCCCAATTCTTGCATCTGCCGAGACAGTTCTTCACGCCGTTGCGCGACCTCCCCTGCCGTCGAGGCAGGATTCTGTTCACTGAGGCGATCATCCTCGGCGTTCAGCTCGGCCACCCTAGCAGAAAGCCATTCAAAGGTTATATCGGCCATTTCGTGCTGAGGCTGTTCGGGTTCGAGTGGTGGTTGTGGCGCGGGGTGGCCTTGGAAGGATTCGTTCATAAGATTTGGATGCTTAACTATCTTAGTTAAACTCATCCAGAATTAGAATGCAAGATCGAGTCGCTGCCCGTGACGAGGCTAGGCGGGACTTCACCGCCGACTTGACCGCATATCAGCTGCTAGAAGGGCTGCAGTCAAGGTCGTCGGTCAAAGCAATTGAATCGCCGAGTGGGCACTGCATACGGTCAACTTCGCCAAGGCACGGGCCGCACTTCCTAGGTTCAGGCGGCCTTCTCCGGGCGGTCTCCGCCCGTAGTTCCTTCAGAAGGGAATAGAAGGCCATGAGTGAAATCATGCGCCGAGTTGACCGGGTTGTCCTCAACCGACAGACGGCCCGCGAGTTGGCTCGGCTGACCACGGAGACACGCATGGAGCAGGCCACGATCCGGGCGATCTCGGCCGTCTCGGAGTATGCGATCTCCGAAGTGCAGTACCTCAAGCAGGTACAGCACAACGCGGAGCACAGCAACGTGGATGCGGCCGATGCTGTGGCGGCCATCGTGAACCTCACGGTGGCCAGCATCGCCCGGCGTGTCTCCCGCTTCGGGAATGAGGTGGACTGGTGATGAGCGTCATCCTCGTCCTGTTGGCTCTGGCGGCGGGCTTCTTCCTCGGCCGGCTGTACGAGATGTTGGTTACGGAGCCCAACGCCGACGCCAGCTCCATGCTCGACGATCCGGACAGGGCGGCGCGGATCGTCCAGGGCGAGATCGCGGCCGACGTGCGCCGAACTGAGCAGCAGATTAGGCGGCTGACCCAGCCGAGGCTGAGGCGGGGTGGGTAGCTATGAGACTGCTTATCGAGTTGGGGCTCATCGTGACGGCGTTCCTCGCGGGGCGGTTCTGGCAGTTCATCCGTGACGCCCGCGCCCACGCGGGCCTGAATCGTCGGAGATAGGCGCATGCCCGACGTACCGTCTTGGCGATTCCGAGTGCTGTCGGCGCTCTGGCTGCTCATCGCAGTAGGGGTCGTAGCGCGGGCGGTGTGGGAGCTTATCGCTCCCATGCTTCCCGCACTGATCGCGCTCACCATCCTGATTGGATCGGTCTGGATCATCCTCGGGAGGCGCCGGTAATGGCCAAGCTCCCCAAGCAGAAGATCCCGCTGTCGGCGGTGCTGTACGCGCTCATGCCGAAGACGGCACGGCGTGGGGTCGGCGTGTTGCTGCTTCTGCTGTTTGGGCCGCTGGTGCTGCTGCTTGTGCTGGTGGCCGTCCGAAGGCTGTTCGAGCAGCTCCCCTGGTTGTGGGTGCTGGTGGCGCTGTTCGTGCTGTACCGCCTCGCCAAGTGGCTGTTTGGCCCGCGGGAATAGCTGCAAGACCAACAGGAGGAAAGCAAATGCCCAGTTCAAACGTCAGAGATGATCTACCGAGCCACTACGACCGCGTGGCTGAGCTGCGCCGGGTGGCCGCGGCGGTGATTCAGCGCATGGGTCGGATTCGCCCGAGCGGAATCACCCCTCGGATCAAGCACACGGCCGCCGAGCGCGGCCGGTCGGAGCAAGCAAAGGCCAAGGCGACCGCAGAGCCGCAACAGATTGAGGGCGCCCTCGGCACGACGACTGCGGAGTTTTGGCAGAGCGGCGCCGCAGCGCGGGAACGCGACGCTCGTCCGCTTAGCAAAGACCTTTAGGAGACCGACATGCATGCCCAGACGAGGCCGGAAAAAGATCCTCGGCAAGCGCCCGGACATTGAGCAGGAGAAGCGCGCCGACGAGCTGCAAAACCTTGAGCGTGAGCTGCACCGAAAGCAAAGCCGTCGACGCCGTCGTGAGGGCTCCGCCGAGGCGCCCGAGCGTGACGAAAGAAGCAACCTGGAAGACGAGCGATAACCAAAAGGGGTGTTGGGCCAACCTTTGTTGCCCGGCACCCCTTATCAACGGCTGGTGTTGTCCATTCCACATCGGACAAGGTCTTGACAAGCCGCGCGGACTTCGCCATAAGGACAAATAGAGGGTAATCGAGCGCTCCAGTCTCCAAAGAGGACCGCGCCAAGCCCCACGGTGCCTTGTCCGCATCATCCTGAACCAAACACAGCAACAAAATTGCCAAAGTTGGAGACGGAGGTCTATGCCACGAAAGTCGCGGATCAGGCTCGTGGGGAAACGAGCATCGTTTGAAGCAGAGAAGTGGGCGCGCGCCATCGAGGCCCTGGCGCACCAGTTGCGGCGACCGGACGCCGCCGAAGCCGACCGGGCCGACCAGCCGCCGGACGCACCGGAGGATGGCCGCCCATGCTGACGGCCACATACCTACTCATCGGTGGGCTTGCCATCGGCGTTGTGGTGCTGCTCGCCCGCCATGCCCAAGCGCTGGCGTGGCACGCGTCGCTGGTCGCATTGGAAGTCAAGCTGCCGAGCGGCCTGGAGGTCGACGACATCGCCAACTGGCTGGCGACGGTGGCCGCGACCTTCCGCACCCCACGCTGGTCGCTGTTCGTGCATGCTCCAGTCGCGCTGGAGATCAACGCATCGCACGGCGGCGTCCGCTATGTGCTGCTGGTCCGTGACACCCACCGCGGCGCGTTGGCGAGCGGGTTGCGCGGCGCGCTGCCGGGCGTCCGCACCGAGGTGTTGGAGAACTACCTCGACGCCCGCCCGGTTCCTATGCTTGCCGCGGAGGCGACCTTGACCAGTTGGCGGCGCCAGATGGCCGTCGATCGGGCGGCCGGCACGGCCACCGCCACCTTGGCGGCGCTGCAGCCCCTGCGACCGGGTCAGTCGGTGACGATCCAATGGCTGTTTCACGGGGCGGCAACCCCGAATCCCGTGCCCTCCAAACCGAGCGCCCACGGCGACCTCCCTTGGCCGCTTCGTGAAGAGCTCGACGGCGAGGCTCTCCAATCCGCGCGGCGCAAAATCGCCGACCCGCAACTCCACTGTTGCCTCCGGGTCGGCGTCACTGCCGCGACCCGCCCGCTGTCCCAAAAGCTGTTCGCACGGGTCTGGAACCCGCACCACGGCCTGGACGCTGCCGGTGTCCGGCTGGTCCGTCGCTGGTGGCGCCCGGCCCGATCGGTGGCCCGATCGCTCGCCGGCATGAGGCTGCCGCTCACTACCTGGCCGCTGCTGCTGTCCACCCGTGAGCTGGCTGGCCTGCTGCCATTTCCGCTGGCTGGCACCGCTTTGCCCGGCGTCCGCCTCGGCAGCGCTCGCCAGCTACCGCCGCCACCGGGCCTGGCCCGATCGGGTGTCAGGATCGGCGTGTCGAACTACCCCGGCATGGCCCGATCGATCCGCCTGGCACCGCAGGATCGACTACGTCATCTACATATTCTCGGCCCGACGGGTACCGGCAAAAGCACACTCTTAGTTAACATGGTCATCCAGGACATCGAAGCCGGACATGGTCTCGTGGTCATCGATCCGCTTGGGGACTTGACCAACAACATCCTTGACCGGGTGCCTGAGCATCGCGTCGACGATGTCATCGTCCTCAACCCGTCAGCCACCGAGCAGCCCGTTGGCTTCAACATCATGCGGGCCGGACACGACGAGCAGTCCCGCGAACTGGTGGTGGACCACGTCATTCACATCTATCACGAGCTCTACCAACAGTTCTGGGGACCGAGGAGTGAGGATCTCCTCCGCGGCGCGCTGCTGACGCTGGCCCACACCCGAGCACCCGACGGCTCAAACTTCACCTTGATCGAAGTCCCGGAACTGCTTACCAACCAGCAGTTTCGCAATTTCGTGATCGCTCAGGCGACGATGCCGGCCAGCCTGAAGTCGTTCTGGCGGGCGTACCAGGACCTCAAAGCCGGGGATCAGGTGATGGGAACCGGCCCAATTCTGAACAAATTACGCGCCGTTACCCTGCGCACCCCGATCCGCCTCATCCTCGGCCAGGAAACCGGACTCGACCTCACACAGGTGCTGGCGCAGAACAAAATCTTGCTCGCCCCGCTCGGCAAGCCGGCTATTGGCAGCGAGTCCGCAGCCCTACTCGGCACGGTCCTGCTGGCCAGCGTCTGGCAGGCGGTCTTGGGGCGCATTCGCTTGCAGCCCAACCAACGCCGACCGTTCTTCGTCTACGTCGACGAGGCCCAGGATGTCCTAAGGCTGCCCATCGACATGGATGACATGTTGGCACAAGCCCGGGGCTTGGGTACTGGCTTCGTGATCGCCCACCAACACCTCGGGCAGCTGGAAACCCGGCAGGTCAAGGCCGCGCTCTTGGGTACCGTCCGCAGCCAGATCGTTTTTCAAACCCTGCGAGCCGATGCTACTGAGTTAGCTAAGTCTTTCGGACCGCACCTGACCGCCGAAGACCTCCTTGGGCTCGAAGCCTTCGAGGTCGCCGCTCGCCTGAGCGTTGGCGGACGCACCATCTCGCCGGTCACCGCCACCACGCTGCCGCTGCCCGATCCCGTCCGCGACGGCCAAGCCCTGGCGAGCGCCAGCCGCGCCCGCTACGGCCGGCCACGCGAGGAAGTCGAAGCCGCCCTGGCTCAACGCATCGCCGTCAAGTCAGACAAACCATCGACTGCCGGCGCCCGTCGTTTCGGCCGCCAAACCCTTGACAACAAAGGAGGTGAATCATGATCCGCTTTCGCCAGCCATCCCGCACTCGCCCCACACGAAACTCCCTCAGCGCCTCCCGCAGCCAGGTCTTCCCCGGACCCTTCGGCTACTCCATCCGCGAGCCCTTCGGGCTCCCCGTCCACAACCCGCTCGGACGCCCGATCGCTGCCCCGGTCGCGTCGAGTTCGACGCAACAAAAGCGCTGCTCAACCGCTGTGCCGCAGCCATTAAGGCCAACGAAATATATGGCCGCTGACGAAAGGAAGCGGCCATGACTGAAACCCGAATCTCTCAGGCGGCGGTGGAGGAGACCACAGAGCGGCTCAGTCTGCGAGAACGAGCCATTGTGGCAGACATTGACCGTGTACGGGTGCTCAGCGCTGATCAGTTGCAGCGCCTCCACTTCCATGAACTCGAAGGCACCCACCGTGACCGCACTCGTCGGCGCGCGCTCGGCCGCTTAGTAACTGCCAACATCCTTTCTACTTTGGACCGCCGCATTGGCGGCGCCCGAGCCGGCAGCAAAGGATTGGTCTACACGCTTGACCGGCTCGGCCAACGCGTCGCCACGCTGCTACGCAACGGCGACCCCGACGCCGAACCGCGGCCCCGCAAACCCGGCGAAGTCACCGAACGATTCCTGGGGCACTGCTTGGCGATCAGCGAGCTCTACGTTTCGATCCACGAGGAACGGCGGCAGTCCGAAGTGCCGTTCAAGTTCGCCTTCTACACCGAGCCGGAGAGCTGGTGGTTCGGGCCGAGTGGCATCTGGTTGAAGCCGGATGCGCACGTGGTGCTCCAGACTGAGCAGGTTCGCGATCGGTGGGACGTAGAGGTCGACCGTGCCACCGAAAGCTTGTCCACGATCCGCGGCAAGCTCAAGCGCTACCTGGATCAGGCCACATCACCCGACGTCGGCGTCGAGCCGCTCATGGCTAAGGTGCTCGTCACCGTACCCGGCGAAGTACGCCAAGCCAGCATCACGGAGGCCGTAGCCCAGATGCCGGCACCGGCCGAGCAGTTGTTTGATGTGGTGTTGCATGAGCGAGCGGCAGCGCATGTCATCGGGGAGCTGGGTGCATGAAAACAAGCCGCAGTGCAACCAGCATGAACATCGAGTTGTCGTTATGTGATCTTTGTGTCAAAATGATCTTGGAGTCTCGTGTCCGAGGAGCAGATGCCCAAGCGGCCAGCCGTCGACCCGCACATCCCAATACCGTAAGGGGCCCAAGCAACCTAAAAGAACTATTGATGCAGGCCCTTTGTTTGAGAGGCGGAGCGGTTCTGTTGCCAGGTAAGCGTTCAGAAGGAGGTGAGATATGAACGCCCTAAAGGAAAAGATCAGGCACGAGATGCGAAGCCTTGTCCCGAGACGGATCAGCAGCCTCGGTCACGCCCAACTCATCGCCGAGCGAAAAGCGACGCTGCTGGTAAAGCTACTGCGGATCCCGAGGATTCCGATCGACGTCTTCGCCGTCGCCGAAGCACTGCAGATCGAGGTGGAGATGCGGCCCCGCTACCTGATGGCCAACGTTTCCGGACGCACGGTCTGCTCGGCCCAAGGCGGCAACATTTTGATCAACCAGAACGCCACGCTCGGCCAGAGGCGAATGACCTTGGCCCATGAGATCAAGCATGCGCTCGACGACGACCTGCCGAGCGAGGTGTTCAGTAACCTCGGCCACGGTAACGACGACGTCCGGAGTGACCTCATCGAGAAGACCTGCGATCATTTCGCGGCTTGTCTTTTGATACCCAGGAAGATTCTTCGCCGAGCCTGGTCCAGTGGCATTCAAGAGCCCCAAGCCTTGGCCGACCTGTTCGAGGTCTCTACCTCGGCCATGATTATTCACCTGCAGTACTGGGGCTTTACCAACGAAAAGCCGAAGCCACCACGACATTACTTCGGCCAGCCACAGCTCAAGACCGTCGATCCCGCTTGGATAACCGCCACGCGACGCAAGTGGCGCTCGGAGGCAAGGCGACAGGAGCCCTGTCCCATGGCAGCACAAGGAGACCGGGCATGAGCCGGGCGCTCCGGGCACCTTCTGTCGGGCGATGGCGAGCGCGGCAGCAACCAGTTCATGGCCAAGCTTGCCTATATCTGCGTGCCAGGGGCGGCTCACCTCGCTCCCACAACCAAGGACCAGCAGAACCGGTCATTCTCCTGACCGTGCCTGAAGCTTGCGCCCTGTTGCGCATCAGCCGGTGGGGCTTGTACCGGCTCATCCATTCCCGGCAGCTCAAGACCATCCATATTGGAAGCCGACGGCTGATTCCCCGTGATGCCGTGCTGGATCTCATCGAGAAGCTCGGCCAGGAGGGCAACTTCTAGATGGCCCGCCGCAATGCCAACGGCGAGGGCTCCATCTACCGGCGCAGCGACGGACGCTACGAGGCGGCTGCGTACTTTCTGACGACTTCGGGCGTGCGCAAGCGGATCCGCGTCTATGCCAAAACCCGTCAGGAAGCACACGCTAAGCTGACCGAGTCCAAACAGAAGGCGAGCCAAGGTATTCCTGTCCCAGGGCATTCGTGGCGACTTGGCGGGTATCTGGACTACTGGCTAGAAAAGGTAATCAGACCCGGGCAGCGCCCTTCGACCTACACCCGATACGAGAGCATCGTCCGGCTCCACCTCAAGCCCGTGCTGGGGCACCTTCTGCTTAGCCAGCTCAGTGTGCCAATGGTTCAAGCGTGCTTTAACGACCAGCGACGCGGCGGCGCATCGCTTCGCACGGTGCAGATCACGCGCGAAGTACTGCGTTCGGCTCTCTCCAACGCGATGCGGGAGGAGTTGCTGGTGCGAAACGTCGCCGCTCTGACACAGCTTGAAAAGCGGACACGTCGCAAGGTCCAACCATGGACAGCGACGGAGAGCAGGGCATTCCTGGATGCCATCACTGGCGATCCATACTATGCAGCGCTTCTGATTGTGATCATATATGGATTGCGACGCGGGGAGGTGCTGGGGCTTCGCCGGCGCGATGTGGACTTCGCCGTTGGCAAGCTCTACATCAGGAACCAGCTCCAGCGAGTTCACGGCAAGCTCATGCTGGTTCCGCCAAAGAGCGAGGCGGGCGTGCGCGACCTAGCGCTGGTTGGACTGGTTGCAGACGTCTTGCGTGACCAACGCACCCCTGACGCAGATGAAACAGCCTTCGTCTTCACCGGCAAGGACGGCAATCCGCTCGAGCCCGGTAGCCTCCTTCGGGCGTTCCGCCGACTGTGCATCAAGCACGGCTTCCGGCCCATACGCCTCCACGACCTCCGTCACTCCCAAGCCACCCTGCTCAAGAAACTGGGCGTGCAGCCACGTGACGCCCAGCTCATCCTTGGCCACGCCTCAGTCCAAACCACCCAAGAGATCTACCAGCACGGTGATGAAGAAGAGCAACGAAAAACGCTCCAGCAAGTGGAGCGCATATACCTACGTTCGGCAATGCCCGAGCGCGTTGCCGTCAAAATTGCCATCAAACAGCCTGCATCCGGCTTCCGTAACAGGGGTCAAACTTGGCTGGGGATGAGGGATTCGAAATCGCTCCAGCCCTTCCTGGAAGACTCGCCAACAGGGGTGATGCTGGCCGTCCAAGGCCGCTCAATGCAGTGGTTGTTAGGCCGCGTTGCCGTCAAAAATAGCCGTCAAATCACCACCTACGAGCCACAGCGAAACCCGATGGAGTTATGGCAGCTCACTCGCCATTGGCTGGAGGGACCAACCCATGGCTGGTAGCTCCCACGCTCCAAGATCATTATACCAAAGCTCGGAGTGGACACGTCCTTCCAACGCGGGCACCCCATTGCGCTGGTCGGCCCGCTCGTGGCCAAGCCTGACAAAACCCAGCCGGAAGAAGGTTATCCACAGCCTTCCTCATCCAGGTAGTACCAACGCACCTCTCTTGGTAGCCTTCATGTTCCGAGCATCCTCAAGCCTCGATTTTGTTCTCTACCAACACTTTCTCTTCATCCATATCGTTCAGTCTGCTACCGAGAGGAGGCCCCGCATGGCCAAGCGCACCCTCAACACCGAAGTACGGAACGCAGCCAGTCTCGCCAGGCGAAGGAAGGCCTTCATCTACCTGCGAGTGTCCACCGAAGATCAGGCCCAGACCGACTTCGACGCCGACGGCTACTCCATCAAGGCGCAGCGAGAGGCGTGCTTCCGGGCGGCTGACAACCTGGACGCCGACGTGGTCGATGAGTTCATCGACCCGGGCGAGAGCGCCAAGTTCATCCACCGCACGGATTTGCAAAGGCTCATTAGGGAGCTGGCTGAGCGCGGCGACATTGACTACGTGATCATCGAGAAGGTCGATCGGCTGGCCAGAAACCGCAAGGACGACATCGATATCACCCTGGCCATCCAGGCTGCCGGCGCGAAGCTGGTCTCGGCCAAGGAAAACATTGACGAAACCCCGCACGGCCGCCTGATGCACGGCATCATGGCCTGCTTTGCCGAGTTTTATTCGCTGAACCTGGCGGCTGAGGCTATGAAGGGCTCACGTCAGAAGGCCAAGGCCGGCGGCACGCCGTACAAGCCGCCGATCGGCTACCGCTCGGTGGGCGTCCTGGTGGAAGGCCGGTCGGAAGTGCGTACGGTGATCATCGACCCGGATCGCGCACCACTCGTCGCCTGGGCCTTCGAGGCCTATGCCACCGGCGACTACACCCTCGAAGAGCTCACCGAAGAACTCAAAGAGCGTGGTCTCAAGCATCCGGCCACCAAGAAGCTGGCCGCCCGGCCCCTGAGCCGCAGCACGGTGCAGCACATGCTGCGCAATCCCTATTTCATCGGCATCGTTAACTATGAGGGCGTAGCCTACCCTGGACGACATGAGACGTTTGTCGACGTCGACGTATTCATGAGTGTCCAGGCGATACTTGCCGCCCGCGCCGCCTCAGGCGAGAAGCCTCAGAAACGGCCCCATTACCTCAAGGGGCGCCTCTTTTGTGGCCACTGCGGCGCGCGTATGGGCGTCAGCTTCTCCCGCGGCCGCAACGGCACTCAATATCCCTACTTCTACTGCCTGGGCAGACAACGGCAGACCGCCAGCTGCCCGCAAGGCTTCGTGGCCATGGAGGATGTCGAGCAGGCCGCCGCCGAGTACTGGGCCGCGAAAGTCCGCCTGAGCGAGACCCAAGTCGAACACATCCGCGAAGCCGTCCTCGCCCGACATGCCCAGCGCCGCTCGCAAGGCTTCGACGACATTGCCGTCCAGAAGCGTCGCATCGAGCGCCTCGAACATGAGCAGCGCAAGCTGACCGAAGCCTATTTGGCCGACGCCCTGCCGGTAACCGAATTAAAGCGCGAGCAGGAGCGGGTTCAGCGCGAGCTACAGGGCGCCCAGGCCATCCTGCAGCGGTACGAGGCCGAGACTGCAGACATTGAGGAGGCCGTAGATGAGGCGCTGCTGCTCGCCAGGGCTGGTGCCGCTGCCTACGTACGAGCTACGTCCGAGATCAAACGGCAGCTGCTTCAGGCCGCCTTCGAGAAGCTTTGGATACTCGATCATGGAATCGCCAGCGGGGAACTGAGCCCAGCGCTGGCCGCCATGCTCGGTGTCGCGCAATCCGGAGCAGTATCGGCAGGTGATCAAGGCGAGGCGTGGCAGACTGCCTTGGCACATGAGATCGACCGCAGGCAACTCGGCCAACTGCCGTACCAAACGAAGAACCCCGACCCCATCGAGCAGGGTCAGGGTTCGAACGTTGACAGTTTGGCTCCCCCACTTGGACTCGAACCAAGAACCTGCCGGTTAACAGCCGGCTGCTCTGCCAATTGAGCTACAGGGGAATGGCCGGGACTAGATTACAGTACGCGTTCTCCGCACGGCAAACGGGTACCGGTGAGCCCGTCATGGTGTCCATCCGGGCCAGAAACGGGCAGGATGTGACGTAGCACGCGCCCGGTTCCGGCGGCGAGGTGCGAGAGTTGCCGGGACGGGTGTGCACGCGGAGGCGGAGGAAGGGAGAGGCTGGATGCGCAAGCTGCTATGGCTGGGCGTCGGCTTTGCGGTCGGTTACGTGGTGGGGGCCCGCGGAGGGCGCAAGGCGTATGACGATCTGGTTGCCACGGCACAGAAGATCAAGGATCACCCGACGGTGCAGGAGGTGGCCGGGGTGGTCCAGGAGCAGGCCAACCGCATCATTGACGAGAGCAAGCGGCGCCTGGCGTAGCGCCCAGCCGGGAGGGCCGATGGCACAGCGCACGACGCGGACCGACCGAGATTGGCGCCGCGCTCGCCGCGGAGGGGTGACCGCGCAGTCCGCGAGGCGCGCGGGCTGACCGAAGCAGTGCCCAAGGCGGGCAAGCCGAGTGGCGTGGTGGTCGATGGGGGACGCGAACTTTGAGTGGTGGTGCCCCCGGCGGCGTGGGCCCGTCCTGCCACCAAGAGGTTAGAGCGAGCGGCCGATGCCCGGCATCGGGCGCTCGCCCGCGCCGTCGATGCCCAGCGCGCTGAACTCCTCCTGGGTGGCCTTGAGCGCCGGCCCGGTGGACGCCTCGAAATGGTCGCAGAGCGGATGGGACCCGCCCAGCAGGGCGCCGAGTGTGGCCTGGGTCATGGGCGCGGCCACGTCACCGTCGGAGAGCCGGACCTTGATCACCGACAGGCGTGCCCGGCGTAGCTTGAGGAGAGCCTGTGCGGGTGTCTCGCTCGTGTCGGCGAGGTGGCTCGGATTGAGGCACACGCCGATCCGGGTCGGGTCGACCGAGCCGAGCAGCTTGACGCCGTCGTCGATGGTTGTGAGCAGTGTGCCCTCGCCGAGCTCGCACGCGACCCGGATAAAGCTGCCCGTGTGCCACGCGATCTCCGTCAGCCCCGAGCTGAGGTCATCGAGCTCCCGCGCTGCGCTGTCCCACGGATCCTCGCCGAGCACCGGCACACTGGTCGAGATCGACCCGTGCGTCGTGTCCTCGGGCAGCAGATCGGCCAGGACCCGCGCGAGGTCCAGCAGGTGGGTCCACCACGTGCGCCAGTTGCGGTGTGGAAAAACCCCGCTGAGGGTGACCACCTCGAATCCGCGTGAGGCGAGCCCGTACTGCAGGCGTCGCCGCATGCCGATCGATCCGGCCAGTGCGGAGGCGAAAGCGGGGTTGAGGCAGAGGCTGAGGTTGGTGGTTTCGGACCCGGGGGCGGCGGTGCCGTCGAGCCGCTTGAACAGCGCACGCAGGTCGGAGTCGGGCAGGCTGTGCAGCACGCTTGCCAGATAGACAGTCTGGCCGTCGGGGTGTCGCAAGCGCATGTCGCCACCTCCCGCCCGAGGGGACCGATGTGATGGCGAGAAATTACCGTCACAGTCCACATCAGACAAATCGAGCATAACAAATGAGTCAATGAACCTGATCAGCTCATTGACTCATTCAGCTAGTCCACCCCGGACGGCCCTTTGCTGTCTAGGTGCAAAGAACTTTTGTCATCCTCCTGTTAGCTAGCCACACCCCTAGGCCGCCCATGGCGACCAGGTAGGCCACATTGCCCAGCATGCCCAGGCTCAGTGCGCCGGTCGTGATGCCGCGCACCAGCTCGACCGCGTGATAAAGCGGGGTGATCCCGATGACGATCTCCACGCCGAGCGGGTAGTCCTGCACCGGCGAGAACGTGCCCGAGAACAGGAACATCGCGAACTGCCCGGCGAACATCAGGTCGAAATCCTGCCAGCCGCGGATGAGCGTGCTGACGGCCATGCCCACCGCGCCGAACGCCAGCCCCACGAGCATCGTCGCCGGGAACGCCACGATCGCCCAGCCCACCGTGGTCAGGCCCATCGCGATCATCACCACGAGGAACCCCCCGGTGTAGAGCGAGCCACGGATCGTCGCCCACAGGAGCTCCCCGAGCGCGATCTCCATGGGCCGGACCGGCGTCGCGAGCACGCCCTCATAGGTCTTGACGTATTTGAACTTGAAGAAGAAGTTGAACGTCGTCTCGGCCAGCGCACCGGACATCGCCGACACCGCGAGCATCGCGGGCGCGACGAACTGCGCATAGGACATGACCCGGTCGCCGAGCGTGAGCGACGGGATCAGCTGACCCACCCCGATGCCGATGGAGAACAGATAAAGCACCGGCTCGAAGAAGCCCGACACCAGGACGAGCCAGTAGGACGGACCCGACCGCAGCGCCCCCACGTTGCGGTTGATGACCGCACCGATGCGTGAGGGCGATGCCACCAGCCTGTTGGCCAAAATCGCGGTAACCATGGCGCCCCCTAATCCCGCAGTCGCTTCGAATAGGCCCGCCACGCCCACCACAGCCCGAGCGCGGAAAGCAGAATCAGATATCCCACGTGGACGGCCCACGGCCACGGCGTCGCCCCGCCCAGCATCGCGCTGCGGCTCAGCTCCACCCCGTGCCACAGCGGCGACGCGTAGGCCAGGGGCCGCACGACCGCGGGAAGCTGCTCGACCGGGAAGAACACACCCGAGAACAGCGTGGCCGGGATCATCACGAACCGGAACAGCAGCGAGAAATACGAGTCGTTTTCGATCGTGGCCGAGAACGCGCTCACCGACGCGGCCGTGGACAGCGCGAGCAGCCCGCAGATCAGCGGGGTGAGCACCACCCACGGCGAGTGCACCGCGCCGAAAACCGCGCTCACCAACAGGAACACGATTGACGCCGCCGCAACACGGAACTGGATGTAGAGCTGCCACCCCAGGACCATGTCGATGATGCGCACCGGCGTGGCCCGCGCCGCGTGATAGGAGCGCGTCCACTTGAAGGCGCCCAGCACCGGGAACGTCGACTCGCTCAGGGCCGTCTGGAACGCGCCGGAGGCGAGGATGCCCGGCACGATGTAGGACAGGTAGTCCCACCCGTCGATCTCGCCGACGTAGCCGCCCACCCCGATGCCGATGCTCACCACGAACAAAACCGGCAGGACGAACGACGAAAAGACCGACGCCTGCCACAGCCGCCGATAGAGCACCATCTGGCGCTCCAGCACAGCAAAGGTCCCCTGCACGGCTCAGTCCACCAACGTCCGGCCGGTCAGGATGAGGAACACGTCCTCCAAAGTGGACCGCCGCACCAGCACGCTGGACGGTGTGAAGCCGCGCCGGTGCAGCTCGCTCACCGCCGCGTCGCCGTCGGCCGAATAGAGCAGCAGCCGGTCGGGCAGCGGGTCGAGCCGCTCGCCGATGCCGGCCAGCTTGTCCACATAGGACGAAGGAGCCTCGTCGCCGAAGCGCAACTCGACCACCTCGCGCGTGGAATAGGTGTCGATGAGGTGGCGCGGCGAACCCTCCGCCACGATCTTGCCGCCATCCATCACCACGAGCCGGTCGCACAGCTGCTCGGCCTCGTCCATGTAATGCGTGGTCAGCACCAGCGTCACGCCCCGCTGCTTGAGCCGGAACAGCCGCTCCCACACCAGATGACGCGCCTGCGGGTCGAGACCCGTGGTCGGCTCGTCGAGCAGCACCAGGTCGGGCTCGTTGACCATCGCGCGGGCGATGCTCAGCCGCCGCTTCATGCCGCCCGACAGCGGCTCGACCATGCTCGTCGCCTTTTCCGTCAACTGGACGAACTCAAGCAGCTCGGTGGCCCGCCGGCGCGCCTCGGCCCGCGGGATGCCGAAATAGCGCGCATAGGTGGTCAGGTTTTCGAACACGTGCAGGTCGGGATCGAGGTTGTCCGTCTGCGGACACACACCCAGCCTGGCCCGGATGGCCGGCCCGTCGCGCACCGGATCCTTCCCGAGGATGCGCAACTCGCCCCCGCTCGGCGTGGACACGCAGCCGATCATGCGCATGGTCGAGGACTTGCCCGCCCCGTTGGGACCGAGGAATCCGAACGCCTCGCCCGGCGCCACGTCGAGATCGATGCCGTCGACCGCGGTGAACTCACCGAAGCGTTTCACCAGCCCACGGGCGTAAATCATGGATCCTGAAGTCACGTGCCGGACGCTACTCCGACCCCCCGACATTCTTCCAATAGGTTTCCAGGAACGCGTCGGTCTCGGCGGCGTGCGCCGCCGGGTCGATGCCTGGGTCGTAGCGCACCACCCAGGAGAGGCCGTCCTTGCCCGGCACCCGCCGGGCCGCGACCCAACCGAGGGCGAACTTTTGCGGATGCACGACTGAGCTCGTCACCCGCAGCCGGACCTCGTGCGGCAGGCCGCCCGGATCCTCCAGCGGGTAACGGTCCGGCGCCCGATCGGCGATCACGTCATAGCCCTCACGGTGCTCGACAGCCGTCGATGTCGTGACGGACAACACACTCCCGTCCCAGACGGCCTTCGATATCTCGTGCCACGACGTGCGCTTGCCCTCGACCCACAGCCCGAGATTGGTCGCGATGACCGGCCAACCCGCCGGCGTCATCGCCCACGCCAGCACCCGCTCGTGCGAGGCCATCTGCGGCCGGTGCTCCTTGGGCAGAATGCGCTTCCTGAACAGCCGGAACACCTATAGCCCCCCTGCCGCGAGCTCTTTGAGCGCGCGCGAATGCTGCTCCAGCGCGACGAGCTCGGCGAATCGTGCATGATATTGCTCTTTTTCGCTCACCGGGTTGATCCGCTGCAGCTTCGACTTGAGCTCATCGGTGCGCTGCTTGAAGCTCGCCAGCTGCAGCCGGGCGAGCACGACATTGACATATGCCGAGTCGGGCTCGCCGTCGTAGCGCACCGGCTCGACCCCGAGCTCCAGCACGAGCATCTGCGCGGCCAGGTCGGGACAGCCCTCGCGCACCGTGTTGATCCACTCCGCGCCCGCGGCACCGGCCGAGGCCCCGCCCACCGCGGCGATCGCGGCCCGGATCGCCTGATGCGGCTCGTGCGTGTAATAGCTCTCGTCCACGGCGTCGAACACCGGCCCGGCCAGGACCGGCGACTGGATCGCGAGCTTGAGCGCCTCGCGCTCGACCACCAGCCGCGGGTTGTCCACGACCACGATCTTGGCCCGCTGCGCCGGAGCGGGTGCCTGGCCGGCCGACTGCACCGCGCGGCGAACCTCGTCGACCTCGACTCCGAGATAACCCGCGAGCCTCTGCTGGTACCCCATGAGAAGGCTTTTGTCTTTGATCTTCGAAACCATGGGGGCCGTCGCACGCAGCGCCGCGACCCGACCCTCCACTGTGTCCAGATCGAACCTGGCCAGCGTGGAGCGCAGCGCGAACGCGATCAGCGGCTCGCGCGAGGCGACCAGATCGCGCACCGCGAGGTCGCCCTTTGCCAGGCGCAACTCGCACGGGTCCATGTTGTCGGGCGAAACCGCGATGAACGTCTGCCCCACGAACCGCTGGTCGTCGGCGAACGCCCGCAGCGCCGCCTTCTGCCCGGCCGCGTCGCCGTCGAAGGTGAAGATGATCTCGCCCGCGTAGGCGTCGGTGTCGAGCAGCAGCCGTCGAAGCACGTTGATGTGATCGCCGCCGAACGCCGTGCCGCACGTCGCCACCGCCGTCGTCACCCCGGCCAGATGGCACGCCATCACATCGGTGTATCCCTCGACGATCACGGCCCGCCCCTGCCGCGCGATGTCACGCTTGGCCAGATCGATGCCGTAGAGCACGTGAGACTTCTTATATATCGGCGTTTCCGGGGTGTTCAGATATTTGGGGCCGTCATCGTCGTCGAACAGCTTGCGCGCGCCGAACCCGATGACGTCGCCGGTCACATCGCGGATCGGCCACAGCAGCCGGCGCCGGAACCGGTCGATCAGGCTGCCCGAGCGCGCCGGCTTGGCCAGCCCCGCGGTCTCCATCTCGCTGGCCGAAAACCCTTGCTGGCGCAGGTGTTTGGTCAGCAGATCCCACTCGGGCGGGGCGAAGCCGCAGCCGTAACGCTGGGCCGCCTCGCGGTCGAAGCCGCGCGCCGCAAGGAACTCGCGGGCCGCCCGCGCGCCCGGCGTGAGCAGCTGCTCGGCATAGAACGCCTGGGCCGCCTTGTGCGCCTCGACCAGCCGCTGCCGCTGCCCGGCCGGCCTGACCGGCGCCGGCCCGGCCTCCA
>NZ_QJUG01000119.1 GCF_003426775.1 Allorhizocola rhizosphaerae | reverse complement strand
GCCGGCCGATCGCGACCGCCTGCGCGCCAAGCGCGAGCGCCTTGGCGACATCGGTGCCGCGGCGCACGCCGCCGTCCATCAGCACGGGGATTTTCCCGCCAACCGCCTCGACGATGTGCGGCAGGCGGTCCACTGTGGCCGGTGTGGTGTCAAGCTGGCGACCGCCGTGATTGGACACGATGATGCCGGACACGCCGTGGTCGAGCGCGATGCGGGCGTCGGCAGGGTGCAGCACGCCCTTGAGCACGATCGGCAGCGCGGTCTGCTCGCGCAGCCAGTCGACGTGCCACCACGAGATCTCGGGGGACAGCACGACGGAGCGCACGTGCCCGTTGCCGCCCATGTTGGCGCAGAAGATGCCCGGCGGCAGGTCGTGGAAGTCGTTGCGGTCGCCGCGCTCGTTGCGCCCCAGGGTGGGTGAGTCGACGGTGAGCACCAGCGCGCCGCAGCCCGCGGCTTCGGCCCGGCGGATCAGCGATTCGGTGAAGCCCAGATCGGGCTGGAGGTAAAGCTGGAACCACAGTTTCGCGCCGGTTGCCGCGATTTCCTCGATGGTGACGGTCGACAGCATCGCAGCGATCATGATGATGTCGGCGCGTGCGGCGGCGCGTGCGGTCGCGACCTCGCCCTGCGGGTGGGCGAGTTTGTGGAACGCGGTCGGGGCGAGCAGGACCGGCAGCGTGCTGGTCAGTCCGAACAGGACTGTCTCGGCCTGGGCGGGCAGCAGCCCGCGCAGCACGCGCGGGATCAGCGTGCGGGCCCGGAACGCGGCCTCGTTGGCGGCCACGGTGACCTCGTCCTGCGCGCCACTGGCGAAATAGTCGAAGTAGACCGGATCGAGGGCGTGTCGCGCCTTGGCCTCGAAATCGCGGACGTTGACCATGCGTGTAGTACGGGTGGGGCGGTCGATCGGGATTCGGCGAATCTCGCGTGGGTGCGGTGTCCGTAATAGGGATGTGATGATCAGGCTGCGCAGCTGGCTGTTTACGCGCATCAACGGGGACGAGGGGATCGCTGTGCCGGCCGACCGGTTCCTGGAGCTGTACTCGCACCCGGCGGCGAATGGGCGTAGCCGTGGGGCGCCACTGTCCGATCTGTTCTGGTATTGGCTTTCGCCCGGGGCGCATGTGCATCAGGAGCACCTGGAGCCGGGGCCGGTCTACGACGAGGTGGCCCGGTGCACGCGCCGGATTCTGGCCATGCCGGCCGCTGTCGCGGTGTCGCTGGCCTCGGAAAGCGTGCGTTCAGCGTTGCCTTCGGCCGATGGGTCGGTGCGATTGCGCGACTGGGTCATGCCCGTTTGGGCGGAGTTCTATCACCGGGTCGTGTTTCAGGCCCCGGCGCCGTTGACCGCGCGGGAATTGATTGTCAGCAATGCCGATGATGTGATAACCGCATTGAAGGGCTGCGGGCTGCGACACATGCGGCGGCGGCTGCGGCTGACCTCCTATTTGGAGGGTGCCCTCGAGGCCGTCCCGCACTCCCTTCCCTCGCTGCTTTCGGCCCAGGATCAGGCGTTCTACTTGCAGGGGACGTTCTTCAACACGGCCGTGGTGCAAAGCTCGGAGGCGACCGCACATCTGTTGATGGTGCTGGCGCGGCATGACCCGGCCGCGCAGGCGTCATTTCTGCGCGACGAGGCACTGTTGGACCGGTTGCTGGAGGAGACGCTGCACCGGTTTCCGTTGTTCGGGATCGCGCATCGCATCACGACGGACGACATCGCGCTGTCGGACGGGCACTCGATCCCGGCGGGGTCGGTGCTGTGCTTCAACTATCCGGAGTTTCACGGGGCGGGCGGGGACATCCCGTTCGGGGTCGCGGCCAACCGGCCGTGCCCGGCGTGGCGGCTCGCGCCGGTGTCGGTGAAGGCGGTGGTGCGGGAGTTGTTGCGGCGGCACGCGTTTGCCACGTCGGCCTCGCATGACCGGCCTTTGCCCAATCGCGGGCCCTGTGTGGTGACCCCCGTGGGGGTTTCGGCGCCTCGCTGGAGGCTGCGATACGTGAAGGTGCGCGATCGGTGGGAGTCGGTCTGGCGTCCGGTTGTTCAGCTAGTGCTCGGGACGTACATGGTCTGGCGTGCGCGCAGGCTGCGGCTGTGCGCGCGACATTTTGATGAGACGTAGATCACATCTGGCGGGTTAATCGGCGGCGGATTGTCGTACCCGTCGGGCATAGTCGCGGGCATGGATAGGTGGTTGCGGGGCCCGTTGCGGCCCTTCCGCAGTGGGCAATACCGGCGGCTCGCGGGTGCGGTGATGATGAGCCTGTTCGCGGCGGGTGTGTGGATGATCGCCCTGGTGTGGCAGGTCATCTCCATGGGCGGCGGCCCGACGGACCTGTCCTATGTGGCCGCGGCGGCGGCGATCGGCATGCTCGCCACCACGCTGCTGGGCGGGGTGCTCGCCGATCGCGTGCCGCAGCGCGGCATCCTGCTCGCGGTGGCCAGCTCCCGCATGGTCTCCGTGGCGGTGCTGGCGCTTCTCGCCATCACCGGGTGGGCGCAGCTGTGGCACCTGGTCGCCGTCTCGCTCGTGATCGGCCTTGGCAACGGGTTCACCTATCCGGCTTATTCGGCGCTCCTGCCGTCCATCCTCCCGGCCGAAGACCTGATGGCCGCCAACGGGGTCGAGGGCATGCTGCGCCCGACCGTAATGCAGGCGGCCGGGCCCGCCCTGGCCAGCGCGCTGATCGCGGCATGGTCGCCGGCGGCGGCGCTCGCGGTGGTGGCGGTGCTTGAGCTCGCGGGCGTGCTGTTCCTGCTCGCGGTGCGGCCGGTGCCGCTGCGGCGCGACAAATCGGGGGAGACGGCGCATCCGGTGATGGCCACGCTGATCGACCTGCGCGACGGGTTCGTCTACATGGTGCGCACCCCGTGGCTGCTGGCCACGCTGCTGTTCGCGTCGGTGCTCATCCTGCTGATCATGGGGCCGATCGAGGTGCTGGTGCCGTTCGCGATCAAAGACCGGGCCGGCGGCGGGCCCGGTGATCACGCGGTGGTGATGGCGGCGTTCGGCATCGGCGGCGCGCTGGGCTCGCTGGGCATGGCCTCATTCAAGATGCCCCGGCGCTACCTCACCATCATGAACCTGTTCTGGGGCGCGGGCTGCCTGCCGCTCGTGCTGGTCGGGTTCGCCCGCGACGTCTGGCTCATCGCGGCCGCGGTGTTCGTGGTGGGCGTGTGCTTCTCCGCGCCGATGGTCATCTGGGGCACGCTGCTGCAGCGGCGCGTGCCGCCGCACATGCTCGGGCGGGTGTCCAGTTTGGACTTCTTCGTGTCGCTGGCCTTCATGCCGCTGTCCATGGCGCTGGCCGGCCCGGTCAGCGGGAGCATGGGTGTCGGCCCCACCTTCGTCCTCGCCGGCGCACTGCCCGTGGCCATCGCCGTCATCGCCATCGTGTGGGCCAAGATGCGCAAGGACGAGCTCGCCCACCCGCTCGACATCCCGCCCACCCCCACTGACGACGCCACAACTCCCGCCGACACGACCACCAACGCGACGCCCGCCCAGGCACACGAGCCAACGACGGCCGACGCCCTCGCGCCGGCCGAGCCCGACCACCCCACCGACGCGCCGGCCCATGGCAGCGCAACCACACCGCCCAATGCCCGCCCCGCAGGCGACGACGAAGCACTCACCCAACCGCGCCGCTAAGCCGTGTTTCTTAGGTGGCTGAGGGCCTATCGGCGCACCGGTGTAAGCGCCGCGCCCTGCCAAGCGTTTCCGCAGCTTCCGGCGCGGCGCGCTCCTATTCCTTGCGACGACTTCGTCGTATCACCTGTACTGCGGGCGTGGCGGGGTGTGGACGTCGAGCGTCAACATCAGCATGATCGACACCTGGCTTCGCCGCCTGGAACGGCACTTACGTTAGCCAACGGAGGCATCATCGAGCGTGTCCTGGTCGATGTCGGTCGACGCCGGCCGGGCCGACCTGGGCTGGTCCTGCTCGAAGCGAAACTCTCGGATGAAACAGTCCCGAGGCTGCCCCACCGCGAACATGACACACTCCACAACGGATTGGGCGGTGAGCGGACCATGCTGCTCACGCGGCCCGTCCTGAACGAAGTCCGGTGGGAAAAGGGAAATCACCCGGATCCCGTCGGCCCGCAGTCGGTGAGACAGGATTTCGGCGAGTCCAGTCTGCGCATGCTTCGCGGCGTAGAACGCCGGATGGGCTTGCGACCGGCGGTGGCCGGCCTCGCCGCACGCGGAAATCATGTTGACGATGTCGGGTCGTGCCGAGGACCGCAGCAACGGCAGCAAGTGCTTGGTGAGCAATACCGTCCCGGTCGCGGCGCCCGCAATGGTGGCGGCTATGGCTTCGTCCTCGGCGTCGCCAAGCTCCTCACCGTGAAGGTACGCCGCACCGTTATTGACCAGAACATCGACGTGATTCGTGCGGCGGGCCAGCTCGGCCGCGAACGCCCGAATGGAGTCCGGGCTTGCCAGGTCGCAAGCGAACGCCTCAGCGGTCCCGGGCGTGCCTTCCGCGATCAGCTCAGCGGTCCGTGCGGCTGCCGCTAAATCCCTGGCCGCCACGAACACATGTGCCCCCCGTTGCGCGAAAGCCAACGCCAGCGCCCGTCCAGAGTCCCGCCCCGCCCCGGTAACGACAACGTGTAACCCACCCAGCTTCACTGCCAGATCGTAACCTCACCGACTCCCCACGATGCCGGGTTCGCTGTGGCGAGCCCGGCATCATGGGGGGCCGGCTTGGGGCTTCGCTGGCGGAGCCCCAAGCGGAGTGTTACGGGGAAGACCTTTGCCGGATCAGTTGTCAGCCAACCGGTTCGAGCTCGCGCACCGGCGCCTTGGCCGCGACCGGCAGCTGCGGCCGCGCGCCTGCCCGCAGCACCCGCGCCACCACAGCCGGCGCGAAGAGACTCTGCGGTGGTGCCATCAGGTTGGCGACCGAGAGGAACGCCTTGGCGACCGACGGGTGCTTGGCGGCCGCGACAAACAGCCGGGCGACATAGCCGTTGAGCAAATTCGTTTTAGCCGATCTGGTACCGAGCACGTGCCCGTAGCGCAGGTCGGCCCCGACCGCCATGTCCCAGGGCACGTCGATCAGCTTGGCCGTCTTGGCGTAGAACCGGCGGGGCAGCCCCGCGCGCCCCTTCGCCAGGCACTCGCGCAGCACGAGCGCCTCCGCGGCCGCGACGGTCATGCCCTGCCCGTAGGCGGGGTTGAACGCGCAGATCGCGTCGCCGATGGAGATCAGGCCCTCGGGCAGGCGGCGCATCCGCTCGTAGCGGCGGCGCACGCTGACCGGAAGCCGCATCTTGATCGGCGGGCCGAGCGGCTCGGACCGGCTCAGCAGCTCGTACAGCTCAGGGTGGGGCAGTCGCCGCACGAACTCCAGGAAACCGTCCGGATCGGACGGTGGGAAGTTGCGGCTGTCATATCCGACCAGTGTGACCATCCACCGGTCGCCGTCGACCGCCATGGCGACGGCACCGGTCGGGTGCTCGGGCCACGGGTTGAGCACGAAACCGGAGAAGTCCGCGTCGCCGGGCACCCGGCGGTATTCGCGGCTGGCGTATCCGGCCACGGAATCAACCGCGTCCTCGACCGGCTTGGCGTAGCCGATCTGCGAAAGCCACGTCGGCCCGCGGTTGCCCCGCCCGGTGGCGTCGACGACCAGGTCGGCCGAAACCTCAAGCGCCTCACCGCCGCGCGGCAGCACCCGCGCGCCGGTCACCCGGCTGCGGTCGTCGTCGGTCAGCAGGCCCAGCGCCTCGGTCCGGTCATGGATCTCCACATTGGACAGAGCACGGATCCGGTCGCGCACATAGCCTTCCAGCATCGGGCGGCTCACGCCCAGGCCCATCAGCCGGGCGTCCGTGCGGGGGAACCGCAGCCCGTCACCGAACCAGAGCAGGTCGCGGCCGAGGTCGACCGGGACCGCGCCGAGCGCGGTGATGTCGGCGGCGAAGCCGTCGAACAGCTCCTCCAAAGCCTTGCGGCCAAAGGCGAGCAGTCCGTGGGTGTGCTCCCCGTGCGGCACGCCGCGGCGGTTGTCGTGGTTGAGCGGGAGCTCGTCGCGGTCGAAGATGGTGACCTTCTCGAACGACTCGCTGAGCACTCGTGCGGCCAGTAGGCCGGCGATGCTCGCACCGAGCACGATGGCGTGCCCGGATCGGTCTTTGGCAGACACGGTAGTTCTCCGTTTCATCGGTGGGATGTGAAGAAGTTACGGCCGCCGGGGGAGTGATGAAAGTGAATAACGGGTCTGGAAAGCGATACTGTGGATCGCGTCACGGCGGCAGATCGGGCATTCCACACGCGCGGTCAATTCGCCGACACGGCAACGTCTTGTGGGCGACACACGGCATCGGACGGTTCGGTGAGGCCCGTGTCGTCCGCGCGGAGAAGGCGACCAACCGTTCGGCGGCAACGAGCTCCGCCAAGCGCAGCGACGACGACCGGAACTCCAATGTAGACAACGTGCCGTCGGCCATGGGCGAGCGTGAAGTTACGCTCGTTCGATCTCGGCGAGCATCAGGGCAGGGTGCGGCGGGCGTCGTCCTGGGTGGCGAGCGCGCGTCGCTCGTCGCCCAGCCGGGCCAGCAGCAGCGACGAGATGACCGCCATGCGCCACTCCGGGATGGCGAAGTCGCTGATCTGCTCCGACGAGCCCCCGGCGTCGAAGACGCGCACCCAGACGCGGGTCGTCTCATCCTGGCTCCGGTCGGCCACCTCACCGCTCAGCCGGTACCAGGAAATGGCTTCCAGGGGTTTGGATGAGACCTTGCCCAGCATGGTCAGCGCGCGGGCGGCGATGCTCCACATCCGCGGCGATTCCAGGTTCTGCTGCAACACCACGAGGTCGCCGGCGAGCCGGTTGCGCAGTTCGGCCGCGCCAGCGTCATGTAGTCCTGGCCGTAGGCGATCACCCGGTCGTCCCACTCCTCGGTGGTCGGGCGGGTGTCGAGCGCCGTGGTGAACCCGGTCTTGATCAGTTCGGTGGCCACGATCGCGGATTCCCGACCCGCTGGCTGCCATCCGGGGAGGTCGGCGAAGTTCGCACCTTCCAAAGTGCTCGGCCTCCCCTCGGCTCACAGAGCTAAGCGCGCCTTCTGCGCCGCAAGAACAGCGGTACCAGAATGACCAGACACGTCACCACCAGCAGCACCGTGGCGGCCGCGTAAAAGGATCGCTGGAAGTCGTCGAATCCCTGCGCCAGCGGCCGACCGCCGAAATCGGCCCGCTCGATGATGCTCCAGGCCACGTGTGGCACTGTCGTCTGGAAGACCGTCAGCAGCTGCCGGTCACCGCCGCCCAGCGGGGTGCGCAGCAGCACGATCCCGTCGTGTTCGGCGAGGTCGTGCAGGGCGACGACCGGGTCGCCGCCGAGCCAACCGGCGAGGTGGTGCGCCCAGCCCCGCTGCCACTCCTGCTCGAACTCCGCCCGCCCGGACGGGCCCACAAAGCCCAGCCGCCACTGACTCGGCTCCCGATAACCTCGCGAATTGATCCTCGGCTCCTGGACCTGCAGCAGCGTGACCCGTTGCGAATCGGGCGTCCACGCGGCCTGCCCGGCCATGTGACCGTCCATATTGGCGCTCCACTGCTCCGCTCCGCTTTGGACGTCGAGCACGTGCAGCCTGCCGCCCCAGGTCACCGCGAGCCGGCTGCCGTCAGGAGAGAAGGCGGCGGCCTCGGCCTGCGAGGCAAGGGTGGACAGCTTGCGGTGCGCATGGGCTTCGACGTCGCGCAGATAAAGGTCGCTGCCGTCCGCGTAGAGCAGCCGCTTCCCGGTCCGGTCCCAGGCGAGCAGGTGCCGGGCCTCGGGGATGGCCTCCCGGCCGGCGTCGATGAGGTTGACCAGTTCACCGTGGCGGGCGAGCAGCCGCCCGTCGGGGGACAGCAGCCACTGGTTGTCCACCGTCTTGGGCAGTACCCGGTAGGAGCCGTCGCGTCCGATCAGCGCCACCCCTTCGGTGACGGCCGTGCCGAGCCGCAGCGTGATAGGCGTGTTGAACGCGGCGATGGCCGGCCCGTTGGGCGCCTCGTCCAAAGTGGACGTCGCGGACTGCGCCCGGCCGATCCGCACCGGCAGGACGAGCGGGTCATCCTCGGCCGTGGCAGGTTCGGATTGGCGCTCCCATCCGGACTGGAGCACGAACGCGGCCGGCGAGAGCACGAGGGTGAGCGCGAGCGCCGCGTGGACGAGCCTGCGCCGGGTGCGACGCCTGCGGCCGCGCCGCCAGACATCGTCACCCACCCGTGCGATGGGCGCCGATTCCGCCATGTCGGTCAGTGTTCGCTGCATCAGGTCGTTCACTGTGCTGCCACCCCTTCAAGTTCGGGCGCTACGACGCGCAGGCGGGCGAGGGCATCGCGTGTCTGGCTTTTGACAGTGCCAACCGCGATGCCGAGCACCTCGGCGGTCTGCGCCTCTGTCAGGTCCTCGTAGTAGCGCAAAATCAGGACGGCACGCTGCCGCGGAGCCAGGCGGGCCAGGGCCTCGCGCATGCTCAGGCGCAGCGAGATCTGGTGCGCCGGGTCCGATGTGGACCTCTCCGGCAGGCGGTCGCTCGGCACGGCGTCCGCCCGGTGCCGCCGCCACCACGACACGTGCTGTGTGTAGATCACACGCCGCACGTATGGGTCCGGGTCGTCGCGGATCGCCTCCCACCGCTGCGCCACGCGGATCAGCGCCTGCTGCACCAGGTCCTCGGCCAGATGCGGATCGCCGGTCAGCAGATACGCGATGCGGGAAAGCCCGGCCACGCGCCCGCTGACGTATTCGTGAAACGACTCCTCGGCACCGTCCATACCCATGTATACGCTCGCGCGTGCGCGCATGGAGGGGTGCGCGCCCGCCGTTGTTCGCGGCTAATCGAAGTCGTAGACCGTGACGGCCACGTCCCGCTGGGCCAGCGTGCGCTCGATGATGGGCTCGATCCGATCCCACGTGCCGCCCGCCAGGCCGCAGCCGATGCGCGGCATGTGCACCGAGGCGCGCAGCCGCAGGGCCTCATCGCCCACGGTGGACAGGCACCGCTCCACCGCCGGGTAGCGAATCGGCGGGCCGGCGCTGCCGGTCTTCATGCCGTGCTGCGCGATCATGTTGGCCACCCAGATGTCGGGCCGCACCTGGACCAGCCGCACCGCGCCCAGCCCGAAGTCGTTGCCCGCGCGATGCCGATGCCAGTCGCGGTAGTCGTGCTCCGGTTCCGGCCACCGCTTAGACACGGCGAGCACGAACCCCTTGCCCCACCCGCCCAGGTCGTTGCAGATGTGCGCGATCACCTTGGGCCCCTTGGCCTGCGGGCTGGTGGCGTCGCCCTTGACGTAGGCGATCGGGGTCATGCCGGGCGCAGCGCGATGAGCTTCTCGCGGCCGCCCGCGATCAGCGTCGCCTCGGCGAGGTGTGCGCTGTAGCGGGACATGAACGCGTCCAGCGTGGCCTCGGTGAACCGGCTGGCCTGCTCGCCGGTGCCCGGGTCGGTCAGGCGCCGGCCCAGCATGGCGACCAGCTTCACGTCGCTGTTGGCCAGGTTGCGCACCGGCTCGGTGATGATGACCAGTGAGCGTGCCGCCGCCAGGAGCATGTCCACCACGGGCCCCGGATCGGGCAGGAAGTGATAGAGGCTCGCCTGCATCACCACGAAATCGTGCTCGGGGAGAGGGCTGTCGTCGGCCAGCAGATCGCGCTGCAGCCCGTTGGCGCCGAGCCGGCGCACGAAGCCCTCGTTGATGTCGAGGCCCGTGTAGCGAACCGATTTCGCTTTCAAATATCTGTGGTACAGCACCGCGGGCCCGCAGCACACGTCGAGCACGCTTGACCCGCCCGGGATCCGCGCAGAGATGGCCTCGTAGCGCGCCGTGTAATGCCGCCCATAGAGCATGCGCATCACGAGCTCGTATCCGGACGCGCTTCGGTACACCAGGCTGGTCGATGCCATCAGCCGAGGATAGAGCAGGGCCTCTCAGCGCAGGTGGACGGGGAGGTGCCGCAGGCCGCGCAGCAGCATGCCGGGCCGCCATTCCAGTTCGGACAACGGCAAGGCGGCTCGCATGCCCGGGAAGTGGGCCAGCAGCGCGCCGATCGCGATCTCGCCTTCGAGCTTGGCCAGCGGCGCGCCCAGGCAGTAGTGCACGCCGTGCCCGAACGCCAGGTGCTGCTGCGCGTCGGCCCGGGTTGGCTGAAGCTCGTCCGCTTCCGGGAACACCGAATCGTCCCGGTTGGCCGCCATCAGCGAGATCATGACCACCGCACCGGCCGGGATGGTGGTGCCGGCGATGGTGACCGGGTCGGTGGCGATGCGCAGGGTCGAGACCTTGACCGGGCTCTCGTACCGGAGGAACTCGTCCACCGCGCCCGGGATGAGCGCCGGATCGGCGCGCAGCGCGGCCGCCTGTTCGGGCCGGCCCAGCAGCAGATACATGGCGTTGCCGATCAGGTTGACGGTCGTCTCGTGCCCCGCGATCAGGAGCAGGAACACCAGCGAGGTCAGCTCGTCGCGGTCGAGCCGGTCACCGGCGTCGCTGGCCCGGATCAGCCCGCTCATGAGCGCGTCGTCGGGTTCGGCCCGCCTGCGCTCCACCAGCTCCCGGACGTAGGCGACCATCGATGTGATGGCGTGGCTCTCCTCTTCGCCAGGTGCGGCGTCGCCTGCCACGATGACGTTCGACCAGGCTCGGAAGCTGGTGCGGTCGACCTGCGGTACCCCGATAAGCTCGCAGATCACCTGGAACGGCAGCGGGAAGGCAAAATCGTCGATCAGGTCGGCCCGGTCCCGCCCGGCCAGCGCGCCGATCAGCTCGTCGGAGATGGCGCGGATGCGCGGCCGCAGGCCCTCGATCCGGCGTGCCGTGAACGCGGCCGACACCAGCCGCCGCAGGCGCGTGTGGTCCGGCGGGTCGGCGTCGAGCATGTGCCTGCTGATCGCCCGCAGTGTCTCGGGTGGCAGCGGGTTGGCGGCCTGCAGCGGCGAGTCCTGCAGCGGTCCCTTGGCCAGGCGCGGGTCGTTGAGCGCCCGCCGGGCCTCCGCATAGCGGGTGATGAGCCACGCCGTGCCTGTTTCGGTTGGCGGGAAAGGGATCTCGTGCACCGGCCCGGCCTCGCGCAGGGCGGCCAACATGATATGTGGATCGATGTCGGTCTGTGTCATGCGGCCAAGGCTACGTCGCGGGAGTCACGGTGGCACGCGGAACCTCGAACTGGAATCAGGCGGGCGCTGTCTCCGGCGGCCTGTGCTTCTGGTCTTTCATGCCGACATTGTTTGGTCGGGGTCGGTGATGTCGGCGGTGGTGGCGTCCAAGGTGGACAGTGCGGGGTCGGCGTCGAGGGCGAGGGCGACGTTGTGTTCGCCGGAGCCGAGGGTGATGTGGCGGCCGGAGAGGCGGGAGTCGGCGATGACGGGCCAGGGGCGGGTGCTGCCGAACGGGGTGATGGTGCCGCGTTCGTATCCTGTGACGGCCTTGGCCGTGGCGGCGTCGGGCATCGAGAGTCGGCTGACGCCGAGCAGGGCGCGCAGTTTGGGCCAGGAGATGACGCGGTCGCCTGGGATGAGGACGAACAGGTAGTCGTCCTCGCCTCGGCGCACGACGATGGTTTTCACGACGTCGGGCACTTCCACGCCACGGGCCGCGGCGGCCTCCGCAACACTGCGCACGGGTGCGTGCCGCACCACCTCGTAGTCGAGCCCGGCGGCCGCCACGGCCTTCTCAGCGGTCATGCCATGAACATTAGTCCGATCTGAGGCGTGCCGGCCAAGGATGGCTTGGGGCGCACGCTGCCCAGCGACTCCCACAGCCACGAGCGTTGTGCGGCGCTGAGGATCGGGCGGAGGGCGAAGAAGTCCTGTTCGCCGTATCGAGTGCCGACCGCTCCATGGCTCCGTCGTGCCATGGGGAATGGCTGTTCGTGCCTTCCGTGCGAGGCAACCGATTTACGCCAACGCCGGCTCACTGACCGTTGACACCGCCGGGCGTTTGCGTGGGACCGCGAGTGCGGCGAGGCCGAATGCCGCCCACGCGGCGACCGTCCAAAGTGCACCCGCTCCGCCCGCGCCGTCGAACCATGCGATTGAGCGTAGAGCGGTGGCGCCCGCGCCCATGGGCAGCCACTGACCCACATCGCCCCACGGTTGCGGGAACAGCTCGGGTGCGGCCGCGACACCCGCAAGCGCGTTGCCGACGAGCAACACCAGGATGGCACCCACACCAACTCCTGCCGTGCCGAGCAGGTTGGCCAGGCCGAGCACCGTCCCGCTCACCGCGAGCACAAGCAACGCAATACCCCCGGCCATCGGCAGCCAATCCCCGCCCACAACGCCAAGCCACGCCTGCAGCACGGTCGCCCCGGCCGCACCCGCCAAGACCGCGAAGGTCAACAACCCGGCCATCCGCGGGAGCATCCCACTCACCCGGGAATACAGCGCTACCGCGCCCAGCATGGCCGCCAGCACGAGCGGGAAGAACCCGGCCGCGAATCCACTGCCGCGCGGATCCTTCGCCGGCGTCGGCACGACGTCGACGACCTGTCCCCGCGCGCCTTGCGCCACCTGCGTCAGCAACGCGGCCACCGTCGGCGAGGCGGCCGAGGCAGTACGCAGCGTGATCCCGCCCTGCTCGACGACGAACACGCCGTACACCTCGCGCTCCCGCAGCGCCGCGTCCGGGTCGCTCACGGTCGTGACCTTGAACGCCTTCGGATCGAGCCGGGCCGCGAACTGAGCCGCTCCCGGCCCGGCCACGCCCACCGGCAGTTCCCGCGGGCCGAGGTTGGCCGCCGGCCCGGCGAACAACGGCAACAGCACCACCAGCACGACCACGACCCCCAACGCGAGCGCGGCAGCCCTAATAAAAGCGAATGCTCGTTCGTTTTTCATGTGCCGATCATATGGAACAACCGTTCGTTTTACAATGGGATCCATGCCACGCGTCTCCCAGGAGCATCTCGCCGCCCGCCGCCAGCACATCCTGGACGCGGGACGCCGCTGCTTCACGCGCAACGGCTTCCACGCGACCTCCATGCAGGACGTGATCGCCGAGGCCGGCGTGTCGGTGGGCGCCTTCTACCGGTACTTCAAAAGCAAAGAAGAACTCATCGAAGCGATAGCCGAGGACGCGGTCGGCAGGATCACGGACGTCATCAAGCCGGTCGCCATGGCCGAGCCGGCCCCGTCGGTGCCGGATGCGCTGCGCATGATCCTGGGCAAGGCCGATCAGCATCTCACCCGCGACGGCATGTTCGCGATGGGGATCCAGGTCTGGGCCGAATCGCTGCGCAGCCAGCAGCACGCCGCCCTGATCAAGCGGGTCTACCGCCAGGTGACCGCGCTGTACGAGCGGATCGCCGAGCGCGCGCGGGACGCCGGGCACCTGCCGCCCGACACCGATCCCGCGGCCGTCGCGACCGTCCTGTTTGGACTCCTGCCCGGTTATGGGCTGCAGCGCGTGCTCATGGGCAGGCTGGACAAGGAAACCTATCTGCGGGGCATCGAGGCGCTGTTCAAGGAATAGACTCGCGTGTATGAAGTTTCCGTTCAGCGAACCCGACCGGCTCAACCTCGACCCGGCCTATTCCCGGCTCCAAGACGAACCCATGGTCAAGATCAAGCTGCCCTACGGCGAGGAGGCCTGGCTGGCCACCCGATACACCGACGTGCGCACCGTCCTCGGCGACTTGCGGTTCAGCCGCGCCATGGCCGCCACCCGGGACGAGCCGCGCTCCGTGCCGCAGCAGATGTCCGACGGCATCCTGGCGATGGACCCGCCCGAGCACACGCGGCTGCGCAGCCTGGTCGCGCGGGCGTTCACCACCCGGCGCGTGGAGCAGCTGCGCCCCCGCGTCCGGGAGATCGCCGACGAACTGCTCGACGACATGCAAAAGGCCGGGCCGCCCGCGGATCTCGTGGAGCTGTTCGCCACGCCGCTGCCCATCCGCGTCATCTGCGAGATGCTCGGCGTCCCACACACCGATCAAGACAAGTTCCACACGTGGACCGAGGCCGTCGTCTCGACCACCTCTTTAACCCCTGAAACCATTTTGCAGTACCGGGACAGCCTCTACGCCTACATGGCCGACCTCATCGAGCAGCGGCGGCAGGCGCCAACCGAGGATCTGATCAGCACCCTGATCCGGGCGCGCGACGAAGACCAGAGCCGGCTCACCGAGGACGAGATGGTGCGCCTGGCCATGGGCCTGCTCGCCGCCGGGCACGAGACCACGGTCACGCAGATCCCGAACTTCGTCTATGTGCTGCTGACCCATCCGGACAAGATGGCCGAGCTCGTGTCCGATCCAAGCCTCATACCGGCGGCGGTCGAGGAGCTCATGCGGTACGTGCCGCTCGGCGCGACGGTGGGCTTCGCCCGCTACGCGACCGAAGACATGGAGCTCGGCGGGGTGCACGTGAAGGCGGGCGAGCCGGTGCTCGGCGCGATCGGTGCGGCCAATCGGGACCCGCGCGCCTTCGCCCGGCCCGACGAGCTCGACTTCAAGCGGGAAGCCAATCAGCACATGGGTTTCGGGCACGGCGTGCACCATTGCATCGGCGCACCGCTCGCCCGGATGGAACTGCAGGTCGCACTCGGCGTGCTGCTCTCCCGGCTGCCCGGGCTTCGCCTCGCGGTACCGGAAGAAGATTTGAAATGGAAGCGGGGCCTGATCGTTCGCGGGTTGAAGGAGATGCCGGTCACATGGGAACGCCCTTAGGGGCGGTTTTCCGGGAACTTCCGGATCCGGTTGTCGGGCCCGGCCCGTAGCTTGAGCGCGTGAGTGTTCTCGACATCGCGCGGCTGCAGTTCGCCACCACCACGATCATTCATTTCCTGTTCGTGTTGGTGACGCTCGGGCTGGTCACGCTGCTGGTGGCGATGCAGACCGCGTGGGCGGTGACGGGCCGGGACAAGTGGTTGCGCCACACCCGATTCTGGGGCCGGCTCTACGTCATCAACTACTTCCTGGGCATCGCCACCGGCGTCGTGCTGGAGCTGCAGTTCGGGCTCAACTGGGCGGGGCTTTCCCACCGGCTGGGCAACGTCTTCGGCACGCCGCTGGTCATCGAGACGCTGGTCGCGTTCATGCTCGAGTCCACGTTCCTGGGGCTGTGGATTTTCGGCTTCGGCCGCCTGCCCAAATGGCTGCACACCGCGCTGATCTGGCTGGTCGCGCTCACCGCCTACGTCAGCGTGTTCTGGATTATGGCGGCCAACTCGTTCCTGCAAAACCCGGTGGGCTACGAGCAGGGGCCCGATGGGGTGATCCGGCTGGCCGACCTGGGCGCGCTGGTGACCAATCCCACGTTCGTCATGGCCCTGCCACACGTCGTCACCGGGGCCATCATGACCGGTGGCTTCATCCTCGCGGGCATCAGCTCGTGGCAGCTGTTGCGCCGCACCACGGATCGGGCCTTTTTCCGCACCTCGCTGCGCCTCGGTGTGGTCGTGGCGTTCGTCGGCTCGTTGTTCACCATGGGCTTCGGCTATGCGCAGTTCGCGTTCGTCACTTCGGTGCAGCCAACCAAGTTCGGTGACGATGCGGCGCGCGAGGCGGCCGTCGCCCAGTTCACCGAGCGGTTCGGCCCCGGCGACTACGACCCGCCCGCATACGCCGCCGTGTCGCTCGGCTTCATGATTCTGATCGGGACGGCCCTGTTCCTGGTCGGCCTGTTCATGCCGCTGTTCTTCAAAGACTTGATAATCCGCTTACGGGTGCCCCTCGTGCTTCTGCTGCTCGCGCTGCCACTCCCGTTCGTCGCGGCCATTCTCGGCTGGCTCACCCGCGAGGGCGGCCGGCAGCCGTTCGCGGCATACGGGTTGCTGCCGCTCGACGAGGCCATCACGCCGGGCCTTTCCGCGGGCCCCATGATGACCGGTTACGTTGCCTTCACCGGCATCCTGGCCGTGCTCGCGCTCACCAACTGGGCGCTCATCGCCCGCGCCGCCCATCGTGGCGCACCGCTTGCGCCCGACACCGCGATTCCCAGCGCCGCTGGCACGGTCACCCACATCGCCGCTCCCGCCCACCGCGTCGGCGCGGGCGGGCGAGTCGCCACCGTTGAGCGCGACTCGCCGGCATCGGCCCGCCGCAACGGTTCGGCACACACCACATTCGCCCAAAACGGGGAAGGGCTCACATGGCTGTCCTATTAGGAGTGTTGGTCGTCGGCTACTTCGTTCTCGCCGGACTCGACTACGGCGTGGCCATGGTGGCCCGCGAGCGTTCCGACTACGACCGGATCGCCGTGTTCTTTCTCGCCAACGAGGTTTGGCTGGTGGGCGCGGCCGGGTTCCTGATCGGGGCCTATCCGGTCAGCGAGGGTGAACTGTTTGGCGCCCATGGGGTCCCTGTGGGCGTGGCGCTGCTTGGCGTGGTCACGGTGACTGCGGCATACGGCATGCGGCTGTTCACACGTGGCCGCGTGCTCGATGCCGTGGCGAAGATCGGGGGCATCGTGGCCACGGCGGGCTGGGGCGCGGCGCTGGCGGGCATGGCGTTCGGCTCCACCGCGCGGCACGACCCGGCGCCTCTCGGTTCGGCGCTGCTCGACCCGGCCGCGGCCTCGGGCAACCTCACGCCCAGCGTCATGGGTGCGGCCGTCGCGGTCGTGCTGTTCGCCGTGCACGGGTGGGCGTTCCTCAACCGGCGCTGGGCCGCGCTGGGCGCGACGTCGGCGGCCATCGTCGCAGCGGTGCTCCTCGTCGGCTGGCGTCTACAATGGACACCCGCCGACGCCGCCACGCTTGACGTGGTCGTGCCCATCGCGTGGGTGGTCGTGCCGCTCCTGCTGCTCATTCAGGCCATCACGTGGTGGATGTTCCGCGACACCCTGCGCCCGCTGCCGCACGCCGCCTCCCACGAGACACCCCCGGACCGCGCGCCCCGCATCCCGGCCTAGCTGTGCGCGCCGCGCTTAGGGATGCGCGATGTCGGCGGCCCAGCGTGTTGCGCCACCGGCGCAGGGGCATGTCCGATAGCGGTCCCAGGCCAGTGCTCTTCCAACAGTTTGTCGCGCAGCGCCAAGGAACCGAGCCGGTCGCGGTGGTAGCAGCACAACTTGCACAAAAGTCTTCACCGTTGATCCGCGGGGGTTGGCGGCGCCTATGATCGGTGTCAGCCGGCTCGGTCGGCCGGGCTACTGGAGTGATTGGCGGACCGTCATGACGTTATCTTCAGCACCTGTCTTGGACCTTTACGGCGAGGACTTCCGGGCCCGGCCGCATGAGGTCCTCGGCTCGCTGCGTGAGCAGGGCTGGTACGCCCAATCGCCGATCGGCCCGGCCGTGTTGCGTTACGAGCCGGTGCAGGCGCTGCTCGGCCTTCGGCAGCTGCGGACTCCTGGTGCCGATTTCCTTGCGCTGCAAGGCATCACCGAGGGTCTGCTCGTGGACACCATGCGCAGCTTCCTGCTCAACTCCGACGGCGATGTCCATCAGCGGCTGCGCCGCCTGGTGAGCAAGGCGTTCACCGTGCGGCGGGTGGAGGACTTCCGTCCGACGGTCCGTGCGCATGCCGATGAGCTGATCGCGGCCATGGCCGCGACCGGCGAAGCCGACTTCGTCGCGGCCTTCGCCGAGCCCTTTACGCTGCGCATCCTTTGCGAGTTTGTCGGCATCCCGGAGGGGATGTCGCTGGAGGTCAAACGCTGGGCTGAGGATATCGGCCTGATGTTCGGTCTCAGCGTCACCGAGCACGCGCCGAGGATCGAGGCGGCCCTGCTGAACCTGCACCGCTTCATCGATGACCTGATCGAGGCCCGCCGCCGGGAGCCACGCGACGATCTGCTCAGCGCGCTGATGGCCGCCGAGGAGTCCGGCGATCTGCTCAGCGACGCCGAGTTGCGGGCGATGGTGATCACCATGCTGTCGGCCGGTCAGGGGACTACCCAGCATCAGTTGGGCCACGCGATGGTGGCGTTCATGGCGCATCCGGATCAGTGGCAGCTCCTGGCCGACCGGCCGGACCTGGCCGTGAACGCCGCGGAGGAGGTCGTGCGCTACTGCCCGTCCTCGGTGCTGGGAGTGCCCCGGATCGCCAAGGTCGATGTGGAGCTTCAGGGCACTGTGTTCGCGGCGGGGACGTGCCTGTTGCCGATCACCGGATCGGCCAATCGCGACAGTGACGTGTTCGAGAATGCCGACGCCTTCGACATCGGCCGCAAGCGGACCGCGCAGCTGACCTTCGGCGGTGGCGCTCACTACTGCCTGGGCGCCGCGCTGGCCCGGGTGCAGCTGCAGGAGGCGCTACCGCGACTGGCCGCGAGTCTGCGAAAGCCGGTGCCCGCGGGCGAGGCCGACTGGTTGCCCCCGACCGAAGCCGTGTACGGCCCGACGCGGCTGCCGATAGCGTTCCAGCAGGGGAGCTCCCAATAGCTCCGGTCAGGTCCACACGGTGTAGGCGAGCTTCATCGTGTCGCCGACGGCGATGATGTTGAGCCGTCCGTATCGGCCGTCGGAAGTGAGCACGCACAGCCACTGTCCAGGTTGGAGTTCGGTGACCAAGGTCTTCCCGCGCTCCGCCTGGCAGGTTTGTTTGCTGGGCATGCCCGACATGCGTGCGATCCTTCCGCCGTTCACGCCGCCTAGGGCGTCGCCTCTCCAGCCGCGGTATATGTCGTCGTTCGCACCCTCGACTTGCCCGCTGTCCAGGTCGAGTCCCTGGTTTTGTGTGAGGTTCACCGTGCCGCTGCGCAGCACGCCTGAGTCGGCGGGCGAGGACGGTGGAGGTGGTGGCGGCGAGCTCGGGCGCGTCGGTGGCTTGGTGGTGGTCGTCGTCACCGGTGCGGGCGCGGTCGCTGTGGCCTCGATGAGCGAGGTGGGCGATGGCTCCGCCCCGGGCAGGCCGCTGGGCAACGGCATGGGCAGCGGGACGTCGCTTGTTTGCGGGACCGTGTTGGTCCCCTCCGCCGCGACGGTGTCGGGCTTGCCGTTGAGGATGACGAACAGCAGCAGCGGCACCATGAGCAGGGCAGCCAGCGCGCCCGCGGCGTTGGCGTAGTGCTTGGGGCCAAACCGCCTGGGCGTCGCCGGTCCGGTCGTGAGCACGAGCGGCGGCACGCTGACCGGCGCCACGTCGACGGGTTCCGGCGCGACGGTCACCGGGTCCATGGGTGCGACCGGCTCCGCAGGGGCAGCCAGGTCGTGGTAGACGCGCATCCACCGGTCGATCTGCATGCCGCCCAGCCCGCAGGCGGTCAGCACGCCGGTGACGGTCTGCCAGTTCGGCAGGGTCGGGCTTTCCAGGGTCTCGGCCAGACCGGCCGGGTCGAGGTCGTAGCCGCGCCGACCGGCGATCTCGGCGATCTCCGCAATGCTCAGACCCGACGCGGCGCAGGCCTGACGCAGCAGTTGCATGAAGGCTTCCGGCGTCCGCGCCTCGGTCGGGTCGAGGCCGTCTTGATGGGATGTTGCCACGCTGTTCCTCCCCTGAGCAGTGCGCGCGTCCAGGCGAATATAAGGCCCGCCGCAAGTCGAAGGCATCTCGCGGTCGCCAGCACGCCTCCGGGAACAGCTGCCGGGAACTTTCCGGGAGCCGATCTCCGCAACAGCCGCTCGACTTTAGGCGATGGCAGGTCAACGCTCCGAAAGTTTTCGGAAGTTGTTGACGCGCGACCGGCGCGTGCTTGAGCCTGGGACAAAATTTGACATCCGCGATCATCGATCGCCAGCGTCATTTCCATACACCTAACCGGAAGGAGAGCCCTAGTGATCATCAGCTCGGGTCGCTCGAAGACCCGTTCGACGATCGTCGTGCTGGCGTTAGCGGCGCTCGCGGTTACCGGAGCGGTGTCGGTGATGGCAAAAGGCACGAACGCGATCGCCGGCGACTTCGTGATCACCGCTGTCGAAGACGATGGCACCGACTGCCAGGTGTCCGTCCCCGGCTCCATCCCGAGCAGCTCCAGGCTTCCCGATCCCTTCCGGAAGCTGAACGGCACGCGCATCTCCGCGAAGTCCGAATGGCGGTGCCGGCGAGCCGAAATCAGGGAGCTGGCGGAACGGTCCGTGTATGGCGACAAGCCCGGCAAGCCCGCCAGCGTCACCGGGACCGTCTCGGGTACCAACATAACGGTCAATGTCTCGCACAACGGCAGGAGCGCCGGCTTCTCAGCGAGCGTCCAACTGCCCACCAGCGGCGGCAGCGGGCCGTTCCCGGCGGTCGTCGTCCTGGGTGGCTTCGGTGCGGACACGGCCACCATCAGAGCCTCCGGCGCCGCCGTCATCAACTACGACCCGCTCGCCGTCGGACGAGAAGGTACGCCACGAAACAACAAGCAAGGCGCGTTCTACACCATCTACGGCGCATCGAGCAGCACAGGCCTGTTGGCGGCCTGGGCGTGGGGGGTCAGCCGGATCATCGATGTCATCGAGCAGTCCGGCGGTAGCGTGCTCAAGGCCGACGCGATGGGCGTCACGGGGTGTTCGCGCTATGGCAAGGGGGCCTTCGCGGTCGGCGTGTTCGATCAGCGCATCGCGCTCACCATGCCGATCGAGTCCGGCAGCGCCGGTGTCCCGATCCTGCGCGGGATTCCGGGCGAGTCCGGCGCGCAGCCGCTGAGCAGTGCCTACGGGGAGCAGCCGTGGCTGGGCGACGCGTTCGGCTCGTTCACCGGCAACCCGGCCGCGCTGCCGGTCGACATGCATCAGGTGGTGGCCATGGTCGCGCCGCGCGGCCTGTTCATCATGGAAAACCCGCACATCGACTGGCTGGCCGCCCGGTCCGGCAGCGTGGCGGCGCTGGCCGGAGCCGAGGTCTACCGCGCACTCGGTGCGGGCGACAACATCACCTACTGGTCTGATGTCCAGGACGGTACCCACTGCGCCTCCCGCCCCGAGTGGCGAACCCCGTTGCAGCAACACATCCAGAAGTTCCTGTTGAAGACGGGCAACACCGCCGGCACGTTCCGGATCTCCGGCCGGAAGGCCGGAAACCTGGCCGAGTGGCGCGATTGGACGACCCCGACCCTGTCCGACGGCCCGTCTCCGTCGCCGTCCACCTCGCCCTCGCCCTCGCCTTCCCCGTCCCCGTCTCCATCCACGTCCCCGTCCCCCTCACCGTCGCCGCAGCCGAACGGCTGCACGGCAACGGCTTCGGTCAACCAATGGACCGGTGGGTTCGTCGCGACGGTCCGGGTCACCGCCGGTTCCACATCGGTCAACGGGTGGACGGTCACCATGACCCTGCCGTCGGGCGCCGGCATCACCAACGTCTGGAACGCCAACCGCAGCGCCACCTCCGGCACGGTCCAGTTCACCAACGTCGGCTACAACGGCGCCATCGCGCCCGGCCAGTCCGTCGAGTTCGGCTTCCAGGGCACCGGAACCGGCACGGGATCGGCCCCAACCTGCACCGCCCGATAGAGCGCACGCGCCCGGTGCGCAGGACTGCTGCGCACCGGGCCGACAACGGTTCCCGCGCCGCCTCGGCGACGGCTACGCGGTCGTGGCGATGGCGGCGAGAGCCGCGCCGCAGCACGGCCTCGGCGAACCGGAGGACGGCACGCTGGAGGCCGCGCTGTCGCATGTGGACCCGCTCTGCGCCGCCGTGCAGCAGCACCATGGGGTCGCCGCCGGGGTTGCCGGACAAGCGATAGGCCTGCCTCATGCCGCGATCTTATGCCGGGGCGCTCATTCGCGCGTTAACGTGGGACTTGTGGTTGCCGCGCTTGAGCTTTACCTCGACTCTCCGGCCGAACGGCGCATCCGCCGGCTCTGGGACGCCCTTGAGGATTCGGGGGTACAAACGCTTCGCGATCTCACGCTGGGCCGGCACCGACCACACCTGTCCCTCCTCGGCGCGGAAACCCTCGACGGCGATGCGATCCGGGCCGCGCTCGATGGCGTGCCCGCCGCGCCCCCGCTGCCTGTGCGACTTGACTACATTGGACAGTTCCTGGGCCGCGTGCTGTGGATGGGGCCCGTGCCAACGGCCGAGCTGCTGGAGCATCACCGCCGCGTGCACGAGCGGTTGACGGCCGCGGGCGTGAGTGGGTTCGACTACTACCGGCCCGGCGCCTGGGTCCCGCACTGCACGCTGTCCATGCGCGTGCCCTACCACCGGCTGGCCGACGCGATCCGCCTGTGCATGGATGTGCTACCGATCCACGCCACGTTCACGGCGGCCGCGGTCGCCGACCATGCTCGCGGACAGTACACGCCCCTGCTCTAGGGCTTTTTTCGAGCCATGTATTGACGCTTATTTCAATATGGTCATAGCCTGAGGTCGATCCATTACGAGCCTCGGGAGGCTTCCATGGACAAGCGCACCCTCGCGTCCCTCACCGTCGCCACGCTGACCGCCGCACTGCTGTCCGCCCCAGCCGGCGCGCAGGAACAGAGCATCACACTGGACCGTCCCATCTATACCGTAGCCGAGGGCGGCACCGTGCGCGTCGGCGTGACCGCGAACGCCGGCACGACCGTGGACTTCGCCATAGCCGGGCTCAGCCCGAGCTCCGGAACGCTGACCTTCACGTCAGGCGGCACGCAATGGATTTCCCTTGCCGCGCCGACCGATCGCGAGGCCGAACCGGCCGCGCTCAGCACGCTGCGCGTGGGCGGTGCGACGGCGACCGTCGTGGTCAACGCCAACGGGTTTGCGTATCTCGACGGCCGCCAGCCCGTGCACAAGCGCGTCGCCGATCTGCTCAAGCGCATGACGCTGGAGGAGAAGGTGGGCCAGATGGCCCAGGCCGAGCGGTCCGCGGTCTTCGACAACCCGGCCCTGATCGCGCAGTGGAAGCTGGGCTCGATCCTGTCCGGCGGCGGCTCCACCCCGCCGGCCAACACACCCGCCGCGTGGCTCGACATGGTCAACGCGTTCCAGGCGCAGGCGCTCACCACGCGCCTGCAGATCCCCGTCATCTACGGCGTCGACGCCGTGCACGGCCACGGAAACGTCTACGGCGCAACGATTTTCCCGCACAACATCGGCCTGGGCGCCACCCGCGACCCGCGCCTGCTGGAGGAGATCGGGCGCGCGACCGCCGTCGAGGTGCGCGCGACCGGCATTCCGTGGAACTTCTCGCCGTGCCTGTGCGTGGCGCGCGACGAGCGCTGGGGCCGCACCTACGAGAGCTTCAGCGAAGACCCGGCTCTGGTCGCACAGCTGAGCACCATCATCGACGGCATGCAGGACGCCGGAGTACTCGCCACCGCCAAGCACTACGCGGGCGACGGCAACACCGAGTTCGACCCGGCCATCGCCGAGGCCAACCGGGGCAAACCGTGGTGGGAGCAGCGCTACACGATCGACCAGGGCGTGACGGTCACGAGCCGGCCCGCGTTCGCGTGGTACGACTTCTCGCCCTACCTTCCGGCGCTCAAGCGCGAGAAGGTCGGCAGCGTCATGCCGTCGTTTTCGAGTATCGACTGGACCGAGGACGGCGTGGGCAACCCGACCAAGATGCACGCCCACCGCGACCTCATCACGGGCCTGCTCAAGGAGCGCGCCGGGTTCGACGGCATCGTGATATCCGACTGGGAGGGCATCCACCAGATCCCCGACCCGGCCGAGCCCACCAACGGCGGACTGACCGCATACAAGGTGCGCACGGCGGTCAACGCGGGCATCGACATGGCCATGCAACCCAACAACGCCAAGCAGTTCATCGACCTGCTGCTGGCCGAGGTCGGCGCGGGCCGGGTGAGCATGGTGCGCATCGACGACGCGGTGTCGCGGATCCTGCGCAAGAAGTTCGAGCTCGGGCTGTTCGACAATCCGTTCACGTCACCGGCCAACCTGGGCAAGGTCGGCAGCCCGGAACACCGCGCGCTCGCCCGCAAGGCCGTGGCGGCCTCGCAGGCACTGCTGAAAAATGAAAACGCCTTGCCACTGCGGCCGCAGGGAAACATCTACGTCGCGGGACGCAACGCCGACAATATCGGCAACCAGGCCGGCGGCTGGACGATCCAGTGGCAGGGCGTCTCCGGCGACAGCCTTCCGGGGACATCCATTCTGGAGGGTATCCGTGAGGTCGCTCCACAAGCGACGGTGACCTTCAGCGAGGACGCGTCGGCGCCGACGACCGGTGCGGACGTCGGCATCGTGGTCGTGGGCGAGACACCCTACGCCGAGGGCTACGGAGACGTCGACGGGCCCGAGTGCGGCTTCTGCGCGGCGCCGCAGCACGAGGAGAAGTCGCTCACGCTGCAGCCGGGCGACCGGGCGGTCATCGACAAGGTGTGCTCGGCCATCAGCACGTGTGTCGTGCTGGTGGTGTCCGGCCGGCCGCAGGTGCTCACCGACCAACTTGGACAGATGGACGCGCTTGTGGCGTCGTGGCTTCCGGGCAGCGAGGGCGCGGGCGTGGCGGATGTCCTGTTTGGACGCAGGCCGTTCACCGGGCGGCTGCCGATGACGTGGCCCCGCACGGTGCAGCAGGTGCCGATCAACGTGGGCGACCGCGACTACGACCCGCTGTTCCCCTATGGATGGGGACTGCGGCACGGATAGCCTCACTGCCATGACGCTGAGACGGGCGACGGTCCGCGACATGCGCCGGTCCAACCGGGCCATGCTGCTGACGAAGATCTACTTGGCGGGGCCGCTGAGCCGCCACGAGCTCACGCAGCTGACGTCGCTGTCCCCGGCGAGCGTGAGCACGCTGGTGGCCGAGTTCCTCGCCGAGGGCCTGGTCGAGGAGGCGGGCTCGGTCGAGTCCGACGGCGGCCGGCCGCGCGTGCTGCTGCGCGTGGCCCCCGGCTTCGGGCATGTGATCGGCGTCGATGTGGGCGAGACCCGGGTCACCGTCGAGCTGTTCGACATGTCGATGGGGGCGCTGGGCAAGGCTGACTATTCGATCTCGCGCGCCACGCTCACCCCGGAGATCATGGGCGGCCACGTGCTCGACGGCATCGGCGCGGTCGTGGCACAGGCGGGCGTCGATCCGGGCGCGGTGCTCGGGGTCGGGGTGGCCGTGCCGGGTGTGGTCGATCAGGGCGAGGACGGGCTGGTGCATGCCCAGTCGCTGGGCTGGGACGGGGTGCCGCTGCGAGCCATGCTGCGGCAGGGCACCCCGTTCTCGATACAGGTGGAAAACGGGGCCAAGACGCTGGGTCAGGCCGAGATGTGGTTCGGCGCCGGGCGCGGCGCACAGCACGCGGTCATCGCCCTCGTCGGCTCGGGCGTCGGCGCGTCGGTGGTCGCCGACGGCGCCAGCTATCGCGGGTCGCGCAGCAGCGCAGGGGAGTGGGGCCACACGACGATCGTCTATGGCGGCCGCATCTGCCGTTGCGGCGCAAGGGGTTGCCTTGAGGCATACGTGGGCGCGGAGGCAATCCTTGATCGCTATGGCTTGTCCGATGTGGACGACCAGGAATCCGCGTTCAGCGCGCTGCTGGACAGCTCCTCCCGCGCGGCGGAGGCCGTGCTCACCGAAACCGCGGGCTACCTGGGCGCGGGGATAGCGACGCTGGTCAACCTGTTCAACCCGGAGCGGATCATCCTGGGCGGCTGGGCCGGGCTCGCCCTGGGCAACCGGCGGCTGGCGCAGATCCGGGCCGCCGCGCGCGAGCACGCGCTGCGCCGCCCGTTCGAGCAGGTGTCCATCGAGCTGTGCCGGCTCGGCCCGGACGCGGTCGCGCTCGGCGCGGCCACCCTGCCGGTGGCCAAGCTGCTCGCTACGGGTGGCAACCGGTCGGCC
>NZ_QJUG01000118.1 GCF_003426775.1 Allorhizocola rhizosphaerae | reverse complement strand
CGGGCCGCGCTCTACTCGGCGGCCGCGCGGTCGGCGACGGGGCGCCGGCGCAGGTTGAGATCGGTGAGGGATGGCGGCTTCCAGGCGCCGTTGGCGTCGTAGACGTTCGTGCCCGGTGGGACGATCTCGTCGATGCGGTCCAGGATCGCGTCGTCGAGCGTGAGCGACGCCCCCTTGAGCGCCGACTCAAGCTGTTCCATCGTGCGCGGGCCGATGATGGTCGACGTGACCGCCGGATGGGTCGAGGTGAACGCGAGCGCGAGCTCGGGCAGCGAACACCCGATCTCCTCTGCCAGCAGGGCGAACTGCTCGGCCGCATCCAGCTTGGCCGCGTTTTCGGGCAGCGACGGGTCGAACCGCGACGGGTAGAGCGCGGCCCGCCCACTGGACAGGTCCACCGGCCGCCCCTTGCGCACCTTCCCGGACAGGTAGCCCCACGCGAGCGGGCTCCACACCAGCACGCCCATCCCCAGGCGCCGGGTGGTCGGCAGCACCGAGGTCTCGATCCCGCGGGTCAGCAGCGAGTAGGGCGGCTGCTCGGTGCGGAACCGGCCGAAGCCCATGCGATCGGAAACCGCATGCGCCGCAACGATTTCCTCGGCCGGAAAGGTGGAGGAACCGAACGCACGGATCTTCCCGGCCCGTACCAGATCGGTTAAAACGGAAAGCGTCTCCTCGATGTCCGTCCGGTAATCGGGGCGGTGAATCTGGTACAGGTCGATGTGGTCGGTGTCCAGCCGGCGCAGGCTGTCCTCCACCGCCCGGACGATCCAGCGGCGCGAGTTGCCGCTGCGGTTGCGTCCCTCGCCCATCGGGAAATGCACCTTCGTGGCGAGCACCACGTCGTCGCGGCGGCCCTTGAGCGCCTTGCCGACGATCTCCTCCGACTCGCCGCTGGAGTACATGTCGGCGGTGTCGAGGAAATTGATGCCGTTGTCCAGGGCGGTATGGATGATGCGGATGCAGTCGTCGTGGTCGGGGTTGCCGACGGAGCCGAACATCATGGCGCCCAGGCAATGGACGCTCACCTCGATGCCCGTCCCGCCGAGGACCCGGTAACGCATGGTCATGAACTCGACCCTAGGACTTAGAGCGCACTCTAGGTCAAACCCGCGCCGGGGTCAGTGTGTCGGTGATGCGGGCGAAGCCGTCGTCGCCGTGCCCGGCCTCAATCGCCTTGGCCGCCAACGCCTTCGTGGCGGCGAGCACGCCCGTGTCGATCCCGTGCGCCTGGGCCGCGGCGATGATGTGGGTCAGGGCCGCGTGGGTGGACCGGATGTTGGACACGTCACCCTCGTATTTGTCGTCGTCGACCCGCCAGGCGAACTCGTCGACGATGGCGGGAAGCAGTTCTGCGATCACCTTGAGGTGTGGCGCGAGCGCACGCCCGGTGACGTGCTCCGTGCGCGCGAGCGCGAACGCGTGCACGATGCCGGCGACACTGGACCAGAACATGTCCAACAGAGCCACCTCATGCGCGGCTGCGTGGCCCGGCTCCGCGCCGAGATATTGCGCTGTGGCAAGGGTTTTGAGGATCGGCTCGTGCGCGTGGTAGACGTCTTCGGGCCCGCTGTAGAGAATGTGCGCCTGCTCGCCGCCCATGAAGTCGGCCGGGCTGAGGATCGCGCCTTCAAGGTAGTCGATGCCGTGTGCCCCGGCCCAGGCCGCCATCTCCCTCGCCCCTTGGGGAGTACCGGCGGTGAGGTTCACCAATGCCTTTCCGCGCAGCGCCCCACCCACGGGCAGCAGCACGTCACGCACCGCGTCATAGTCCATGAGCGACACCAGCACCAGTGTGCTGCCTGCCACAGCGTCGCTCGGATCGCTCGCCCGCCGGGCGCCCCGGGCCACGAGCGGATCGGCCTTGGCGGGCGTGCGGTTCCACACCGTGACGTCGTGCCCCGCGTCGAGCAGCACCCCCGCGATCGCCTGCCCCATAGGGCCGAGGCCAAAAATCGTTACGCGTGTTTGCTTCATGCTCATGCGGCTATCCTTGATCGCGACTGGCGAGTCGACAAGTACCTACCTTTTTGTAAGTGGGGGTGACATTGATGAAGAAGAATGCCTACGCGTGCGGGCTCGATGCCGCGGTGGATCTGATCGGCGGCAAGTGGAAGCCGCTCATCCTGTGGGAGCTGCATGAGAAACCGCAGCGTTTCGCGCAACTGCGCCGTGCGATCGCCGGCATAAGCGAGAAGATGCTGATCCAGCAGCTGCGCGAGATGGAGGCGTTCCAGCTCGTCCACCGTGAGGTCCATCACGAGGCGCCGCCGCACGTGGAATATTCGCTGACCCCGCTCGGCGAATCGCTCAACACCGCCCTCATCCCGTTGGGTTACTGGGGTGAGGAACACATCGCCCACATCGAGTCGATCGTCAGCCGTGCGTGAGAACTGAAGCGGCCTCGCGGACCAGGCGTGCCTGCAGGTGGTGCTGCGCCGAGTCGGCCAGCGCCACGCCCAGTTCGAAGTGGACGGTGTCGCCCAGCGCCAGGCCGAGCCCGCGGTGCGCCTGGATCTCGGCGCGGGGATAGCCTAGCGACCGGCTCAGCGTCAGCGACCGTCGATGCTCTGCGGCCGCCGCCTCGGGATCGCCGAGGCCCAGCAGTGCGCCGCCGCGCACATTCAGCGCCTCGGCCTCGACCCTGCGCCGGCCGACCCGGCGGGCCAGCGCGAGGGACTCGTCGGCCAACGCCAGTGCCTTGCAGTGATATCCGAGCTCCACGTAACACCCGGCAAGCTCGTTGAGGTCGTTGGCCTGCCCGTAGAGGCTGCCGATGCGCCGCCGGATGGCCAACGCCCGGGTCAGGTGCATGACGGCGGTCGCCGGACGGCCCTGGGCACGAGAGATGACCCCGAGATTGTGCAGCGCGACGCCGACGTCGTCCTCCAGGTCGGGCACATCGAGGGCGTGCATCTCATCAAGCGCGGAGATTTGCGTCCGCGCCGCCTCGTCGAGCCGATCCAGCTCCAGCAGCACCACCGTCACGTTGCTCATCAGCGTGAGCTCGCCGCGCTTGTGTGGCGTGTCCCGGTAGAGCTTGAGCGCGCGGTCGTAGTAGGAATGCGCGGTGGTCAGCTGCCCCAGCTCCCGGTGCACGACGCCGAGGTTGGTGCACATCGCGGCCTCACGCGCGAGGTCTGACTCCCCTACGGCCACCTCCAGGCTCGCCTCGAAGTGCTTCTGCGCCTGCGGATAGTCGGCGCGGGTCGCGGCCAGCAGACCGAGGCTGTGGTGCATCGCGGCGATCCCGTCGGCGTCATCCGCGCGCTCGGCCAGCTCCAGGCCCAGCTCGGCGCTCCGCCGCCAGTCGGTGTGCACGCCCAGCTCCTGCTGATGGCCGCGCATCCGGTCGGCCAGCCGCCAGGCGAGCGCGGGCGGGCCGTGCTCGGCTGCGTCGCCGATGAGCGCGAGGACGTTGCCGTACTCGTCGGGAAGGAAGATTTCGCCTGGGAAGCCGTCGGTTTTCGGTGGGAGAGACATTCGGGGGTACCGCTTGCGCGCCGCAGCGTCGACCATCGCCAGCACACCGGAGCGGAGCCGGTCGAGCGCGGCCAGCCGGTCGGGCTCGGTGTCCTCGGCGAGCGCACGTTCCCTTGCGTAGTAACGGATCAGGTCGTGCGTCTCGTGCCGCCCGCGCGCCACCGGCCGCACGAGGTGTGCGGTGACGAGGGTCCGCAGCGCGGCCGACGCCTGGGCCTGCGGGCAGTCGAGCAGTGCCGAAACGTGCGCGGCGGTGAAGTCGCGCAGCGGCGAGATGGCCAGCATGCGCAGCGCGAGCGCGGCCTGCGGGTCGAGGCGGAGATAGGAGGGCTCGATGGCGACGCGCATGCCGATTTCGGTATCGACGGTGAGCGCGTCGAGCCGGTCGTCCATGCGGATCTGGCGCAGGTATTCGTCCGGGTCGCTGAGCGCGAGGTTGGCCGCGGCGATGCGCAGGGCCAGCGGCAGGTGCCCGCAAAGCGTTGCCAGCTCACGGATCTCGCCCGGGGAAAGCTCGATCGCGTGGTCGCGCAGGGCCGCCGCCAGCAGCTCGACGGCCGCGTCGGGTGCGAGCACGTCCAGGTTGAGCGCCCGCCCGTCGTGCAGCGCGACCAGGCCGCCGAGCTTGACCCGGCTGGTGACCAGCGCGCCGCACTCGGGCGCGTTGGTGCGCAGCGGCACCACCTGATCGGTGCTCGTCGCGTCGTCGAGCACGAGCAGCACCCGGCGCCCGGCCATGGCGTTGCGCCACGCGGCCATCCGGCCGTCCAGTGTGGACGGGGTGGCCGGGCCGCGCACGCCGACCCGGCCCAACAGCTCCCCGAGCACGTCGAACGGGTCGCGCTCGCCGAGCCGGACATACCACTGCCCGTCCGTGAAGTGGTCGCGCGTGCGGTGGGCGACGTGCACGGCGAGCGCGGTCTTGCCGACACCCGGCGCGCCGGACACGCACAGCAGCGCACCCCCGACCACCAGCCGGCTCGCCAGCTCCACCTGCTCGGACCGTCCATAGAGGACGGCAACGTCGGGCGGCAGCGCGGGCGCCGGATCGGCCACGGGCTCGACGGCCGCGACCCCTTCCACGGGCGAGGGGCGGTCGGCGCGCAGGATCGAAAGCTGCAGCTGCTGCAGCTCGGGCGGCGGTTGCAGGCCCAGCTCCTCGGCCAGCAGGCGGTCCAGCCGGCGATAGGCTTCGAGCGCCTCGGCGTCGCGCCCGCTGCGGTACAGCGCAGTGATGAGCTTGGCCCACAGACCCTCGCGCAGCGGGTGGCGGCCGATCGCCTCGCGCAGCGCCGGCACGATGTCGCGGTGGCGGCCCAGCGCCAGCTCGGCGTCGAAGAACTCGTCGCCGGCCTGCGCCCACGCCTCCACGAGAGACGGGATCTCCTCGCGCCGCAACACATCCGAGGCGACGTCGGACAGCGGGTCGCCCCGCCACAGCCCGAGCGCCTGGCGCAGCAGCTCGGCCCGGCCCGGCAGGTCGGCCTCGCGATCGGCGATGCGGGCCCGCTCACGCAGCTCGGTGAACCGCCACAGGTCCACCGACTCCGGACGAGTGGACAGCGCGTAACCCTGCCCGCGCGAGACGATCAGCTCGCCGGCGTCGCCGGTCGCGGCCAGCGCGCGGCGCAACCGCATGACGAGCGAGTGCACGGACGGCCCGGCGTTGCGCGGCGGCTCGCCGGAATAGATCCGCTCCACCAGCTCGCCGACGGCCACCGGCCGGCCGCGCCGCAGGATCAGTGTGGCCAGCAGGACCCGTTGCCGTTGCCCCGGCACGGGCACGACCGTCCCCCGGTGCCGCACCTCAAGCGGACCGAGCACGCCGAACGTCCAAGCCGAAGAGTCCATAGGCGACGAATGTATCTCGCATCGAGCACCTTGCCGCAATTGCGGCACTCGGAGTCGGCGCGGCGATCGCAAGCCGCCGGCGCGGCGATTTCAGGCCGCCGACCGGCGATTTTAGGCCATCGGAACCGCGGGCACCGGGTTTCGGTGAACCCGGCAAATTGCCGCATAACTCCTGGCACTGGCTCTATAACTGTGTGGGGTCGGGCTAGTCCCGAGAACTTTTGTGGAGGTGAGGGCTTTGACGAGTTCGGTGGAGATTATCGTCGCGCCGGAGCAGGAGGAGCAGTCGCAGCTCAGCTTGAGCACCGCGGCCGCGCGCAACCTGGCGACAACGACCAAGTCGGTGCCGCAGATGCAGGAAATCACCTCGCGGTGGCTGTTACGCACGCTTCCGTGGGTGCATGTGGGCGGCGGCACATACCGGGTGAACCGGCGGCTGACCTACACGATCGGCGACGGGCGGGTGACGTTCACCAACGACGGCGATCAGATCAGGGTGGTTCCGGCCGAGCTCGGCGAGCTCGGCCTCTTACGGGGCTTCGACGATCCGGAGGTGCTGCAGCAACTGGCCAACCAGTTCACCAAGCACGAGTACGCGCCCGGCGAGGTGATCGCCGAGTTCGGCTCCCCGGCCCAGCAGGTGTACCTCATCGCGCACGGCAAGATCAGCAAGATCGGGTCGGGAGAGTACGGCAACACGGTCCAACTTGGAGTGTTCGCCGACGGCGAGTTCTTCGGCGAGCAGTCGCTGCTGGAGGAGCAGTCCATCTGGGAGTTCACGGCCAAGGCGATGACATCGGTGACCGTGCTCGCCCTGCCCAAGCAGGCGTTCGCCGCGCTGACCGGCCAGTCGGAGCCGCTGCGCGAGCACGTGAACCGCTACCAGAGAGCGCGCGGGCGCCCGCAGAACAAGCACGGCGAGGCAGCGATCGTGATGTCGGCCGGGCACGAGGGCGAGGTCCCGCTGCCGGGCACGTTCGTGGACTACGAGCTCACGCCGCGCGAATACGAGCTGAGCGTGGCGCAGACCATCCTGCGCGTGCACACCCGGGTCGCCGATCTGTACAACGAGCCGATGAACCAGCTCGAACAGCAGCTGCGGCTGACGATCCAGGCCCTGCGGGAGCGGCAGGAGTACGAGATGGTGAACAACCGCCAGTTCGGGCTGCTGAACAACGCGGACCTGCGCCATCGCATCCACACGCGCACCGGGCCGCCGACGCCCGACGACATGGACGAGCTGCTGAGCATGCGCCGCAGTACCAAGATGTTTCTGGCGCACCCGAAGGCGATCGCGGCCTTCGGCCGGGAGTGCACCGCGCGGGGCATCTACCCGACTCCCGTGGAGATTGACGGCCACCGGATTCCGGCATGGCGGGGCGTGCCCATCTTCCCCTGCGGGAAGATCCCGATCTCGGACGGCCACACGACATCGATCATCGCGATGCGTACCGGAGAAGATGACCAGGGTGCCATCGGGTTGCATCAGATCGGCATCCCGGACGAGTACGAGCCGAGTCTCTCCGTGCGATTCATGGGCATCAACGAGCAGGCCGTCATGTCCTATCTCGTCAGCGCGTACTATTCGGTGGCCGTGCTGGTGCCCGACGCGCTCGGCGTGCTCGACAGCGTGGAACTCTCAAGCCGGGCATGACATGAATACGCTCACGGCGCCAACGGGATTGGGCACGTCCGCGTTCCGGATCCACCCGGTCCCTCACACTGAGGGTCTCTACTGCCCGCCGCCTGTGCGCGACGATCCCGCCCTGGGCGAGGAGGTCAACGACCGGTTGGTGGACTGGGCCGCCGAGATCGGCATCTATCCCGGGCTGTCGGAGGAGTTGCGCGCCTGCCAGTTCGGCCGGCTCATCATGCTGGCCCACCCGGCGACATCCGATCCGGACCGCCTGCTGGCGGCGGCCAAAATGGGGCTCGCGCTGTGGTCCACCGACGACCATTTGCTCGACGAGGAGCAGTTGGGCGCCGACCCGGCCACGTTGGGGTCGCGGCTGACAGTAGTGGCTGCGGCGGTCGACCCGGCACACCTGCCGCTGGCGTATGCGCCACAACTGGAGCAGGCGCTGCGCGACGAGCCGGTGGCGATGGCCTATCGCAGCGCACTGCAACACCTGTCGCTGTATGCCACGAGGTCCCAGATGGCCCGCATCCGGCACGAGACCATCACCATGTTCATGGCCTACAACCAGGAGGCGGAATGGATCCGCACCGGGCGCAGGCCGCCTGTTTGGGAGTACCTGACACACCGGCACTTCAACGGGTTCCTGCCCTGCATCGTGCAGGTCGACACGGTCGCCGGATATGAGCTGTCGCCGCACGATTACGCCGACCAGCGGGTGCGGCGCGTGTTCACCATGGCCGGCAGCGCCGCCGTCCTGGCCAACGATCTGTACTCCCGGGGAAGGGAATCCGACACCGACAACGACCTGCCCAAGCTGATCGCCCACGAGGACCGCTGCACCGAGGACGAGGCGGTCCAGCGCAGCATCGACCTGCACAACGAGCTCATGCACGCCATCGAGGCCGAGTCGGCCGTGCTGAGCCGTTTCGGCTCGCCGCAGCTGCGCCGGGCGCTGTCCGACGTGTGGGCGTGGCTGGGCGGAGGGCACGAATGGCACGCCACGAGCGGCCGATACCACAAGGGAGCCAACACATGACGTCAGTTCTGCGCACCGACTATCAGCGGTCCGTAGCGGACTACTGGAACAACGAGCGCGACCCGGTCAACCTGAGGCTGGGCGACATCGACGGGCTTTACCACCATCATTACGGGCTCGGCGAATACGATCCGTCCGTATTGGAGGGACCGGCGGCGACGCGCGATGAGCGCATCATCGCCGAGCTGCACCGGTTGGAGACGGCACAGGCCGACGTGCTGCTGGACTACCTGGAGCCGGTGGCACGGGAGGATCGCCTGCTGGACGCGGGCTCGGGTCGCGGGGGCACGAGCTTCATGGCCAACCAGCGGTTCGGGTCCTTCGTGGACGGCGTGTCCATTTCGGAGAGTCAGGTTGCCTTCGCCAATGGGCAGGCGATGGAGCGGGGCGTGTCCGACCGGGTGCGGTTCCACTTCCGCAACATGCTCGACACCGGGCTGGAATCGGGTTCGCTGCACGGGATATGGACCAACGAGACGACAATGTATGTCGATCTTTTTGAGTTGTACCAAGAGTTCGCGAGGCTGCTCCGGCATGGTGGACGATACGTGTGCATCACCGGGTGCTACAACGACGTGACGGGTGGGCGCTCCAAGGCGGTGAGCCGGATCGACGAACACTACACGTGCAACATCCATCCGCGCAGCGAGTATTTCAGGGCGTTGGCCGCCAACGGGCTCGTGCCCATCAACGTCGTCGACCTCACCGCGCAGACGATGCCGTATTGGGAGTTGCGGGCCCAGTCGCCGGTCGCCACCGGGATCGAGGAGCCGTTTCTGACCGCCTATCGCGAGGGCAGCTTCCACTACCTGCTCATCGCCGCCGATCGAATCTAGGGACGACTATCCGACTGTGGCCACGAGACGGTGCGTCTAGCCTCGTCCTGTGACCACACCCGCTGGGCTCGACTGGCAACTTCGCGTATTGGCAGAAGACCGCATCGTCGGGGCCGCCGTCGCCCTTGGCCCTGATCTCGCCGTTTGCTGTGCCCATGAGATCGCCAACCAGCGTGAGCTCACGGTTGTGGACGCACGGGGCAGATCCCACAGAGCGAAGGTGCAGCAGGTCTTCGAAGAGGCGGACATCGCGGCTCTGCACGCCCCGGACCTGCGGCCAGCGACGCTCAGCACCCGGCTTGAGGTTGGCACCCCGATCCGGGTTTTCGGTTATCCGCGCGATTTACGCGATGGCATATGGTCACAGGGCCGGGTGATGGGCCAAGTCGGCGAGCGGGTCCAGCTCGACATCTCGGGAATCGGTCCCGGTTTCTCAGGTGCCGGTGTCATCAACGACGGCGGCGAGGTCCTCGGCATCGTCGTCACGCAAGACCGACGTGAACGTGCGGCCTGGATGATTCCGGTGAGCACCATCGACCGCTACATGCCACGGCTCCTCCTGTACCCGCCGTCCGAGCCGCCCCGCGCAGCGGTGCGGCGGGCAGCGACCGTGACCTATCCGGGATATCTGCCCGACTCCACCGATGGCGACGATTTGCTCGGGCGGACGCGGGAGATCGAGGCAATGGCCGCGCTGCTGGCCGCGCGGCAGACCACACCGCCGCTGTCGGTGGGACTGTTCGGCGACTGGGGCACGGGCAAGTCCTTCTTCATGGACAAGCTCCGGCGCGAGATCGACTACCTCGCCACGATGTCTCGTGCGGCTCACGACACCGGGCAACCGACCGCCATGTGCGCGGAGGTAAGGCAGATCGTCTTCAACGCGTGGCACTACACCGATGCGAACCTATGGCCAAGCCTGATGACGGCGATCTTCGCCGGGCTCGCCCAGCCGAAGGCCGGTGAGTCGGAGAGCGAGGCGCAGGAACGATGGAAGACCGAACAGCAGCGGTTGGCGCTCACCCTCGAAACCACACGGTCGCAAGTGGACGATGCACGGAACCGGCTGGAGGTTGCCCAATCGGAGGTCGATCGACTCAACGCCACGCTGTCCGCTGTGGAGGACAAGCGCGCACAGGAGCGCGACAGCCTGACCGGACTGTCGGCGGCGGCACGGGCCGTGCGGCAGGATCCGCTGGTGCAGGCGCAGGTGGCCAAGGTGCGCGAGCGGTTCGAACTGGAGCAGGGCACGGAGTTGGCCGAGATCCAGCGGCTCGCGAGCGAGGGCCTGTCCGTCACCCGGCGCCTCACCCGCCTGTGGCAGCTGATGCGTTCCGCCGAACGCCGCAGGTTCGTCTGGCTCTTCACGATCGCGACCGTGCTCGGCGTCGGTGGTTGCGTCACCCTGCTGTGGCTGTCCGAGGGTCGGCTGTGGCAGGTGGCCACCGGCATTGTGGCATTGCTCGCACCGATCGCCGCCACCGCGACACCCATCATCAATCGACTTCTCCAAGGCCTTGGGGTCATCGAGACCGCAGCCGCCGCGGCGCTCACGGCGCAGGAGGAGGCACGGGCAAAGCTGGACCAGGAGAAGGAGGCCATCCTTGCCGACCTGGCGCAGCTCGACTCCCGGCAAGCCTTGCTGCGGCAGGAGATCGTGGCCGCCGAGGGCCGGGTGCAGGAGGCGGAGCGCACGCTGCACGACGCGTCGACCGGCCGCCTGTTGTCCGAGTTCATCACCGAACGCAGCGCCAGCAACGACTACCGGTCTCAGCTCGGCGTCATCGCGATGATCCGGCGGGACTTCGAACAGCTCGCCGCGCTCATGGACCTTGAGCCCGAGGGGCACCCGGACCCGCCGCCCATCGAGCGCATCGTGCTCTACATCGACGACCTCGACCGCTGCGCGCCCGACCGCGTGGTGGAGGTGCTCCAGGCGATCAACCTGCTGCTCGGTCTGCGCCTGTTCGTGGCCGTGGTGGCGGTGGATGCGCGCTGGTTGCAAAGCTCACTGGAGCTGCATTTCGAGCGCGTGCTCGGGTCGCGGCCGGCCTCGGACGGCAACCTGTCGCACTGGTCGGCCACGCCCATGAACTACCTCGAAAAGATAATTCAGATCCCGTACAACCTCGCTCCCATGGGCGGCGACTGCTTCGCGCAGTTGCTCGGCCAACTTTTCGCGCCACACCAAGGCACCTCGGTCGCGGGTGGGGGCGCGCAGGCACCGTCCGGCCCACAGACCACGACATCAGGCGAGGCCCGGGACGGCGAGCCCGGCATCACGGACGACACCATGCTCACCCTCTCCGAGCAGGCGCTGCGACGGCTGTCGCCGAGTGCGCTCAACGTCACCGAGGAGGAGATCGAGTTCGCGGGCGGGCTGTATTCGCTTGTGCAGACCCCGCGTGCGGCCAAGCGGCTGGCCAATCTCTATCGCCTGGTCCGCGCCTCCCTGCCGGACGAATCCTTGACCGCGCTCCTGGAGGACGGCGCGCACGAGGTGGTCCTGCTCCTGCTCGCGCTGCTGATCGGTCGCCCGGCCGCAGCGGTCGACACCTTCACCCGCGTGCTGGCGGGCGGCGACGACGAATCCTTCGATCCGCGGGTCCCCAGCGGCGTCGCGTTGTCAAAGAGCTACAAGCTCTCTGAGGTCAAGCCGTGGGTACCCGTCGTCGCGCGCCATTCGTTCCACGCTATGTAGAGCGACCGACCACACTCGCGCCTTCGACACCACATCCGGGATAACGTCGTCGCACATGCCGGAAGCCGCGACAACATCCGGGATAATGTCGTGGCAGGCGCGAAAACCCGTGCAGGATCCGGGATTTTGCACATCATCTACCACCCCGAGCCGGCCACAGCGCGTGTCTGACGTGGCGGCACCCGGCCTATGCGGTGCGCCGGATGCGCCCGGCGTAGCGTGCCTCCAGTTGCAGGTTGTGCTCATAGCCGCCCGGGATGTTGGCGGACAGATAGATGGGCGGGTCGCTCATCTGCGCGGCGACCGAAGTGACGACCAGTTGCGCGAGCACGGCCGACGTGATGGACGAGACGGCGCCGGTGCGATTGGGCAGCAGCACATCGCCGAACGGGGCGCCGTTGTCAAGCACCACGTCGGCGATCTCGCACAGCCGCTTGCCGCTTTCGTGGCGCGGCTCGGACTTGAGGCTGTGGTCCAGTGAGGTGATGGCGATCAGGTCGTGCCCGCGCTCCTTGACCAGCAACGCCATTTCCACGATGACACCGTTGATGCCGGAGTTGGAGGCGAGCACGAAGACGTCCGCCTGGTCGATCGGCGCAAGGTCGTAGAGCCGCTGTGCGAGCCCGCTGCGGCGTTCGAGCAGCGGGTCGGACAGCACGTCGAACGGCTCGCCGCCGTAGAACACGATGTCGCGCAGGGCGATCCGGTTGGTCGGAATGAGCCCGCCGGCCCGGCCAGCGATCTCCATGGCGAGGGCCTCCGAGTGACCGGTGCCCAAGGCGTGCACGACGCCGCCCCGGTCGAGCGAGCCGATGATGAGCGCGGCCGCGCGTCGGACGTTTTCGGCCTGCTCGTGCCCGACTCGCGCGACGAGGGCGGTGATCTGTTCCAGGTAGCTGGTCATGTGAAGATTCTGCGGCAACGCCGGCTGTCGATGTCGATGCGGCCGGGCTGCTCTCGCCGCGCGAGCCGACCCGGGCGCCGGAGGCGTGCACGCTGCCGACCGCTGCCCGCTACCGTTCGCCGGCGTAACCGAGCTGCATTATTGAGCTCAGATAAGCCCAGTCGCGCACGAAGCGGTAGGAGTGGCGTGCCGGGGGTTGCGGCGCCTGGGTTTCGAGCCAGCGCAGCGGTCCCTCGCCCACATTGCGGAACCCGTGCACGCACCCGACGCCCGCGAACGCGATGTCACCCGGCCCGAGCCGGTAGGTCTGGTCGTCGAACACCGCCTCGGCCTCGCCCTCAAGGAACATGTATGTCTCCTCGAACGGGTGGTCGTGCGCCCCGGCGACGCCTTCGGGCTCGTAGTGCACCATGAACATGGTGTTCAACTGTGCGCCGAGGTTGGTGTCCACCATCATTTTCACGGCGATCCCACTGTAGACGAGCAGGGCCGTGTTCATGCTGACCGAACGGGCGTCCATGTTGGACGGCTCAATGTGGCCGAGCCGGCGGGTGCGTGGGTCGCGCGGATCGACTGCGAGAAAGGGCCCGTCGGGCAAAGGCGGCACCGAGTAGGTGTCGAAGTCGTGCCCGGCGCGCGGTTGCGGCGACCTCATCGCAGCCCAGCGCGCGGGCTCCGCAGAGGGGTTGTGCCAAGCGTGCGGCGACCCGACCGGTATCAGCCCGTAATCGCCCACGTGCAGCGCGAACCCGCCCGATTCGGTGCGCAATTGCGGCGTACCCTCAAGAATGAAGAAGCATTCCTCAAAGGACTGCACCGCAGGCTCCACTGAGCCGCCCGGCTCCAGCACGCACACCTCAAACTCGGTGTGCACGGCGCCGGGCGTGTGCTCGCCGATGGCGGGCCAGCGGGTCAGCCCACGGCCGGCCCGCCACCCCGCCTCGAAAGCCGCGTCCGCCAAGCGTTTCACCGCATAGCGCATGTCACGCCGCCGCCGTCTGGGCCTGCTTTTCCCGCAACCGGGACAGGAGGCGGTCACGCGACTCCTCGACGAGCGCCCCGGCACGGGCCGCGTCGGCCAGCAGTTTGCCGCCGCGCTTGCGCACCACACCATCCACCATCACGGTGTCTACATTGGACACGTCGGCGCACAGCGTGGCCGCCGCCGCGGCGTCGTGGATGGGCGTCATGTTGATCGCTGTGGCGTCGAGCAGCACGAGGTCGGCCCGCTTGCCGGGGGTGATCGAGCCGGTCTTCGCCTCCAGCCCGGCCACGTGCGCGCCGTTGAGCGTGGCGATTTCGAGCATGTCGGCGGCGGTGAGCAGGCCCTCGGCCGGCACATTGCGCTCCCAGAAGACGGAAAGCACCCGCGCCCGCTCCGACCCGAACGCCGCCCGGATCTGAGTGAACATGTCGCCCGGCACGGTCGTCACGACGTCGACGGAAAGGCTTGGGCGCAAACCGAACTCGCGCGCCTTGACGACCGGCGCCCAGCCGTGGCCCATCTGCAGTTCCACTTGGGGCGCAATGGAAACCGTGCCGCCCGTGTCAGCCACGAGCCGCCACTCGTCGTCGCTGAAGTAGCAGCAGTGGATGTAGGTCGTGTCGGGGCCGAGCAGGCCGAGGTCGTTGAGCTGGTTCACCATCCCGAACCGCCCGGCCATCCGGCCCATGCCGGCGTGCAGCGTGATCGGGATGCCCAGCTCGCGGGCCAGCCCCCACTCGCTGCGCACGACATCGTTTTTGCACCAGCCCGTGCCGCGCGTGGCCAGTGCCATGGTGAGGAGTCCATTGTCGCTGTTGAAATACGTCTCGCGCACGCGGCGCACGTCATCGCCGGGGATCGCGATCTCGCTGTCGAACCAGTACGTGGCGAGTGACGTGTTGGCACTGCCGTAGGCGTATTGGGCGCGGATCCCGGTCTCCTGCAACGCCTTGATGGCCGCGTCGGGGTGTTCGGGGGTGTTGTTGATGTGCGACCAGTCGACCAGCGTCGTGATGCCGGCGTTGACGCACTCCAGCGCGCCGGCCAGGTTGGAGGCGTAGACGTCCTCCGGCTCGTAGAGCGGCGCGAAGGTGTCCAGCACCTCCACGAAGTAGTCGTCGAGGGTGGCGTTGGGCGCGCAGCCGCGGATCGCCGCCTCCCACGTGTGTCGGTGCGTGTCCACAAAGCCGGGGATGACGATGAAGCCTGAAGCGTCGATGATTTCGGCGTCCGCACTGATGTCGGGCTGGACCGCGACGATCGTGCCGTCCTCGATGAGGATGTCCGCTCGGGGAAGTTCACCGAGCTGTGGGTCCACGGTGAGCACGTGCCCGCCGCGGACTAGCGACCTGCCCATGATTACCTCCCGCCGTCGGCATAGGTGTTCAGTAATACTTAACACCTGCGCCGCATTGTGTAAAGTGAGGCTCAACGATCACGAGAGGGAGTGGCATGCCAACATCGCAAATGGGCGAACGCATCCGCGCGGAGCGGGAGCGGCAGGGAATCAGCGTTCGCGCCCTCGCCCGCGACGTCGGCGTCTCCGCGAGCATGATCTCCCAGATCGAGACCGGCAAGAGCCGCCCATCGGTCAGCACGCTCTATGCGATCACGACGGCCCTGGGCATCCCGATGCAGGACGTGTTCGTCGAGGACGGTTCCGGTGGTCCAATCCCGACACTGCTCGACGCGCTCGGCGCGGCCCGGGGCATGCGGCTCGGCCCGCATGTGCAACCCAAGCAGCGGCAGATGCTCTCGCTCGACTCCGGCGTCACGTGGGAACGGCTCGGCGCCCTGCCCCCGCTCAACGTGGACTTCCTGCAGATCACCTACGCGCCGGGCGGGACGTCGTCGAGCAGCGGTGAGCTGATGCGCCACTCCGGCTGGGAATATGGCTACCTCGTCTCCGGCGCGCTGCTGTTGACCCTGGGCTTCGAGGAAATCACCCTTGAGCCGGGCGATGCGGTCTCCTTCGACTCCACCACCCCTCATCGGTACCGCAACGAGTCCACCGAACCGGCCGTCGGCATCTGGTTTGTGGTCGCCAACCAGCCCTAGCCACCGCCCGACAGCGACACCAGGACGGGTGTGAGCGCGGCGAGCAGTGCGGCCTCGGCAAGGCCCAGCCGGCCAGTGAACCGCACCGGCTCGTCGAGCTCAAACCCGACGTCGTCGCGGTTTTTCACCAGCCCGCCAAGCGCACGCCGAATCGGCAGAACAAATCCTCACCGAATGCGGCTCCCACCCAGGCGCCCAGCGGGCTGGCGGGCTCTAGTGGAGGCGTCGGCGCACCACCCACACGGCGACGGCCAGCAGCACGGCTGCGAGGCCGAGATACAGCGCCGACTCGATGGCCAGCATCGCGCCGAACGCGCTGTCCGGGTGGTATTCGGTGTAGCGGCGGATGCCGTGCTCGGCCATGTATCGCGCCAAGCCCAGGTCCGAGCCATACATCGAGCCGCCCTCGCCGTAGATCTCGCGCATCACGGCATTTTGCGCATCGGCCGACAGCATCTTGCCCGCGCTGTCCACCCACCCGTTTTCCACCACCCAGTCGGTGGTCGGCCGCCAGCCGGGATCGTTGTGCGCCAAGGCATCATTGACGCGGGACAGGGGCTTGACATAGTGCGGCCGGGCCGACTCCTCCAGCGGGATGCGCACCACGAGAAACACGGCCAGTGCCACGGCCATCGCGGGGATCGTGCGGCGCAGCAACGCGCCCGCGAGGACGCCTGCCGCGAAGGCGAACACGGTCACCACGGCCAGGCTCACCGGCGTGGCCACGAACGCGGCCGTGCGCAGTCTGCCGTCGATCTCGTTGAGCGGCCCACGCCACCACGTGAACAGCAGTCCGAACGCGACGGCGATGCCGGCCGTGCCCGCGCCGACGATGGTCAGCTTGGAGACCAGCCAGCGGGTGCGGGTCACCGACTGGGTGAACGCCAGCCGCCACGTGCCGCTCTCGAATTCGCGGGCCAGCAGCGGCGCACCGATGAACACACCCGCGAGCAACGGGAGCATCGCGGCGAAGACGAGCCGGTTGGCCCACTCGATGTGGTTCGAGACGAACCGGTCAGCGATCGGGCCGCAACTGTCCTGTGGATTGGCCACGCATGCGGCCGCTCCACTGGTTTCGTATTCGGCGTGCATGGCGAGGCCGCTGACGATGATGGGTACGGCAAAAAGGAAAAGCAGCACCACGGCGGTGAGCAACTCGGCACGATGCTGCCGCCAGATCAACCACAGCATGGTCAGTCCCGCCCCTCTTTCGTTTCCGGCTGCGCGAGATAGGCCAGCACGAGCTCTTCGAGGCTGACCGGGTTGGCCTCCCAGTGCGGATGCACCGGCACGGTGACGGGCTGCCGCACCAGCAGGTGGCTTTGGCGAGGCCCGTGGGTCGCGGCGACAAGGCCCTGCATCGCCGCGTTGGCGTCCGGGCGCGGGCCGCTGAGCACCCGGTGCCCGGCAACGAGTTCGTCCGTGTCGCCCGCCAGGCACATCCGCCCTTTGCGCAGCAAGACGAGGTGGTCACAGACGCGTTCGAGCTCGCCGATCGCATGGGAGGAAAGAAGCACGGTGAGCTCGCTGTCGGCGACCGCGCCCATGAGCGTGCTCATGAACTCGCGCCGCGCCAACGGGTCCAGGCTCGCGGCCGGCTCGTCCAGCACGAGCAGGCGCGGCTGCTTGGCCAGCGCGAGCGTGAGCGCGACCTGTGCCTGCTGCCCGCCGGACAGCCTGCCCGCCCTGCGGTCGAGCGGGATGCCGAGCTCCGCCAGGCGTTTGCGGGCCGTGGTTTCGTCGAATCGCCGGTTCATCGACCGTCCGAAGTGGAGCAGATCGGCGACGGTGAAGCCACGGTACAGCGGGTGGTCCTGCGCCACGAAACCCACCTCGGCCAGGCCCGCCGGGCGATCCATGCGCAGCGGCCGGCCGAACAGAAACACGCTGCCCTCGGTCGGGCTCAGCAAGCCGATCGCCAAGTGCAGGAGCGTGGTCTTGCCCGCGCCGTTGGCACCGACCAGCCCGATGATGCGGCCCTGCGGGAGATCGAACGTGCACTCGCGCAGTGCCCACGTGCCGCGCCCGTAGCGCTTGCCCAGACCCTCGACCCGCAGCGCGGTCATGCCGCACGCGCCTTGGACCGGTCCTCGTCGAGGATCGCGGTGACAAGCGCGCGCACCTGGTCGGGCCCGAGGCCCGCCTCGCGCGCCGCGTTGACCCATGCCCGCAGCCTGGCCGACAGCTTGGCGTAGGTGGCGGCCGGCACGCGATCCACGTTGCCCGTCACGAACGTGCCCTGGCCCGCGCGTGGCGCCACGAGGCCCGCCCGCTCCAGCTCGCGATAGGCCTTGGCCACCGTGTTGGGGTTGACCACCAGCGCCGCCGCCACATCGCGCACGGTCGGCAGCTGGTCGCCGTCTTGCAGGTAGCCGAGCAGCAGCCCGTGCCGAACCTGCTCGACCAGCTGCAGATAGGTCGGCACACCCGACCGGGTGTCGAGCCTGAACGCGAACACCGCACCACCTCCTCAATTGTCGCATTGTACTAGTCGGATAGTACACAAGCGATCATCGCGCGCAACACCGGCGGCGCAGCTGTTCCTGTGCCCGCGCGCTGACCCGGTTCGAGAGCAGCGTGCTGCCCTGCTTCGGGCGGCCACGATCGCTGCCGGGCTGAGCGTCGGTCGAACACCACCACCGAACGCGCACCCTCGCCTCGGGCCATACGGGCGAAGGCCTCGGGCGCCTCGTCGAGCGGGATCCTGCGCGCCGCATCGACACGCGACACCATCGGCTACCCTGTGGTCCGCTTCCGGGCACGGTGCCCGGAGCACTACGGGAGGTCAACACGTGCGCACCGCGTTAGGGCTGGCGGCCTTGCTGGCCGCAACCGGAATCACCGTACTTTCCGCGGGCAGCACCGCACACGCCGCGCCGCACTACTTCACGGCCCCGTCCATCCAGATCGGACACACTGATTCGGCCACGCCGGATCAGGCATACGACTGGGTGCGGGACGTCAACATGCCCATCGGCTCCCGCACCGACGAAAGCGGGTCCGTGCACACCTCACGGGTGTATGCGACGTTCGATCTCACGCAGCTGCACGGCAAACGCATTGTCGCGGGCAAGCTGCTGATGCGCGAGACCGAGGTCTCCGACTGCACCAAGCGGGCGATCGAGGTCTGGCGGACCCACCAGATCCACCGCACGCCGAGCTGGGACAAGGCTCCCAAGCCGACGGACAGGCTGGACGAGATCCGCACGGCGCAGTACTGCCCCGCCAACCTCACCTTCGATGTGGACGGTGCGGTGGTCGAGGCGGTGCGCCAGGGCAAGGAGAAGATCTCCTTTGAGATTCGGGTACCGGACGAGTTCGAGGCGGACCCGGCCTATGCCCGCAAGCTGTACTGGTACACAACCGTCAGCCTGTCCGTGCGGTACAACTCGCTGCCGGCCATCGACGACCACCACATGTACCACGGTGGTCAGCGCTGCGACGGCACGACGACGCCGCGGCTCAACGAGCGGGCCGGCTGGCTGCAGGGCATGGTGTCCGACGCAGACCCGCACGACGAGCGTTACCTGACCACTGAGTTCGCCGTGTGGCCGCAGGACGACCCGTCCGCGCGCCGCGTCTACACCACGACCCATTCCGTCCCCGCCAGGGTGGCAAGCGTGGGGGTGCCATCGTCGGAGTTGGAGGATGGCCGGGCGTACTCCTGGCAGTACCGCACGAACGACGGCGCCGACACCACGGCGTGGTCACGGGTCTGCAGCGTGCTGGTCGACACCACCCGGCCGGGCGCGCCCGGTGTCAGCTCAACGAACTATCCGCCGGCCGATTCGGGTCAGAGCACCCCGCTCGGTGAGCCGGGAGTGTTCACGTTTTCCGGCGGTGGCGACCCGGACATCGTCGGGTTCCAGTGGGGCTTCGACATTCTGGGCGTCAACACGTGCAGCATCGGGTCGGGCGACGTCGGGCAGCACGAGTGCACCGACATCTTCAGCCTGCCACGGACGGTTCGCGCCAACGCACCGGGCGGCAACGCGACCGCGCTGATCAACCCGGACCGGATAGCGCGCAACCGGCTGCTGGTCCGCTCGATCGACGCGGCGGGCAACACCTCCGGCGAGACGGTGTACGAGTTCAACGCGCCGTGGCGGGGCGAGCCGACCGCCTCGGTGGTCGGCCACGCGATCTGGGGCAGGCCACTCACGCTGAAGCTGTCCCCCGGCGCGGGGATCAGCGGGACCACGCGTTACGAATACCAGCTCGACCACGGGCCGAAACAGGTCCTCGATGCGGGTGCGGACGGCACGGCCACCTTCACCTTCCCGGCCACCAACGAGTACGGCCATCAGGTGACGTTCCGTTCGTTCAGCGCCAACGGGTGGGTCTCGCCGCAGGCCGCGTGGGAAATCCATTTCGGCCCGTGGCCGATGGTGGTCTCGGACATCTACACCGGCTGGGATCCGGTGGGCGGCGTCGGCGTGCCCGGCACGTTCACCTTCCTCCCACCGGCCGGATGGACCGAGGTGAAGGGCTATCAGTACGCCATCAACGGCGCGGAGCCGCGCTATCTCGATGCCACGCCGGACGGCACCGCGTCGCTCACCTGGGCGCCGCAGGTCAGTGGCTGGAACTACTTCGATGTGTGGGCCGTCCGCCCCGACGGCACCGTAGGCGACTATTCAGGCTCCTACTGGTTCAACGTCGCCGAGTGACTCCTCGCCAACCGGAGCGGGCGTGGGGAAACCTGCGCCCGCAGCCGTAGGCCGCGTCATCCTCCTGCGCGAGGAACCGCAGCATCATGTGTTCACCTCCGCTCATCGAGCATCTCCATGATCGGAGACCGAGCTAGCCGAAACCTTGCAGCGGTCTTAAACTTCGTGCTGGAAGGCTTGACGACCGGATCGGGGGCGGCCCGCAGAAAGCCATGGATATCCAACTTCTCGGTCCAGTGCTCGTTTCGGCTTCCGGTCGCCCCGTGGACCTGGGCCCGCCCCGGCAGCGCCTGGCGTTCGCCGTGCTCGCCCTGGAGGCGGGCCGGCCGGTGCGGGCCGAGACGTTGATAGACCGCCTGTGGGACGACTCCCCGCCGCAGCGCGCCCGGGAGACGCTGTATGTCTACATTGCTCGGTTGCGGGCAGTGCTGCGCGACGCTTGCCGCCTGGAACGGCGATCCGGCGGATACGTGCTCGACGTCGATCCGCTGCAGGTCGATCTCCATCGGTTCGAGAGTCTTCTCGCCGATGCGCGCGCCGCCCGGTACCCAGATGATCAAAAAGCCGACCTGCTGCGGCGATCGCTGGCGCTGTGGCAGGCCGACCCGATGGCCGACCTGTCCGGGCGCTGGGTCGACCACGTGCGGCAGATGTTGCGCGGCAAGCGGCACGACGCCATGCAGCAGTGGGCGCAGGCCGAGTTGCGGCTGGGCAACGCCGCGACGGTGATCAATCCGCTGGCGGAACTGCTTGACGCGCAACCGTTCGCCGAGTCGCTGGTCGGTCTGCTGATGCAGGCGCTGGCGGGGGCGGGCCGCAGCGCCGAGGCGCTCGACCGGTTCACGGAGTTCCGGCGGCGGCTCGCCGAGGAGCTCGGTACCGATCCCTCCCCCGAGCTGCAGCTGATCCATCAGGCCGTGCTGCGCGGTGAGGGCAGGCCGCTCGCGGTGGCCCGGCAAACCGTCGCCATTGCGGCGCAGCTGCCGCTGGACATCTACGGATTCGCCGGTCGCGAGGCCGAGGGCAAGCAGCTCGACGAGATACGCGACCAGGGCGCGGGTCCGCTCGTGGTGATCGCCGGCACGGCCGGGGTGGGCAAGACGGCGTTCGCGGTCAGGTGGGCGCACGCCAACGCCGAGAGGTTCACCGACGGCCAGTTGTTTCTCAACCTTCGCGGGTTCGTGCCGTCGGGCGTGCCGATGCCGCCGCTGGAGGCGCTCAGGCGACTGCTGCGCGGCCTCGGGGTCGAGCACAACGCCATCCCGAACGACCTCGATGAGGCCGCCACCCTTTACCGCTCGGCCATCGCGGGGCGGCGCATTCTCGTGGTGTTGGACAACGCGCACGACGTGCGGCAGGTGCGCCCGCTCCTTCCGGGCTCGCCCACCTGCATGGTTCTGGTCACCAGCCGAGTGCGGCTGGGTGGGCTGCAGGTCTTCGAGGGTGCGCGCCTGGTGACTCTCGGGCCACTCAGCCCGGTCAGCTCGGAGGGCCTGCTGGCGTTGATGCTCGGCCGGGAGCGGGTGGCCGCCGACCCCCACGTGGAGCAGCTCGCCCGGCGCTGCGCCCAGCTGCCGCTCGCGCTGCGGATCGCGGCGGCCAACCTCGCGTGCCAGCCGAACCTCACGATCGCGGCCTATTTGGAGCGGCTGGACCGGCCCGGGGCGCTGGAAGCCCTGCGCACCGAGGGCGACGAACAGGGTGCCGTGGCAGCGGCGTTCGACGTGTCATACTCCCAGCTCTCGCCACCGGCACAGCGCGTCTTCCGGCTGTGGAGCCTTTGCCGGGGCCAGGATTTCGACGCCCACGCAATCGCGGCCATCGCCGGGATGCCGTTGGACGCCGCCATGTCCGCCGTCGATGAGCTATGCACGGCACATCTGCTGGAGCAGGACAGCCGGGGCCGCTACAGTTCGCACGACCTCTTGCGAGCCTATGCGGGGCACCGCGCGGAGACGGACGAGTCGCAAGTGGACATCGCCCGATCGAGCCGCCGGTTGGTCGACTTCTACACCGACACGACCTACGAGGCGAGCCCGCGGTTCAAGCCGAGCCGCAACGCGGCACCGCGCGACATGGAGCATCCGCCGGTGGAGCCGCTGCGGTTCGCCGACCGCGAGGCCGCGATGCATTGGCACGACTATGAGCGCGACGCCTTCCCGAGCGTGGTGGAGCTTGCCTCGCAGCGCGGCTGGCACCAGGCCGCCTGGCAGCTCGCCGAGGTGCTCATGAACTACTTCTCCATCTCCCGCCATTGGCCGCAGTGGCTCGCCACCACCCGCGCCGGGCTGGTTTCCGCGCGGGCCACCGGCGATCCCGTGGCGGTCAGCCGGATACTGCTGTGCCTCGGCATGATTCACAAGCAGACCGGCGACCTCGCCGCCGCGCGGGCCGACTGGACCGAAGCCCTGCAGACGGCGACCGAGTCCGGCCGGCAGCAGCTCATCACCGCCTGCCACGTCAATCTCGGCGGCCTGTGCGTGGTCGAGGGCGATCCCGCCGCCGGTGCGGAGCACCTGCGCACGGCGCTGGCCGACACCGCATACGTCAGCGTGCCCAAGTTTCGCGTCGTCCCGCAGATCAACTACGGCTGCGCCCTGTTCGATCTCGGCGATATCGACGCTGCGGCGGACTCCTTCGCCGCCGCACTCTCGGCCGCGCAGCAGGCCGGCGACCTGGTGCACCTCTGCCACGCGCACCACAATCTCGCCGAGGTGGCGTTGCGCCGCAACGATTTCGAAACAGCTCGACGGCACGCCGAGCAACAGCTGCGGTTCGCCCAGGAGATCGAGGACCCGCTTCGCCAGGCCGCCGCCTGGGACGTGCTGGCCTCGGCCGTTTGCAACCTGGATCTGGCGCTGGCGCGCGAGCATTGGCAGCGGGCGCTGACACTCTATGAGCAGCTTGGCCACCGGCTGGCCGGGCCGCTGGCCGAGTGGCTCGGCCGATCGAAAACCCTTGGCCCAGCGGCAATCTCGGCGGCCGACAACATCCGGCGCCGCCAGATGCGAAAAATGATTTAGTTGGTACCAGGGCGGGCACCGGCACGCATCGTGCCGATGCCCGCTCCGCCCCGCTCAGGGCAGGTGGCTCGCGGGTTCACCTGACCCAGCAACGAGTCGTAGCCGTCGTGGGCACTTGCGGCGCCGGGCGCCGCGGTGAACGCGCCGAGCGGCAGTTCGCCCTCGCGGTGCAGGCGTTCTCCCGCAACGGGTTCATCGTGCTGGTCGACGACCGGCAGGTGGAGGAGCTCGACGACGTGATCGACCTGCGGATGGGCACGGAGATCACGTTCCTCGAGCTGGTGCCCCTGGTTGGTGGCTGATGGCGGGCGCTTCGCTCAAGTCGGCCGAGGCCCTCACGACCACGGCGGTCGGTTTCGTGTGGCACAACGCCGATGAGCTCGCGCGCCACACCGAGAGTCTGCTCGCGGCATGCGGGTCGCTTCCGCCCGGAGGTGGTCGCGGTCATCCGGCCCACCGCAGACACCAATACGATCCGGAGGTCAACGACCGCGACGACGCGTTTCAACGCCTGGCGGCGGGTTCTGCACCTATTGGGAGCACTACAGTTTCGGCGAGCTGACCGCGCAGACCCGGCGCGTCCTGCTGGAGCGGCTCGTGCCGCGGCTGGCCATCGCCGAGCGGGCAAGCCTCGACGGGCACGTCCTCAAGGTGCGCGGAAACCTGCGGGCATGCAAGATTCACCTAGGTCGGGCAACATCCTCATGGAGGCCAACGACCACTGTGCATCCTTCCCAAGCAGACGCCCGGGACCGCAGCCCGGCAGGCTGTTCCTGCCGTTCGAGGGCGACCGCAGGCGCACCGTCATCCTCGGCAAGGCCATGCCGCTCGCCAAGGACAAGGCGATCACCGATCCGACGATCACGCAACAGCTCCGGCACACTGCCTAGCATCGGCCCGAGTTGGGTAACTTCAGCGGATGTCGCGTGATACATGGATCGTCCTGCTCGGTGTCGGGGTTGGACTGTTGGCGCTGGTGACCCTGGTGTTCGCGGTCAAGCTCGGGCTCCGCCTGCTCGCCACCAAGCGCATGCTGGGCGAGCTGGGCGGGGGCGGCAAGGTGGCGTTCTACGGCGCCCTGCTCTACACCTTCTTCCCGCTCGACCTGCTGCCCGACCCGATCTACCTCGATGACATCGGTGTGCTGGCGGTGGCGCTGAGTGCGCTGACCAAGATGCTGCACGATCGCCGCAGGCGCCGGGGCGCTGCCCTCGCCCCGGCATCGCGCGGCCCGGCGCACGATCCCGCACGCAAGTGACGCCCTAGGGCACGGCCTGGGCTAACCCGCCAGAGCTCACGATCGCCCTGTGCGCGGTGTTGATCCTGGTGACCTGGGCGCGCTGGCCGGAAACCAGGGCGCTTTGGCGGACCGTCAGGGGATGGCGCGGCGCATAGAATTCATGGGTGCTGACACGGTCACCGCTGGTGTCCCGGGCAGCCGAGCAACAGGAGCTCGGCGCGGCGCTGGCGCGGTGCCGGGCCGGCGTGGGCGGGCTCGTGCTCGTGACCGGCGACGCCGGTGTCGGCAAGAGCAGGTTGGTGTCTGAAGCCCTCGCGGGTTGGGACGGGTGCGTGCTGCGCGGCGCGGCCACGATGGCCGGCGGGCCTTATGCGCCCATAGTCGATATCTTGCGCGCCGTGTCCGATCGCTTCGGCGAGAAGGCGCTGGCCGACCACGTCAAAGTGCTTCTGCCCGAGCTGGCGATGCCGTGGCGCGAGGTCGACCAGGCGGCTTTGGTCGCGGCGATCCAGCGGACCCTGCGCGGGGTCGCGCACCGGCAGCCGACCGTGCTCGTGCTGGAAGACCTGCACTGGGCCAACGCCGGGACGGTCGAACTGCTGCCCGGCCTGGCCGCGGCCTTGACGGGCGCACCGCTCCTGCTGATGGCCACCTACCGCGCCGACGGCCTGCCCCGCACCCATCCTGTGCGGGCGATGCGGGCCGAGCTGCGGCGGGCAGGGCTGCTCATCGAGATCCCGCTGCGGCCGCTCAACGTGCAGGAGACCGGGGAACTGCTGCACGGCCTGCTGGGCAGGCAGCCCGCGCCTCGGCTTGTCTCCCTGGTGCACGAGCGAGCCGAGGGGCTGCCGTTCGTCGTCGAAGAGCTCGTCGACGCCTTGCTCGACGGCGAAGGACTCCGCGACTCACAGCAAGGTGTCGACCTCGCTTCGGGCGTGGGGATTCCGTTGCCCGACAGCATCGTCGACGCGGTGCTCGCCCGGACGGTCACGTTGCGCCGCCAGTCGGAGCGGGCGGTGGAACTGGCAACGGTGCTCGGGCCGCGCGTCGACCTGCCGGTGCTGGCCGATCTCGCCGGCGCGGCCGACGTCGACCGGTTGCTCGATGCCGGGCTGCTGCGCGAGCAAGGCGCCGAGTCAGCGGTCTTCCGGCACGACATCGTCCGGGACGCGTTGTACCGCAGCATTCCTTGGGCGCGGCGGCGCGAGTATCACCGGGTCGTCGCCGAGCGGCTCGCCGCACGGGGCGCCCCTCCGGAGACGATTGCGGAGCATTTGCTGGCCGCCCACGACCGCGACCGCGCACGGCCGCTGTTGCTCGCCGCTGCCGAGCGATACTGCACGATGCATGCCTACCGCGACGCGGCCACGCTCGGGCGGCGCGCGTTGGAGATCTGGCCCGACGGCGTCGCTTCCGGCGAGCGAACGGCCGCGCTTGAGCGGCTTGCCGAATGCGCCGAACTGTGCGGCGAGCACGAATCGGCCACGGCCCTCTGGGCCGAGGTCGCGGCCGCGCATCGCGCGGGCGGCGATATGGCGCGCACCGGATTGGCCCACCGCAGGCTCGCCAACGCCGCCGGGCTCATGGGCGAGCACGCCCAGGCCACCGCCTCGCGCGAGACCGCGGCCGCGGCG
>NZ_QJUG01000117.1 GCF_003426775.1 Allorhizocola rhizosphaerae | reverse complement strand
GGGCTGATCCGCGGGCTGGGCGAGCGGCGGGCGATCGTCGCCGGGGCGGGCGCGGGCGGGCTGATCGCGTGGGCGGCGGCCGCGCTACACCCCAGACTCATCCAGCGGCTGGTCGTGGTCGGCGCGGCGCACCCGCTGCGGCTGCGGTCGTCGCTGATCACCCGGTCGGCGCAGCGGCGGGCCGGCGCGGCCCTGCTGCGCTTCCAGCTTCCGCGCTATGAGCACACGTTGGCGCGCGACGATGCCGCGCTGGTGGGCGAGTTCATGCACCAGTGGGCCGGGCCGGCCTTCCGGCGCACCGCCGAGCATCACGACTATGTTGCCCGCTGCCGGGAGGCGATGTGCATCCCGCAGGCGGCGTTCTGCGCGATGGAGGCCTATCGATGGGCGTTCCGGTCGACCATGAGGCTGCATGGGTACCGCTTCACCAAGGCGATCCGGCAGCCGATCGTGACGCCGACGCTCCAACTGCAGGGCGCGCTGGACCCGATCACCCTCCCGGCGACCGCGCAGGGGTCCGGGCGCTACGTGCTCGCCGACTACGAGTGGCGACTGCTGGAAGGCATCGGTCATTTTCCGCACATGGAGACGCCGGACCTCGTTGCGGGCGAGATCGTCCGGTGGGCGAAGACCTAAGCAGCGGTTGCGGTTGAACGCTTTGCGTTCAACCCGCAACCGTGCAAAAGCACGGCTTCGCCTCAACAGAGTCAGACCGGGGTTAAACGCGGATTTCGCGCAGGTCGGAGACGTCTTTGCGGGGAGCCCAGCCCTGGTACACCCCAAAATCAAATTCCTCGAGTCCCAGCTCGCGGGCGACCGGGGCACGGCCGCCGGTGTATTCCACCCGCAGCCACGCGTCATGCTCGGCCAATACGACGAACGGAGCACCGCGCCAGGTGCACGTCGTGCGGACATAACAGAATTCGTCCACTTCGGACAGCGCAACCACCCGCACGTAGCGGCCCGGTTTGACCTCGTCGAACCCGTCCTCGGCATGTGGCAGATAGATGCGCACGTTGTCCCCGTCGGGGCTGGCCTCGTATTCCTTGCCCTGGAAGCGGGCCACATAACCGTCACGCACGTCCGCCACCTCCGTCGATGCCTTCGTTGACGACGCCCCACCGAACGCCGCGCGCGGGTCACGCAATCGGCCCTCCGTCGATGCCTTCGTTGACGAGGCCCCGCCGAAAGCCGCGCGCGGGTCGCGCACCGACCTTCCATCGATGCCTTCGTCGGCGACGCCCCCGCCGAAAGCCGCGCCCAGGTCACGCACTTGATCCTCCATCGGTGCGCAACCAACGCTGGCCGTCGATGTCGAGAATCGCGATCAGCTCCTCGCCCTTGGACGCCGTGAGCCGGAACAGGCGCGTGCCATGGGGCAGGCGCACGCTGTCCGCCTTGAACTCGGCGATGATCTCCTTCGATTCGCCGGGCGCGAACCCGTTGCCGCGGAAGGGAGCGCGCTCGATGACCCAGCCCTCCATGGCGCGCATCGCCGCCTCGGTCTGCCCCCCGTAGGGAATGCGGTACAGGCTCGGCCGGTACGCCGACCAGCGCAGCAGATACATCTCGTCGGGGCTGTCGGAGAAGGGCGAGCCCGCCCAGTCCAGGCCGAGCGCGGCCCGCATCTGGGCCGGGGTTTTGAGCTGGCCCAGCTCGTGGGCGCGGTGCACAAACCCGGTCACGCGGTCGTAGCCACGGTCGAGGTAGTAGCCGATCTGACTGGGGGCGATCGCCTTCTGCAGCACGGTAACCTCGGGACCGGTGCGGCTCGTCGGTGCGGAGCCATTGGCCTGCGCCGCGGTGGCGGGCTGCTCGCGATCGTCATCGTCACCACCCAGGCCAACCTCAGCCGCCCAGTTGGCGAGCGCGAGCAGCTGGCCACCCGGAAGCGTCGCACCCACCGGGGTGCCGGGATTCACGGCAAACGACCAGTTGGGGTCGGGCCACTCGCTGATCAGCTTGATGAACCGGATCGGGATCGTTTCGAGCGAATCCGCAAGATGCTGCGTGGACGTGTAGCACACGATGTGCGGCTCGCCGTCGATCGGCTGCGGCCGCCACTGACCGTTGGTGGTGCCGGAGGACTTGGGGATGAGCACGGTCGCGAGGAGGAGAGTGGACAGGAACGCGTCGGTGTTGCCCGCCTCGGCGGCCTCGTACAGCTGTTCCTCCACGGAATTGGCCGGCACGAAGGCCGGCTCCGGCTCGGCGTGCCGGGGCTTCTTCTCGCGGGCCCGCTCGTCGTCCATGCGCGTTTGGCGGGCCTTCTCCTCCTCCGCTCGGGCCTGCTCCGCGCGGGTCGCCTCCTGGCGCACGATCTCGGCGCGGGCCATCTCCAGGCGCGCGGCCTCCTCCTGCTCACGCATCGCTTCCACAGGAGGCAGGGCGGGGGCGGTGGCTGGCACCGGATGGACAAAGGTGGCGGCGCGGGCCGCACGGGCACGCTCCTGCTTCGCCCGTTCGAGTGCCTCCACCCGCTGCAGTCGATCTCGCGGGCCGGAACCGGCCTGCCTCGGCAGACGGGCATCGCCCCGGGCAAGCTGCACGACAAACCACGCGGGCAAGTAGCCTTCAATCGGCAAACCGGGATTGACCGCAAGCCACCAGTCGTTGTTTGGCCAGACACCGGCAAGGTCGCGAAGCGACATGCGACGCGCACCGCCGACATGTTCGGCCAGGCACGTGCGCATGGACTCGTTGGAGGTGAACGCGAGCAGATGGGTTTGATCGTTTGCCGTCCAGGTCGCCCACCCCATGGGCATGCGCCCGGCAACGGCGTCCGCCGAGACCGGCAGCAACAGCTCGATGCGCCCCAGGGCGCGAAAATATCGCTCCTGATCCGAGGCGATCAGGGCGTCGTACAGCGCGACCTCTGCTTCCGTCGCGGGTTCCCACCCGGTCTTGCCGCTCAAGGTCCACCTCCCAGCCTGCTCGCTCCGCGTACAACCTACTAGCTAAACGGCGTCAAGTAGCATCCTGGACACCGTGAGCAATCGATGAGAATTTGGAGGCTTGATGCGTACCCCTCTGCAGGCCTTTGTAGCGCTCACGCTGGTGGCTGTCACCGGGCTGGTCGGCCTGACCCCGCAAGCCGCAAAGGCAGTCTGCCGCAACGAGGTCAAAGGGCAGCAGATTCCTGACACCGCCAACTGGCCTCAGCAGATCTGGGACTTGACGATGCTCCCCGGCAACGCGCGAGGCACCGGGATCAAGGTGGCGGTGCTCGACTCCGGCGTGGATGCCAACCACCCGCAGCTGCAGAGCAGGCTCGCTGCCGCTCCACGCGATCTCCTGCAGAGCCTCAACGTCCACGAGGACTGCGTCGGACACGGCACCGGCGTCGCCGGGATCATCGCCGCGCGGCCCGTCAAGGGCACCAACTTCCGCGGCCTCGCCCCTGACGCGACGATCCTTTCCGCCCGGGTGAGCGAGTCGACCGGCGGGCAGCAGCAGGGCAACGACAAACCGGTGTCGCCCGACCAGGTCGCCGATGCCGTCGACTGGGCGGTCGCCAACGGAGCGAAGGTCATAAATATTTCTTTTGTGTACCATACGGACGTTGACCTGCGTCGGTTCAAGGCATCGATCGATGCGGCGATCAAGCAGGGTGTCGTCGTGGTCGCGGCGGTGGGCAACGACTTCGAGAACAACAACCCGACGCCATACCCGGCGGCGTGGGATGGTGTGGTGGGCGTCGCGGCGATCCAATACGACGGCTTCCAGCGCATGCCACAATCGGGCCTGGGCGAGTTCGTGGACATTTCCGCCCCCGGTGTCAACGTGCCCACGACCGCGCCCAAGGAGGGCCTGCAGTCGGTCAGCGGCACCAGCTACGCGGCCCCGTTCGTGTCCGCCACCGCGGCGCTGATCTTCGACCGGTACAGCGACCAGAACATCACCGGCGACCAGGTCATCAAGCGCCTCCTCGCCACCGCCGACCCGGCACCCGGCGGGCGCAGCAGCAAGGGCTACGGCGTCGGCATCGTCAACCCCATCCGCGCCGTCACCGACGTCCTCGACGACCTGCCACCCCAGGCGGCCGAACCGCTGCCCGCGCCACACACCGACCCGGTGGCCCTCAACCAGGCCAAGCGGATGGAGGAACGCAAGCAGCTGGCGTGGTGGCTGTCCGGCATCGGCATCGTGGCCGGCATCCTCGCCCTGGCCCTCATGCTGGCCCTTCCCGCGGGCATCCGCCGCAGGTGGCGCCCGGCAGGTCGAGCCTAGAGCGACCCTTATCCTCGCCCTGCCCGCCGGCATCCCCCGCAGATGGCGCCCGGCAGGTCGAGCCTAAAGCTCAACGCCCACCCGAGGTCTCACGCCGCGGTGAGCGACTCCGCCACACTTGGCACAACGCCCGCCGCGCAATATCTCACGCCGCAATGAGCGACCCGGGCCACGCTTGGCTCAACGGCGTCGGGCAACAACTGCGCGGCACCTTGGCCGGGACTCAGGAACGCGGGTTACAGAACACCACAGGCGACGCGGGAATGGCGGGCACGCCGTCTCCACTCGGATGCCCGCCAAACAGGCGACGCACAGCCCGACACTTGTGCGGCCGCCGTTGCTCGCGCGCGGCGAGCCCGGAACTGACGTGGCCTTCCTCTTTTGGACTCCTTTCGCTATGGAGGCTTGAGCAGTGACGCGGCTGCGGTGGTGCGACACCGCAGCCGCCCTTTCAGGGGAGCGACCCGCGGGAGAGCGGACGCATATGTAGTCTGAGCGTCTCCGCTTACGGAACAGTTGCTCGAAATCCATCGATGGGGGAAGCGATGCTATTTCGTGTACTCGGTCCGCTTTCGGTCGCGGGCGCGGGACCAGCTTTGTCGGCGTTAATGGTGCGCCGTCTGCTGGCAGCGTTGCTGTGCAGACCTAATGAATGCGTTGCCGTGGAAGACCTGTTGTTGGCGCTATGGGGCGACAACGCGCCCGGCGCAGCACGCAAGACTCTGCAGGTCTACGTGCGGCGGCTGCGCAGTGCACTGGGCGAACCGCGGATCCTGCACGAGCCGGCCGGGTACCGCATCATCATCCAGCCCGGGGAACTCGACTCGGCCGAATTCGCTCAGCTCGTCATGGCAGCACAAAATACCGACCCACAGCAGGCGTCCACGTTGCTGGCCGACGCGATAAACCTCTGGCGCAGCAATGCATATGAGGATGTACGCGACCACGCCCCGATCGCCGACGAAGCCCGCCGACTCGACGAGGAACGAATCCGGGTGCAGGCCTGGCACGCCCGCCTCCAACTCGACCTCGGCCGGCACGCGGAACTCATCCCGCACCTCACCAAACTGATCGAGGCCCACCCGTATCGCGAAGACCTCCGCGGCCACCTCATGCTGGCCCTCTACCGATCCGGCCGCCAAACCGACGCCCTGGAGGTCTTCCGCAACACCAGACGCCTGCTCGACGAGGAGCTAGGCGTCGAACCCGGCCCCGACCTCCAACGCCTGCACGAATCCATCCTCCGCGCCGACCCGTCGCTCGCACTACCCAAGCGTCCAAGCACGACAGTCCCTCGTGGACTGCCAGCCGACATCAGGAGCTTCGTCGGCCGGCACAAACACCTACACACCCTCGACGAAATGCTCGGCGACCCGTCCCCCATCGTCATCTCAGCCATCTCCGGCTCGGCCGGCGTAGGCAAAACCGCCCTCGCGGTCCACTGGGCACATGCCGTCGCCGACCGCTTCCCGGACGGCCAGTTATACATCAACCTGCGCGGGTTCGACCCAGCCGGCCCACCAGTCGACCCAGCCGACGCCATCCGCCATCTCCTCGACGCACTCGGCGTCGCACCGCAACGGATCCCAGCCAGCCCAGAAGCGCAAGGCACCCTCTACCGCAGTTTGCTATCCGACAGACGCGTACTCGTCGTGCTCGACAACGCACGCGACGCCCAGCAAATACGCCCACTTCTACCAGGTACCCCCGGCTGCCTCACGCTCATCACGAGCCGCAATCAACAGACCAGCCTCGTAGCAACCCATGGCGCCCGCCCGCTCATGCTCGACGTGCTCACCGAATCGGAAGCCCACGACTTCCTCACCGCCCGCCTCGGCCACCACCGGATCGCAGCCGAACCCTCCGCCGCAGCCGACATCATCGCCCGCTGCGCCCGCCTCCCTCTAGCCCTCGCCATCGCCGCCGCCCAATGCACCACCCGCCCGAGCCTCTCCCTTGCGGCACTCGCAGCCGAGCTCGGCGAGAAGCACGCCTTCACGAGCGACGACCCGCTCACCGATCTACACGGCGTCTTCTCTTGGTCTTACGACCAGCTCACCCAGCCCGCCGCCCGCCTCTTCCGCCTGCTAGGCCTGCACCCTGGTCCGGATATCAGCGCCGCCGCCGCAGCGAGTCTTGCGGGACTCCCACCAGTACAGACCATCGCTTCGTTATCAGAGTTAGTCGAAGTCCACCTGCTCACCGAGCATGCTTCCGGTCGATACACCTTCCATGACCTGCTTCGCGCCTACGCCGCTGAACTTAACCACTCACACCGTGAGGGGGACGACGGGCAGATCGCTGTGCGGCGATTACTCGACCATTACGTTCACACAGCCCGTGCGGCTTCCGGTCTCCTAAATCCCACACGCACTCCCGTCGGGGTGGCTAAGCCGCACCCAGGCGTGCATCCAGAAGACTTGCTGACGCCTGAGGATGCGATGGTCTGGTTCGTTTCGGAGCACAACGTGCTGCTTGCTGCCGTTCGCCTGGCCGCTGCTACTGGTTTCGACAGGCAAGTTTGTCAATTGGCGGGAACACTAGCGGTATACCTGGATTGGCAAGGCCATTGGCACGATCTGGCGCGCGTTCAAGGTGCCGCAATTCAAGCAGCAGTGCGTCTGGATGACCCACACGGGCAAGCCACGGCGCATCGCATGGTTGCTCGTGCGCACCATTGCCTCGGTGATAATGATCTTGCTCACGGGCATCTTATCGCGGCGCTGCAACTGTTTCAGCAAATCGGCGATCCTTCCGGCCAGGCGAACACGCACATGGGCCTTGGCATGGTGTGTAGTGCTAAAGGCGACTATGCGGAGAGTCTGAGGCACAACGAACAGGCCTTTGAGCTCTTCGAAGTTGCGGGATCGCCAGCTGCGTCGGCCCGAGCTCTCAACGCGATGGGCTACGTTTCCGCTCATCTTGGGCGGCACGAGACAGCTATAGAGTATTGCAGTAAAGCGTTACCGCGCACGCAGGAGCTTCACGATCGCTTCGGCGAAGCATGCACGTGGGACAGCATTGGCTTCGCATACCATCACCTCGCAGAGCACGAAGAGGCAATAGCCTGTTATATCAAGTCACTCAAACTCTTTAAAGACCTGGGCGACCGCCTCAACGAAGCGACGATTCTCGATCACCTTGGCGAGACGTTTCTTGCGCAGGGCGACCGGCGATCTGCCGGTGAGAGCTGGCAGCAGGCTATAGAGATCCTGCTCGAGCTTCATCATCCCAACATGGGGAAGCTCCGTGAGAAGCTCAAAGCTCTCGGCTGACAATCCATGGACGCCAAAACAAACACCGCCCTGGTCGTGTCTGATCAGGACGGTGTTGTTTGGACGTGTCCTATTGGAACAGGTTGGTGTTGCGTTGCTCCGTTGTCTGGAACTCGTCGGCCGAGTCGATGACGGCCTTCTGGATCTCACCGAGCATCGTGGCGATGTCGTTGGCCGCCTGGGTCCACTTCTGCTGGCGCAACTGGTAGGCCTCCCGCGCCGGGCCGTCCCAGCTGTCGACAAGGGGCTTCGCCGTCTGCTCGGCCTCATCCAACTGGCTTCGCATGGTGCTCAACGCGTTGCCAATATCTCCGGCCGCTGTGCTGAGTGCGGCAAAATTTACGACAATCCTGTCGTTCATAATCGACCCTCCCCTTCCCGACTAGAGATTCAGGCTCACGTTTGTGTTGATGCTGTTGACGCGCTGCTGCCCCGACTCGTCGGTGGCGGTGTATTGCTGACCCGACGTGCGGATGGCGCCGGCCGTCTCGCGCAGCGCCTCGGACATCTTCTTTGCAGCCGCCTCGTAGGCGATCTTGACTTGCTCGAACGAGCGACCGGATGCGCCTTGCCAGGCTGTCCGCAGCGTCTCCAGCTCGTTCATCAGACGGCTGAGCATTTGCTGCAGCGAGCTGTCGACCTGCTCGAACTTGTTGGCCGCCTGATCCATTTGGGCTTGTTCAGCAGCAGTGGTAGCCATGTTTGGCCTTCACCCCCTGTTAGGACTGATACTTCGTCGCGGCTGACGGTAGCCGCATTGTGCAAATGTCGCCACCCCAGGTCCCATACCTGTGGATAACCGACGCTAAGAGATCGTAACCGGAACCATCGCTTCCGTTGGATCCAGTCCGGGCCCTTCGGGCAATAGTGCGACAAGCTGTGACGGCAGGTTGAGCGGTGTGACTCCGTCGAAGCCGAGTTTGTCCTTAACCGCCGCGCTGGCCATGGCATACCGCACGCCATCCCTTGAAACATAAATATACGTCTGTCCGGAGAGGACGACAGCACCTTTCCCATTGGGGACTAAGACATAGTCGGCATAAATGGCGTTATCGCCGCTGCGCCGGGCTGTCTTGGGGCGCTGATCCAGGTTGATGGTCACGTCCTTGCGGAGCTCGGCGGTGGCCTTGTCGTCCTTGATGACCGAGCAGAGGCCCGGGCCGTTGTAGGTGACGATCGACGGCATGTCGGCCGGGGGGGTCTGCGCCCCGCTGTCTTGCGGAAGCATGTCGTTGACGATCTGCCTCTTGCCGTTGTTGGTCACGTCGCCGTATGCCTCGCGCCGTGGGGCGCGTCCGGACAGTTGCGCCTGAACCTGGCTGATCCAGGCGATGCGGTCCTCAAGCACGATGACATAGCGGTCTTCGGCGGCCACGTCCTGCACCACGATGATTTCGCCGATCACCCAGAGCTGCGGGTTGAACTGTGACGGCTTGCCCGCATTCGGCCCGGGGTTCACCGGTTGCAGGGCACGGCCTTCGGGCAGGCCGTTCACGAAGGCCGGCGAGACGACGGTGGGTTGTGCGCCCTTGCCCAACAGCGAGGCGTTGTTGGCGCTGATCGGGAACAGGCGGCCCTTCCACAGCAGGTAGGTCTCGGCGCCACGAGTCGATGACTTGACAAGGAACGCCTCGCCGTCGCCGACCAGTGTGCCCGTGGTCTCGCCGACCAGGACCGTGGACACCGGACCGTCCTTGGTCGGCGTCGTGCACACCGACCATGGATATCCTGCCAGATTCTTCTTGCCCGCCAACGTGTTGGGCACGTCTCGGATGCCGATCGTCTGCCCCCACGGCACATCCTGCAGCGACTTGGCCGCGACCCGGAAGACCGGGGGCTTGGCCGCCTCGGAGGCCAGCATGGCTGACGTGAAGTTGAGCGCCGGATGAAGTTTGCCTTCACGGAAGACGAACACCGCGGACGTGTCCTTCTCGATGATGACCGCGCCGGGCTTGCGCCACTGCTGATTGCCGCCGCCGGTGAAGATGCTGTACACCCCGAACCCGGCCGCGATGATGACGGTGACGAGCACGCTGACGAAGGCCGCGCCGACCGCCCGTCGAAAGGGCGATTGGGGCGGATCGGTCTCACGCAGCACCAACGCCGAAACCACTCGCTGCACCATGAACTGGTACGACTGAAGCTGCTCCTGCCTAGACGGCATACGCCTCCCCCAACAACCGAATCGTGACCTACCATGGCTTGGCAAACGTTTCAGGGGGAGGTTAGCGCGATGTCAGTCGAAACGGTGAATCCATCCCCCGAAGCGGGCCTTGCGGGGACGACTCATCCACGTTCACCTCGCCGGTTCCTGGGGCTCGGCAGCGGCCAGATCGTCGCTCTTCAAATCGCTCTGCTTTTTGTCTTCGTCGGGTCCCGGTTAAGTCCCATAGTGCTCGCGGTGACAGTTCCGGTGGCCGGCGCCATCATCATCCTCGGCTGGGGCCGGATGCGCGGCCGATGGCTTTCGGAGTGGCTGGCCGTCTGGACGCGTCACAAGGGCCGCAGCCGCCAGCTCGAGCAGGGCAGCGACGCGGCCGCGCTGCTTTCCCTCGCCCATCCGGGCAGCCGGGTGTCCACATTCGACATCGAGGGTGTGCCGGCCGCGATGATCGCCGATGGCGAGGGCATGGTCGCGCTGCTTGAGCTCGGCGAGTCCAGCGTGATCCCGTCCCGCGCGTGGCATCCGCTGCCCTCTCCCGCCTCGCTGCTTCCCGCTCCCGCGCCCGACACCCCGCCCGTGCGCATCCAACTGCTCCTGCACTCCATCGCGACCACCGGCATGGCACCGATCGCTGCCTCCTACCGCCAGCTCACCAGCGGGCGGCTGCTCGCGGGCGAGCGGGCCGTGCTCGCGATCCGCGTCCAGCGCGCCGAGGGCTGGTCCGACGACGACCTGGAGCGGGCGCTGTCCGGGGCGGTGCGCAAGGTCCGCGGCAAGCTCGGTGGGGTGCCACACCGCCCGCTCGGCGAGGTTGCCGCCCTTCGCCTGATCGGCGAGGTGTCCGGCCACGACGGCACCCGCCCGGGCCAAGAGGGCTGGAACGCCCTGCACCTCGGCGGCCTGCTGCAGACCAGCTACGCGGTCGAGCGCTGGCCGCAACCGCATCCCGACCCGACCCACGCCCTGTTGCCGCGCCTGATGCGACTGCCCGCGACCATGACCACGGTCTCTCTCACGGCCGGGCCGTGGCGATGGAGCAGCGAGACCGCTTCGGGCGCGTCGGATCAGGTGCCGGCACAGCTCGTGGTCCGCGTCGCCACACCCGATCAGGCGAGCCTGGGCAACGCGATGACCGCGCTGCGCCAGACGCTCGCCGCCGACCAGGCGTCGGGCCGACGCCTCGACGGCGAGCAGATGGACGGGCTCATGGCGACCCTCCCGCTCGCCGGTCCGACCCCGCACGGCCTGTCGCCAGAGAAGCACTTCGGTCCGCCGCGCAAGGCCGCAGCGGTCGCGTCGTTGACGACTCCCTACGGCGGCAGCGGGCTCATGATCGGGGTCAACCGGCATCAGGAGCCGTTGGCGTTCCGCCTGTTCCGGCCCGAGGCCACCAGGATCGTCGTGATCGGTGGCGTGCCGATCACCCAGATCGTCGCGATCCGGTCCATGGCCCTGGGCGCGCACGTGCTCGTGCAGACGACCCGGCCGTGGGCGTGGGAGGCGTTCAGCCGGGGCCTCGGCCCGGGCGCTCCGCTGACCGTGATGGCGCCGGGCCCGGTGACCGTGCCGCCCGGCCATCCGCTGCACCCGCTGCTGACCATCGTCGACGCCGGTCCGGTCGCGGCCGACCGTTCGCCGGGCACCCCGTGGCACAGCACGCTGGTGCTGCGCGACGATCTATCTCCGGTCGACGTCGATGTGCTGGGCCGCGCTGATCTTGCACTGCTGCAACCACTGCACCCGGCGGAGGCCGCGGTGGCGGTCTCGGTTTTGGGCCTCTCCCGCGATCAGGAGTCGTGGCTTGCCCGCGCCCAACCGGGCATGGTCGGGGTCGTGCACCGGCGCTCCGTGCGCTGGGCGGCGCTGCAGCAGACGCAGTTCGAGCAGCAGCTCATCGGCTCACCCAACCGTGAGGCCCGCATCGCGTGACGCTGCCTGGCATGAAACTCGCCTGGCGTGAGGCCGGTGTTGCGTGACGCTGCCTGGCGTGAAGCTTGCGTAACGTGAGGTCTGTGTTGCGAAAGGCAACCTGCGTGGCGGGATAGCTGATCGTGTGGCACGATCCCAGTCCATGGGGATCCTCCTCCGATTGGCGGCGTCCGCCGCAGCCGTCTGGATCGCGACGCTGATCCTGCCCGGCATGGAAGTCACCGCCGAGACCATCCCGGGCACGATCGGGACCTACGTGGCCATCGCGCTGCTCTTCGGTGTCGTCAACGCCGTTCTCCGGCCGGTCATCAAGATGGTCGGCTGCGGCTTTTACATCTTCACGCTCGGGCTGATCGCCTTTGTGGTCAACGCTCTGCTGCTGTTGCTCACGGGCGCGATCGCCGGCTGGCTGGACCTGCCGTTCGAGGCCGGCAGCTTCTGGCCGGACGCGCTGCTCGGCGCGATCATCATCGGCGTGGTGAGCACCGTGCTCAACTGGTTCGTGAAGAACGGCGACAAGTAGTAGAGATCCGAGATCCGACTACTCTTGCCAGGTGAACCAGCTTCGCCTCGGTTATGTGTTCGGCATCGGCGCGCACACGCTGTGGGGCTTCTTTCCGGCCTACTTCAAGCTTTTGCGCCCGTCGAGCCCGGTCGAGGTGCTCGCCCACCGGATCGGGTGGTCGTGCCTGTTCATGGTGATGCTCCTCACCGTCATGCGCCAGTGGCGGCGGATCGGCGGGCTGCTGCGCCAGCCGCGCAAGGTGGCGGCCATCACGGCCGCCGCCGTGCTCATCGGGTTGAACTGGGGCACATATATCTGGGCCGTCAACGCCGACCGGGTCGTCGAGACGGCGCTCGGCTATTTCATCACCCCGCTGGTTTCGATCATATTGGGCATGGTGTTTCTGTCGGAGCGGCTGCGCTCTTGGCAATGGGTGGCGGTCGGCATCGGTACCATAGCGGTCTTGGTTTTGACTGTCGATTATGGACGGTTGCCATGGGTGGCGTTCGTGCTCGCGGTGTCGTTCGGCTTCTACGGCTTGGTGAAGAAGCAGCTCGGCCTGCCCGCAGCCGATGGCCTGTTCGTGGAGTCGGCGGTCCTCGCGGTCCCAGCGGTGGCAACGCTTTTCCTGCTGCCCAATCCGACCTTCGGCGGGCTGGGCACCGGCCACACCCTGCTCATCGCGGCCTCGGGTGCCATCACCGCGATGCCGTTGCTGATGTTCGCGGGCGCGGCCAACCGCATCCCGCTCATCAGCCTGGGCATGCTGCAATACATCGGGCCGACGATCCAGCTTTTCCTTGGCGTGTTCGCCTTCCATGAGCCGATGCCGCCGGTGCGGCTCGCCGGGTTCGTGCTCGTCTGGATCGCGCTTGCCGTCTTCAGCTGGGATGGGCTCCGCCGGCGCGCCGCGGTGGCACGCCTGACGTAGCGCCCGCTTTCAAGAAGGTGGCGTGCCTGACTTCGCCGCCTTAGCAACTTGACTTAGAGCGCACTCTAAGCGAAAGGCTTGGGCCATGGCACTGGCACAGCGACAAATCGGTACCGACGGACCATGGGTGTCGGCGCTCGGCCTCGGCTGCATGGGCATGAGCGCGTTCTACGGGGAGCGCGATGACGACGCGTCCGCGAACACCTTGCGCAGGGCGCTCGACCTGGGCGTGACCCACTTCGACACCTCGGACATGTACGGCTGGGGGCACAACGAGGAGCTGATCGGGCGCACGCTTCGCGGACGCCGCGACGAGTTCGTGCTCGCCACCAAGTTCGCCCTCGTACTCGACGAAAACGGCGAGCGGCGGGTGGACTCCTCAGGCAAGCACGCGCGCGAGGCGTGTGAAGCCTCGCTCAAACGGCTTGGTATGGAGACCATCGACCTGTACTACATGCATCGGCGCAATCCCGAGACTCCCATCGAGGAGACCGTCTCGGCCATGGCCGACCTCAAGGCGCAGGGCAAGATCCGATGGCTGGGCCTGTCGGAGGTGAGCCCGGCGACGCTGCGGGCGGCGCACGCGGTACACCCGATATCGGCGGTACAGATGGAATATTCGCTCTTCACGCGGCTCGTGGAGGACGAGATGCTGGCCACATGCCGCGCGCTGGGTGTGGCACTGGTCGCGTACTCTCCCGTCGGCCGCGGCCTGCTCACCGGCACCGTGAAGTCCGTCGATTCGCTTGCGGCGGATGACTTCCGGCGCACGCTGCCCCGGTTCAGCGGGGAGAACTTCGACGCCAACGCGGCCCTCGTGGCCGCATTGAGCGACGTCTCGGCGGAGCTTGGGTGCACCCCGGCGCAGGCCGCCCTCGCCTGGGTTCTTGCGCAGGGAGAAGACATTTTGCCCATTCCAGGTACCAAGCGAGTCTCCTATTTGGAGGAAAACCTCGCGGCGGCGGATCTGCGGCTGAGCCCGGAACAGTTGCAGCGCCTCGAATCCGCCGTCCCGTCGGCGGCGGTCGCGGGCCAGCGCTATACGCCGGCCGGCATGCTCACCACCGGGCATTAGCGCCGGCATCCACCACGATCCGGTGACCTCTGGCTCCGCCGAGCAGACATTTTTGCCGGTGGAGCCATCGACCGGGCTCAGCGGGACAGCGGAAAAGGCACGCAGCCCATAGGCTGTCGCAGCCATTAACCGATCCTGATGAGGAACCCGCATGTCAAAAGCCAAACGGGGAGTGCTGGCTGTCGCGCTCACCGCAGCGATCGCCGGTGTGTGGCCACCGAGCCCAACGGCGTGATGCCGGACATCCGGTTCAAGCCGGTGCCAGGCGCGCCCGCTGGAACCTCCGGTGAAGTCAAGGTGACGGTGTCGGCTAAGGACGTGTCGCCGGCCAGCACCACGTTTGCCGTGACCATCGGCGAGGGCGTTGACCTTGCCGCCGGCCCGCCGGTCGAGTTGAGCTCGACGCCGGGTGCGGACCTCGCGCCGCCGCTGCAAGTCGGCAACGTCGGCGATACCACCGCGCACGGCGCCGTAGCCGTGTTCTATGGCGATTACGCCTTCGCCGTTTCCAAGCAGCACAGCAACTGCACCTACAGCGAGGGCCGCCTCACGTCCTGCACGTTTACCGAGGACCTTTTGGCGGACAAGACCTATGTGACGAAGGAGCCCCTGCCCCTCAAGCTGCGCCCGGACACGGAAGCGCCCGGCTCCGAGTGGCTCGAAATCGCCTGGGTGACCCCGGCCGAGTTCGAGATCCTGAAGAAGGAGATCGCCCGGTCGAACCCCGGATGGTTCGGCACTCCGGGCACCGGGTCCAGGCTCGAACTCGTGGAGAAGGCGTCCATCGACCGCGCGGGACAGGTGGACCTCGACCCGACCAACAACTGGACGCAGATCACCGTCCAGGTCACCGGCGACAACCCGGCCGACCTCGCCGCGATCGGCGGCTCGGCGTCGGGCGCTGCGGGCACCGTTGTCCCGCTTGACCTAGGGCTGAAGAACCTCGGCCCGGCAACCATCGACCACGGGCGATCCGGTGAGCCGACCAGCCAGGTGAACATCCAGCTGCCGCCGGGCTCCTCGCTGACGGAGATGCCCGAGGGCTGCGTCGCGCTCGGCGGCAACGGCCAGCCGGACCACAGCAATCCGGGCAACCTCGCGGCGCGCGGCATCGCCTGCTGGCCCGCCGGTTACCTGTTCATCGCCGGCACACAGGCGACCTTCCCGGTGAAGCTGCGCATCGACGAGGCGACCGCCAACGCGACCGGCAAGGTGATGGTCGTTACGCCGTATTGTGAGGACAACTGCGACCCGAACTACAACGAGTCCAACAACAACGCGGATATCGCCCTCAACGCGTCGGTATCGCTTCCCGTCACCGGTGTCCAAGTTGGACTGTTGGTTGGCACGGGGACTTTACTGCTCGTCGCCGGCATCGCACTGTTCGTCCTGGCCCGCCGGCGCAGGTTTAACCTGAGCGCGAGCTAAGCCACGGCAGCGCTGGTCGAAGCAGGCGCCGGAGCCAGCGCCCGCGCGAGGTCGCGGGCGGTCTGGGTCAGCTGGTCACGCAGCAACGGCGCCTGCTTCATGAGGTCGGCCGCGGGCAGGGCGCAGGCGACCACGTAACGCTGGTGCAGCTCACCCGTGCTGACGACGGTCAGCCCGGCGCATGCCACGCCCGGCTTGAACTGTCCAATCTCGACCTGCATGCCGCGCCTCAGCCCGGCCGCGATGTCGGCCTCCAGCGCGGCGGGCGAGCGCAGGGTCGCCTGCGTGAACGCCCGCATCCCCTGCTCCTTGAGATAGACCGCGCGCTGCCGCTGGTCGAGTGTGGCGAGCAGGGTCTTGCCCAGCGCGGTGGCGTGCGCGCCGTCGTCGAAACCGGGCACCAGGTCTTCCAGGTAGGGCGTTTTGGGCCCCTCGGCGACCGCGGTGATGGCGACCCGCCCGCTGACAAAGCTTGCCACGTAATGGCTGTAGCCGGAGTCCATGGCGGCGCGCCGCAGCACCTCGCCCACCTCGACCGGGCCGCGCATGGCGATCACGAGCTCCCGGAACCGGTCGGCGACCGCGAGCCCGAGCTGGTATCCACCGTCATCACGCCGCAGCACGTAACCCATGTGCGCCAAGGTGCGCAGCATCCGGTACGCGGCCGCCACGGTGATGTCGCAGCGGCGCGCGATCTGCTTGGTGGTCAGGCCGTAGGGCGACTCGCCGACGACCTCCATGACCCGCAACGCGCGTGCCACGCTGCCAACCAGATCCGATGGCGGTACAGCGGATTCTCTCATCGCAACCACCTCCCGCGCGGTCGCACTACACCATATGCAATTGCATCCGCGGAAAGAAGAGGTAGAACGGGCCGGATCGGATCGCCCGGCGGCGTCATCCTGACGATCTCCGATCCACGAAGTGGTCGACATCGGCCCTGCATAGCGTCGCCCTCAACGGGCGATCCGCGCGACTTGCTTGGCAGGAGCGAGTATTACAGTTTTAGGACGTGCGGTCGGCGATAACGTCACATAGCGACTCAAGTGCCGCGCGAGCCGGCACGTCAGGCAGGCCCATCAACTGGCGCCTGGCCTGCTCGGAATAGCCGCGCACGGTCTCCCGGGCCCGCTTGAGCGCGGTGCTCTCGCGCAGCAGTTCGAGCGCCTCGGCGTGCAGGTCGTCGTCGGTGACCGGCCCGCCTGCGAGGATCTCGCGCAGCCGCACCGCGCCGGTGTCAGCGTCCTGACTGGACAGTGCGTAAAGCACTGGCAGCGTGGGAATTCCCTCACGCAAGTCCGTGCCGGGTGTCTTGCCCGAGTCGGCCGAATCGCTTGCTATGTCCAGCAGATCATCGGACAGCTGGAAGGCCAAACCCAACGTTTCGCCAAATGCCGCAGCCGTATCGGTTACCTCCGCCGAGGCGCCCGAGAACATGCCGCCGAACCGGGCGCATGTCGAGATGAGCGAGGCCGTCTTGTCCGACAGCACGCGCAAATGATGGCGCACCGGGTCGGCGCCCCGCGGCCCGACCGTCTCGGCGATCTGCCCCTGCACCAGCCGCGCGAACGTCTGAGCCTGGATGCGCACCGCCTCCGTGCCCAACCCGGCCGCGATCTCGGCGGCCCGCGCGAAGAGGTAGTCGCCGACGAGGATCGCCAGCGAGTTGCCCCACCGCGCGTTGGCGCTTGGCGCCCCGCGCCGCACGGCGGCCTCGTCCATCACGTCGTCGTGGTAGAGCGTGGCCAAATGGGTCAGCTCCAGCACCGTGGCCGCGTCGACGAGCTCGGGCGCGGTGGGGTCGGCGAAGTGCGAGACGGCGGCCACGAGCATCGGGCGAAAGCGCTTGCCCCCGGCCACGAGCAGATGCTGTGAGGCCTCGGTCACCATCGGGTCGGCGGTCTCGGCCGCCTCGCGCAACCGCGCCTCCACCCGTGTCAGCGTGGACCCGATCGCAGCCTCCAGCGCCGGGTCCACGAATTGGACTCCGGCGATGCGCGTGCCGCGGTCAATCACACTGTCACCCTATCGGATGAATGAGCTTGCCTGATCAGCGAGTTCCAGCAGGGGCCCGGGGAGCACGCCCAGCAGCAGCGTGGCCACCGTGCCGATGCCGAGCACCGCGCTGGTCAAAACGCCCGGGATCGACACGCTCGGCGTGGTCTCGCCGGGCTCGGACAGCCACATCATGACGACGACCCGCAGGTACGGGAAGGCGAGCACGATGCTGGTCAGCACCCCGAAGATCACCAGCCAGGTCTGGTCCCCGGCGATGGCCGCGCCGAACACACCGAACTTGGCCATGAACCCGCTCGTGAGCGGGATGCCGGCGAAGGCGAGCAGCAGGAACGTGAAGATGCCGGCGAACAGCGGCGACCGCCGGCCGAGGCCTGCCCAGCGCGACAGGTGGGTCGCCTCGCCGTCCGCGTCCCGCACGAGCGAGACCAGCGCGAACGCGGCGATCACCGTGAAGCCGTAGGCCACCAGGTAGAACAGCGTGCTGGAAAGCCCGTCCTTGTTCCCGCCGAGCAAACCCACCATGAGGTACCCGGCATTCGCCACGGACGAATAGGCCAGCAGCCGCTTGAGGTCGGTCTGGGTCACGGCGAGCACCGCGCCGACGAGCATGGTGAGCACGGCCACCGCCCCGAGCACCGGCGTGAAGTGCCACTTGGCCCCGTCGAAGCCCACATACAGCACCCGCAGCAGCGCACCGAACGCCGCCGCCTTGGTGCACGCGGCCATGAACGCGGTCACGGGCGTGGGCGCCCCCTGGTACACGTCGGGCGTCCAAACGTGGAACGGGGCCGCCGCAATCTTGAACAACAGTCCAATCGCGACCAGCGCCAGCCCGATGAGCAGCAGCGTCGGGCTGGTCTCCGACCCGCGCACGGCCTCGTGGATGGCCCGGAAGTCGACCCCCTTGGCGAACCCGTAGATCATGGCCACGCCGAACAGGAAGAACGCCGACGCGTACGCGCCGAGCAGGAAGTACTTCAGCGCGGACTCCTGCGACAGCAGGCGCTTGCGCCGCGCCAGCGCGCACATCAGATAAAGCGGCAGCGAGAACACTTCCAGCGCCACGAACATGGTCAGCAGGTCGTTGGCCGTGACGAACATGAGCATGCCGCCCAGCGAGAACAGCGCGAGCGGATACACCTCGGTCGCGCCGCTGTCGACGGCCTGCTCGCGGTCGCGCTCGGAGCCGACCGTCACCGCCGCGTGCGGCACGAAAGCCCCGCCCCGCTCCAGCGTGCGCTCGCCGAACAGGAGCAGCGACACCAGCCCGAGCACGAGCAGCGCGCCCTCCATGAACAGGCCCATGTTGTCGATCATGATGGCGCCGCCGATGGTCGCCGCGTTCTCGGCCGTGACCTCGCCGGCCCGCCGGATCACGAAGACCAGCGCCGCCACCATGGCCGCGAGCGACAGCACCAGCTGCACCATGTTGCGCACCGACCGCGGCACGAACCCCTCGATCAGCACGCCGACGCATGCCGCGCCGAACAGGATGAGCATCGGCAGCAGCGCCGCGTAGTCGATGTCAGGCAGCTTGAGCTCTGGCATGTCACTTACCCGCTTCTACGACGTTGACGTGAGTGAGGGTCTTCTCCACCGCCGGGTTGATCACGTCGAGCACCGGCTTGGGATAGAAGCCCAGCCCCAGCAGCAGCGCGATCAGCGGCGCGACCACGAGCACCTCGCGACCGGTGATGTCACGCCGCATGCCGTCCACAGTGGACAGCACGGGGTTGAGCGTGCCCTGCGTGGTGCGCTGGATCATCCACAGCACGTAACACGCGGCCAGAATGATGCCGACGGTCGCGATCACCGCCACGGTCACGTTCACCTTGAACACACCGATCAGCACGAGGAACTCGCTCACAAACGGGGCGAGGCCGGGCAGCGCCAGCGAGGCGAGGCCGGCGAAGAAGAACACGCCCGCGAGCACGGGCACGAGCTTGCCCGCGCCGCCGAAGTCGGTCACGAGCGTGCTGCCGCGCCGGTACACGAACATGCCAACCACAAGGAACAGCAAGCCCGTCGCCAGGCCGTGGTTCAACATGTAGAACACGGCCCCACTACCCGCCTGCAGCGTGAACACGAAGATGCCGATCCCGATGAATCCAAAGTGGGCGATCGACGTGTAACTGACCAGCCGCTTCAGATCGTTCTGCCCCACTGCCAGCAGGGCCGCGTAAATGATGCCCACCAACGACAGCGCGATCGCCAGCGGCGCGAAGTAGCGCGAGGCCTCCGGGAACAGCGGCAGGCAGTAGCGCAGGATGCCGAACGTGCCCACCTTGTCCATCACGCCCACGAGCAATGCCGCGACCCCGGCCGGCGCCGCGCCGCCCGCGTCGGGCAGCCACGTGTGGAACGGGAAGAACGGCGCCTTGATCGCGAACGCGACGAAGAACCCGAGGAACAGCCAGCGTTCGGCGCCCGTCGACATGTCGGCGTTGACCAGCATCTCCCAGTCGAACGTCTTGCCGCCAACGACCCACAGCCCGACCACGGCCGCGAGCATGAACAGCCCGCCGACGAGCGAGTACAGGAAGAACTTGACAGCCGCGTATTGCCGCTGTTTCGGGAGCACGTCCTTGCCGAACGAGCCGATCAGGAAGTACATCGGCACGAGCATGACCTCGAAGAACAGGTAGAACAGCAGAATATCGGCGGCCGCGAAGACGCCGATCATCGTGCCCTCCAGCGCGAGCAGCAGCGCGAAGTAGGCGGGCACGCTGCGGCGCGAACCCTCCGCGTCGTGCCAGCTGGCGAGGATCACAATCGGTACCAGCAAGGCAATCAGGCCCAGCATGACCAGAGCGATGCCGTCGGCGGCGAACGTGAACTTCGCGTCCCACGCCGGAATCCAGGTGTACGACTCGCGCAGCTGCAGCCCGCCGTCGCCCGCGTTGAACGCGAACCAGCTGGCGATCGCGACGCCGAGCACGCCAAGCGACCACAGCAGGGCGACCTGCTTGGCCAGCGTCGGCTTGCTGCGCGGCATCACGGCCACGACGAGCGCGCCGACCAGCGGCGCAATGGTCAGTATCGACAGGTATTTCATCCGAGCCTCACCGCTAGGAGAGCGCCGAGCACGAGCACGCCGCCCGCGAGCATGGACAGGGCGTAGGAGCGCACGAACCCGGTCTGCAACCTGCGCAGTCGGCCAGACCCGCCGCCGACCAGCGCGGCCAGGCCGTTGACCAGGCCATCGACGCCCTTATTGTCCACATAGACCAGTGCCCGGGTCAGCCAGCGGCCGGGCTTTTCGAAGACCACCTCGTTGAAGGCGTCCGTGTACAGGTTGTTGCGCGCGGCCGTGACCACCGGACCCGCGGGTTCGGGCATCAGCGCCGTGCCCCGCTGGAACAGCATCCATGCCAGCCCCGCGCCGATGACCGTGAACGCGATCCCCAAAATATTGATGAGCGAGTGCGGGATGACCGACTCGTGATGCGCGGTCTCCACGCCCTCGAACACGGGGTTGAGCCAAGTCACCACGCTGGTCTTCATCAGGAACCCGGCGACCACCGACCCGATGGCCAGCAGCACCAACGGAATCCACATGATCGCGGGTGACTCGTGCGGGTGCTGCCCCTCAGTCCACCGCTTCGGCCCGTGGAAGGTCAGCACGAACAACCGAGTCATGTAGAACGCGGTCAATCCGGCACCCAGCAGTGCCGCGCCGCCGAACAGCCATGAGGTCCAGTCGCCACGCTCGAACGCCGCCGCGATGATCGGCTCCTTGGTGAAGTATCCGCTCAGCGGCGGGATGCCGATGATCGCGAGCCAGCCCATCATGAACGTGAGCCATGTGATCTTCATGTGTTTGGACAGGCCGCCGAACCGCCGGATGTCGACCTGGTCCTGCATGCCGTGCATCACCGAGCCGGCGCCGAGGAACATGTTGGCCTTGAAGAAGCCGTGCGCCAGCAGGTGGATGATGGCCAGCGCATAGGCTCCACCGCCGAGACCAACACCCAGGAACATGTAGCCGATCTGCGAGACCGTCGACCACGCCAGCACGCGCTTGATGTCGTCCTTGGCCGCGCCGATGATGCAGCCGATCAGCAGCGTGATCGCGCCGACGCTGACCACGATCACCTGAAGCGTCGGGTTGGCCGAGAAGATCGGGTTGGACCGCGCGATCAGGTACACGCCTGCGGTCACCATCGTCGCCGCATGGATGAGCGCCGACACCGGCGTCGGACCCTCCATCGCGTCGGGAAGCCATGCCTGCAAAGGGAACTGGCCCGACTTGCCGCACGCGCCGAGCAGCAGCAGGATGCCGACCATGAGCACGGTGCCCTGCGACAGCTGGCCCACCGACTCGAACACCCCGCCGTCCCCGGTGTACTTGACCGTGCCGAGCTCCTTGAACAGCAGGAAGATGGCCAGCGCGAAGCCCGCGTCGCCGACGCGGTTCATGATGAACGCCTTCTTGCCTGCCGTGGCCGCCGAGGGGCGGTTGAACCAGAAGGAGATCAGCAGGTACGAGGCGAGGCCCACACCTTCCCAGCCGAGGTACAGCATGACGTAGTTGTTGCCGAGCACCAGCAGGAGCATCGCCGCGACGAAGATGTTGAAGTAGCCGAAGAAGGTGCGCCGCCGCTCGTCGTGGGCCATGTAGCCCACGGCATACAGGTGGATCAGCGAACCCACGCCGGTGATCAGCAGCACGAACACCCCGCTCAGCGGGTCGAACAGCAGCCCGAAGTCGATCTTCAGGTCACCGACGGCGATGAAGCTCCACAGGTTTTGCTCCACGGCCTTGTCGGAGCGCCCACCGAGCTGGACGAAGGCGATGAGCCCCAGCACGAAGGACACGGCCGGGGCGAGCACACCCAGCCAGTGACCCCATCGGTCGGCACGCCGACCCAGCAACAGCAGCAGACCGCCGCTGACAAACGGGATCGCAATCAGCAACCAGAGTGAAGTAAGCATGAGCCGCCTCAGTACTTCAACAGGTTCGCGTCGTCAACGCTCGCCGAGCGCCGAGTCCGGAAGATGAGCATGATGATGGCCAGTCCGATCACGACCTCCGCCGCGGCGACGACCATCGCGAAGAACGCCATGATCTGGCCGTCGAGCGTGCCGTTGATCCGGCTGAAGGTGACCAGCGCCAGGTTGGCCGCGTTGAGCATGAGCTCGATGCACATGAACAGCACGATGGCGTTGCGCCGGATGAGCACGCCGACCGCGCCGATGCTGAACAGCACGGTCGCCAGCACTATGTACCACATGGGAGTCATGACTTAGCGCCCCTCAGTGTGCTTGTTGGCCTTCTCGGCCGCCGTGAGCTCGCGCGTGGGCAGGATCGGCGAGATGCTGCGCGGCGCCGGGCTGCCGTCGGGCAGCTTCGCCGGGGTCGCCACCGAGGTCGAAGTGGCGTAGACGCCCGGCCCGGCCTTGGGCCCGGGGTAGTTGCCCGGCAGGAACCGCTCCCGCATCTTCGCGGCCTGGCCGACCCGCTCGCCCCTGCGCCGCTCCACATGCGCCAGAATCATCGCCCCGACCGCGGCCGTTATCAGCAGCGCGCTGGTGACCTCGAACGCGAACACGTAATTGGTGAAGATCAGTCGCGCCAGCCCTTGGACGTTGCCCGCCTTGTTGGCCTCGTCGAGCCCGGTGACCGCGAGGCCCTGCGTGGCCCGGTAGGTCCCGAGGCCGAGCAGCCCGGCCAGGCCCACACCCAGCACGATCGCCACGACCCTCTGTCCCCGCAACGTTTCTATGACCGAGTCGGAGGCATCGCGGCCCACGAGCATCAGCACGAACAAGAACAGCATCATGATGGCGCCGGTGTAGACGATGATCTGCACCATGCCGATGAACGGCCCGGCCTGCACGATGTAGAACACGCCGAGGCTGAGCATCGTGAGCACCAGCCACAGGGCCGAGTGCACGGCGTTGCGCGCCATGACCATGCCCAGTGCGCCGATCACCGAGAGCGGCGCGAGCAAGAAGAACGCGACCGCCTCGCCGGTCTCCACACCACTCATGCCGACACCTCCGCAAGCTCCGGGGTCACTCCGCTTCGCTCCCTTTCGGCACGAGCGAATCCCCAACTTGTGATGCCCTCGGGCAAGCCCTCGGTCATTGCTTCTTCTCCGCTCCGGCCGAGGTGCCCGGGTTGGTCAGCGCACCGAGGTAGTAGTCCTTTTCGGTGTCGCCGAGGCGCATCGCGTGCGGCGGCTGCTCCATGCCGGGCAGCAGCGGGGCCAGCAGCTGCTCCTTGGTGAAGATGAGGTCGGTACGGCTGTCGCGGGCGAGCTCATACTCGTTGCTCATGGTCAGCGACCGGGTCGGGCACGCCTCGATGCACAGCCCGCAGAAGATGCAGCGCGCGTAGTTGATCTGATAGATCGTGGCGTAGCGCTCACCGGGCGAGAAGCGCGCCTCGTCGGTGTTGTCGCCACCCTCGACGTAGATGGCGTCCGCCGGGCACGCCCACGCGCACAGCTCGCAGCCGATGCACTTCTCCAGCCCGTCGGGGTGACGGTTGAGGATGTGCCGGCCGTGGTAGCGCGGGGCCACCGGGTCGGGCTTTTCCGGGTATTTGGTCGTGACCGTCTTCTTGAACATGTGGGAGAAGGTCACGCCGAAGCCCTTGACCGCGTCAAGCATGGTCACACCACCTCTCTCTCAGCGGTGATTCGCTGCGCACGGGGACTGACCGGCACCTGAAGGTCCAGCGGCGGGACCGGGAAGCTGCCCGCGGGCCGCGCGGCCACCTCCTGCTCCAGTGTCGGCTTTGGACTGTCCTTCTTGGACGGCCAGAAGATCGCGGCCAGGAGCACCAGCGCGAACGCGCCACCGATCCAGTACCAGCGCTGCTGCGGGGCGTGCGCGTTGACCGTCTTGACGCCCGCCAGCACGAGGATCCAGACCAGGTTGGCCGGGATGAGGACCTTCCAGCCGAACTTCATGAACTGGTCGTAGCGCAGCCGGGGCAGCGTGCCGCGCAGCCACACGAACATGAACAGCAGGATGAGCACCTTGATGGTGAACCAGAGTGCCCCCCACCAGCCCTGGTTGAGCCAGTCGGGCAGGAACGGCATGCGCCACCCGCCCAGGAACAGGGTCACGGCCAGACCCGACACCGTCACCATGTTGATGTATTCCGCGAGGAAGAACAGGGCGAACTTCAACGACGAGTACTCGGTGTGGAAACCGCCGACGAGCTCGGACTCCGCCTCGGGCAGGTCGAACGGGGCCCGGTTGGTCTCGCCCACGGCCGAGATCGCGTAGATCACGAAACTCGGCAGGAGCAGGATCGCGTACCAATTGGAGTCCGCCTGTTTGGTGACGATCTCCGACGTGCTCATCGTGCCCGCGCTCATGAACACCGCCACGATGGACAGACCCATCGCCACCTCGTACGAAATCATCTGCGCGCTCGACCGGAGCCCGCCCAGCAGCGGGTAGGTCGAGCCGGACGCCCAGCCCGACAGCACGATGCCATAGATGCCAAGGCCCGAGGTCGCGAGCACCAGCAGCACCGCCACCGGGATGTCGGTCAGCTGCAGCGGCGTGCGCTGGCCGAAGATCGACACGAACGGCCCGAACGGCATGATGGCGAACGCGGTGAACGCGCACACCGTCGAGATCACCGGCGCCAGGAAGAACACCACCCGGTCCGCCTTGAGCGGCATGATGTCTTCCTTGAACGCGAGCTTGAGCCCGTCGGCCAGCGACTGCAGCAGGCCGAACGGCCCGTGCCGGTTGGGCCCGGGACGCACCTGCATGCGCGCGACGACGCGGCGCTCGTACCAGATGGTGAACAGCGTCATCACCACGAGGAAGACGAACACGGCGACGATCTTGATGAGGACGATCCACCAGACGTCCTTGCCGAAGTCCGCAAGTGTGGGATTCATAGCGAGACCTGCACATTCCTAACAGGACCAAGGGTCCGGCGCACGGTGGAACCGGGCGAGTTCGTGGGCAACCAGACCATGTCGTCGGGCATGTCGGTGACCAACGCGGGCAGGGTGATCGAGCCGCGCTCGGTGCTCACCGTGACCGGGTCGCCGTCGGCCGCGCCCCACGCCTTGGACAGCCGCACGGCCGACGGGCGGGCCGTGCCCGCGAGCACCTCGTCGCCGTCGAGCAGCGCCCCGAGGTCGATCAGCTGCGGCCACGTGACCAGGCGCGTGCGGCTGCTCGGCGCCTCACGCGGATAGACCGGAGCGGGCTTGGTGTACAGCGTCGCGGGCAGGCTGCCCAGCTCGCGGCGGATGGCGTACACATCGCCGGTGTGCAGCGAGACGCCCATCTGCGCGGCGATCGCGTCGAGCACCCGGCCGTCGGGCAGCGCCGCGCCGATGTTGGGCGTCTCCAGCGCCTGCTCAAACGTGCGCAGGCGGCCCTCCCAGTTGACGAACGAGCCCGCCTTCTCGGCGACCGCGGCCACCGGGAACACGACATCGGCGCGGCGTGCCACGGCCGACATCCGCAGCTCCAGGCTGACCAGGAAGCCCACGTTGTCCAGCGCCTCGTCGGCCAGCTGCGGATCCTCCACATCGGACGGATCCACGCCCGCGACGACGAGCGCGCCCATCCGGCCGCGCGCGGCGGCTTCGAGGATCGCGTTGGTGTCCCGG
>NZ_QJUG01000116.1 GCF_003426775.1 Allorhizocola rhizosphaerae | reverse complement strand
CCTCAACTCCCCCGGCCACCCTCACCCCCTCCCCGACAACCTCCCCCACCACCCGCCCATAACCCCTCCTCACCTGTTCCGTCGATCATGAACCACGTCAATGTTCGACGGCGTGTCGTGATGATAACTTCATGATCAACTTTGCGGGAGTTGACCCTGGAGTTGATGCAGCGACACGCCGTCGAGCACGCACTTAAGTTCATGATCAACGCGACGGGGGCGGGTGGGATCCCGTAGGCGAACCAAGGTTCATAGGGCAGGATGTCGGTCTATGAGGCCGAACGACAGCACGGAGAAGGTGGTCGCGCCGGGGCGGGAGGACCCCTTCGTCAGTGGGCTCGCCGAGGCGATCGGCGGGCCACGCGGCACACACGCGGTGCCCGAGACGCCCTCCCGGGGCGGCGGCTTCTGGACCGCCGCCCGCATCGTGCTCGCGCTGACCTGCCTCACGCTCGTCTTCCACTGGGTGCAGAAGTCCCCCTGCCGCGACGGCGCCTGGCAGGACCTGAGCCAGTACACGAACTTCTGCTACACCGACGTGCTCGCGCTCTACTACGCCGAGGGCCTCAACCAGGGCAAGGTGCCATACGTCCCGGACGGCGACGATCACCAGGTCGAATACCCGGTGCTGACCGGGGCGATGATGGCGCTCATCGGGCTGCCGGTGCACGCAATGGGCCAGAATGACCCGAGCCTCAACCAGGGCCAGGCGTTCTATGACCTCACGGCGCTGGCGCTCATGGCCTTCGCCGTGTCGACGGTGGCGATGATCCTGTCGCTGCGAAGACGGCGACCGTGGGACGCCGCGCTGTTCGCCCTCGCCCCCACGTTGCTCGTGACCACGACCGTCAACTGGGACTTTCTGGCCATCGTGCTGGCCATAGCCGGGCTGTGGTTCTGGGCGCGCCGGCAACCGCTCGCCGCGGGGATCATGCTCGGGCTCGGTGCGGCGGCCAAGCTGTGGCCGGGCTTCCTGCTGGGGCCGATCATCGTGCTATGCATCCGTAACCGTGAATTCCGCCCGATGGGTCTGGCCATCGGGGGCGCGGCCGGGGCGTGGCTGGTGACCAACGTGCCGGTGATGATGCTCAGCTACGAGGACTGGCATCGTTTCATCGAGCTGAACCAGACCCGGGCGATCGACTGGGGCACGCTTTGGTACATCGGCCGGTTCTTCGACTCCGACCTGCTCTCCGGCGGCTCGGCCGCGCTCTTCGCCGACATCCCGCTGGTGACCAACCTGGCTCTGCTGCTGTTCCTGCTCGGCTGCCTGGGCGTGGCCGGCCTTGCGCTGCAATCCCACACACCCCCGCGCCTGGCCCAGCTCGCCTTCCTGGTGATCGCCATCTTCCTGGTGACGAGCAAGGTGTGGTCGCAGCAGTTCACGCTGTGGCTGCTGCCGCTGATCGTGCTCGCCCGGCCGAAGTGGGGCGCGTTCCTGTTCTGGCAGGTCGCCGAGGTGTGCTACTTCCTCGCCTTCTATTTGGAGCTCATGGGCGCGTCCGGGCGGCAGGTCATCCCGGAGGGCACGTTCGTGTTCGCGTCGATCATGCGGCTGGCGGCCGTGGTGACGCTGATCGTGCTGGTGATCCGGGAGATCCGCTATCCCGAGCTCGATGTGGTACGCCAGACCTACCGGGGCGACCCCGATTGGCCCAGCGTGAACACCACCGCGTCGGCGAACTCCTTGCGCTCGACGCCGAGCCCCTCCACCGGGGCGGTGAGCGCCGACTCGTAGGGCGTGCCGACGACCTGGGCCCGGAGCACGACGACCGTCTTGACGCCCAGCTCGCGCAGCATGCCAACGCTCGTCGCGTCGGGGAACTGCTTGGTGACCTCGCGCACCTCCTGGGTGCGCTGGGGCGTGAAGCCGCTGCCGCCGTTGACCGTCTTCTGGAACTCGTAGGTCAGCCAGAGCATGACGTGCAGGTCGCGCAGTTGGTCGCTGGGCAGCACCAGCACAGGGCCCTCCGCGCGCACCACCGAGGGCGGGGGCGGCGGGACGGTCGGGTGCGGCGTGTTGTTGAGCCCCTCGCCGAGCACAAGCACGACCGGGATGAAAGTCGCCACGCGCAGCAGCGGGTGCGGGCGGGACGGCACGCGGTTGATCGACGCGAGCTTGGACTGCTCGACCAACGCGCTCACCGCGCCCGCAGCGAGGATGGCCAGCAGCAGCGTGGTCCAGATGACCAGCCGGCCCGGCGTGCGCAGCGCGTCCCAGCCGGGAAGGAAGTCGTACAGCGTCAAATAGCCCGGTCGCCCACCGCCGTAGGGGTTGGTGCCCATCGCCAGGAAGATGCTCAGCGCCACGCCTAGCCCGAGCAGGATGCGCTGGCGCAACGTCCAGATCGACATGATCAGCCCGGCGGCCGCGAGCCCGTAGAGCACGAACCCCGGCAGCATCGTCATCTCGGGCACCCAGGACAGTGACTCGCGCGCCGGCGCGTGCGCGTCGCCCCAGATCGCCGACTCGGCCGGGCTGATGAAGAAGCCCCTCAACGGCGGCGAGTATGCCCCGACCTCGGCCTCACTGCGCACCGCGTAGGGATGCAGCTGTGCGACCTTCAGGTAGGGCAGCGCCATGAGCACCGCGACGGCGGCGAAGATCATGCCGCCGACCAGGTCGGCCACGAACAGCTTGCCGCCGAACGGGAACGGCCCGTGCCGGAATCGCTTGACCAGCAACAGGATCAGGCTCACCAGCGTGATGATCGCGAGCACGTAGCCGAACGGCAGCCCGATGCCGAAGCCGAGGCTGATCTGCCAGGCGGCGGTGAGCCAGCCGGCCAGGGCCCACAGCGGTTTGCGGCGCTCGGGACGGTAGCCATGGCGCAGCGAGAAGCCGTGCCCGCGCGCCAGCATCGCCAGGGTCAGCGCGATGCCACCGGTCGAGATCACATGCACATGCCCGGCCTGGACCAGCCGCCATGGGGCGTAGGCGAATGCCGCACCGGCCACCAGCGCCCCCGTCCTGCCCGATCCGAGCTGGCGCACGAGCACGTATGCGCCGAAGAAGGCGAGGGCGTGAAGAAGGACATAGATGATGTTGTACCGGAGGAGGGCCGCCTGGAATCCGTCGCCGATCAATCCCGCGGGGAAGTAGCCGAGCAGTGTGTCGGTAAAGGCGTAGCTGAATTGTTCCGGGTAGAAGGCGTTGGCGTGCCAAAGGTTGGCGATGTCGGTCTTCACGGCGTGGCCGGACCACGCCAGCATCCATGCCACGAGCGTCGGGTCGCCCGTGTCCTGCGGGATCGTGTGGGCCGGGTATTTCAGGGTGGGCCAGGTCATCGCGACCGCGAGGATGATCGATCCGAGGGCGGCCAGCGTCCACTCGTGGATGAAGAACCGCCCGATGCCGCGCCGCACCCGGCGCCAGCCCTTGGGCTCCTCCTCCTCGGCGGGGGCGAACTTGGCGAACGCCTCGTCCGGGCCGGCCGGTTGTTCAGGGATCACCGTTATGTCGGACTCCGCGTCTATGTCGGACTCCACGGCTGTGTCCGGCTCGGCCTCGTCGTCGGGCTCGTCGGCCTTCGCGTGCCGGCCCGGCTTGACCTCGGTCGTCGCGGCCTCCGCTTCAGGCTGGGGCGGGGTCGCGGGTCGTGGCGACTCTTCTACGTCCTCTACCGCGTCGGGCTCCGGTGCCCCGGTGGAGTCCACCGCCTCCTTGGGCTCTTTTGGACTGTCGTCGTCTCTGGCTACCGCTGTCACCGGCCGTCCTCACTGGTTGTCGCGCAGGTAGGCGATGTCGGCCGCCTGACCGGCCGCACCACCCGGCGTCTCGACCACGACCGGCGCCCCCGCGGCCCTCACCACGGCGGCAACCAGCTTCGGATCGATCATGCCTGGCTCGTCCTTGCCGAGAAGATTGTCGTGCCGATCGCGCCCGGAGTCGAACGGATCTTTTGATCCGTTGGCATGCACGAGGTCAATGCGGCCGGTGATCGCCTTGACCCGCTCGACGATATCGAGAAGATCTTCTCCGCCCGCGTGCGCGTGGCAGGTGTCGAGGCAGAACCCGACGTCGAGGTCGCCGACCGCGTCCCAGAGCCGGGCGAGCACGTCGAACCGGCGCGCGAGGGCGTTGTCGCCGCCCGCCGTGTTCTCGATCAGGACCTGCACGCCGGTGTCCCGGTTGTACTGCTCAAGCGCCTTGCGCCAGTTGGCGATGCCCACCGCGACATCGTCGCTGGCGCCCATGTGTCCACCGTGGACGATCAGCCCACTGGCGCCGAGCGTGGTGGCCGCGTCGCCGTGCTGCTGCATCAGCTTGCGGCTGGGAATGCGGATCCTGTTGTTCGTGGTCGCCACATTCACCAGGTAGGGGGCGTGCACGAAGATCTGCACCTCGCTGGCGCGCAGCGAGTCGGCGTCGGACCGCGGCTGCGGCGCCTTGAAGCTCTGCGGGTCGGTGAGGAAGAACTGGACCACATCAGCGTTGCGCGCCGCGGCCTCGGCCAGCGGGTCGCCTGATTCGACGTGAGCTCCGATGCGCATCTCGCCAGCCTAGTACTCCGTTAAACACAGTGCCGCGCATCCTGCGTGCCTCCTCGCCCCCGCGAGGCTATCCAGCGATGGGGAGCTATAGATGTCGTACACCAGACGCCTCGGGGCGTTGGCCCTGCTCGGAGCGTTTGTAGGCCTACCGCTCGCCGCCGGTCCGGCGGTCGCACAGCCCGATGGGGCTCAAGTGACCTTCAAGGGCGGGGGCCTCGGGCTGCTGCTGTGCGGATCCAAGCCCGACGTTCCAGCCATCAACGTCGGGGCCGAATCCAAGCTGCGGCTCACCAATGAGCTTGGGCTCAACGCCACGCTGACGATCGACGGCTCGGCGAGCACGTCCGTCGCCAGCGGCGAGACCATCGAGGTGCAGTTCCATCGGGGTCCGGTCTCGATCGGCATGGAGCCCGACTGCGCGCTGAACCTCAACCAAGACTTCCAGGAGCTCACCGTCGAGGTGACCCCGGCGAGGGCGGCGGCTCCGGCGCCGATCCGGACCACGCCTGCAGCGCAGCAGCAGAAGCCGAACCAGCCCGCGTCCGGTGGGCAGCCTTCGGCGGCGGCGCGCCCGTCCGGTACGCCCGTGGCACCCGGGGATGTGCTGCTCCCGGAGATGACCACGATGCCCGACCCGAGCGCGGCTCCCGGCCCGTTCACCTCGCCGGTGACCGTGGTGAGCTCGAACAGCGCGGCGGCCCGGCTCGCGTCCGGCGCTCCCGTCGACAAGGGTCCGATAGGTCTTTTGGCAATTATCGCGACTGTGTGTGTCGTTGGCGTGTCAGCCGGCGCAATTCGCGCTATTATCACACAGCGGGCAACTCGGGCAGAGTTCGCCTAAGCAACAAAACCATATATGCTCCGCGGAGCGCTTCTCTTCCCATCTCGTCGGTGTGGTCGTTCCTCCCCAGGTCCCACCCAGCAGTCGGAAAGGGCGCTCCGCGGTCCTTTGTCAGGGCGCCCGTAGGTGCCCTGTAGTATGAACCGGTCCTGCGCTTGGGCGCGGGACAGACGCCAGACCTCCTGCCACGGAACGACCGTGGCCACTAGCCCAGAGGAGGTGAGAAAGTCTTGCGTCATTACGAAGTCATGGTGATCCTCGACCCCAGTCTCGAGGAGCGCACCGTCGCCCCGTCGCTTGATCAGTATCTCAATGTGATCAGGACATCGGGTGGTTCGGTCGAGAAGCTCGACGTGTGGGGCCGTCGCCGGCTCGCCTTCGAGATCAACAAGAAGGCCGAAGGGATCTACGCCGTCATCGACCTGCAGGCCACGCCTGCGGCCGTTGCCGAGCTGGATCGGCAGCTCAAGCTCAACGAGTCCGTGCTGCGCACCAAGGTCATTCGCCCGGACGTCCGCTGACGTTTCCGATTCCATCCGGACCTGCCTTCACGGTCGCTGTCGGACCCCTATGGGAACCTAAGGCGACACGATGAAGGTTCGAGGAGTAGATCATGGCTGGAGAAACCACCATCACGATCGTCGGCAACCTGACCGACGATCCTGAGCTGCGCTTCACCCCGTCGGGTGCCGCGGTCGCGAAGTTCCGGGTCGCCTCGACCCCGCGGACTTTCGACCGTGACTCCGGCCAGTGGAAGGACGGCGAGCCGCTCTTCCTGCAGTGCAGCGTGTGGCGGCAGGCGGCGGAAAACGTCGCCGAGTCGCTGCACCGCGGCTCACGGGTCATCGTCCAGGGGCGGTTGCGCCAGCGGACCTATGAGACCCGCGAGGGCGAGAAGCGCACCGTCATCGACCTTGAGGTCGACGAGATCGGCCCGTCGCTGCGCTATGCGACGGCCAAGGTGCAGAAGATGTCGCGCTCGGGCGGTGGTGGTGGGTTCGGCTCGGGCGGCAACGCGCCGAGCCAGGGCCCGTCCTCGGGAGGAGGCGGCGGCTATGCCGACGACCCGTGGGCGACGGCCGCTCCTGTCGGTGGTCCGGGTGGCAGCAACTTCGACGACGAGCCACCGTTCTAAGAAGAGCATTGAGGTAGATACAAATGGCTAAGGCGCAGGCTTTGCGCAAACCGAAGAAGAAGGTGAACCCTCTCGAAAAGGAGGGGGTCGGCTACATCGACTACAAGGACACCGCGCTGCTGCGCAAGTTCATCTCCGACCGCGGCAAGATCCGCGCTCGGCGGGTGACCGGCGTGACAACGCAGCAGCAGCGCCAAATCGCCCGTGCGGTCAAGAACGCCCGTGAGATGGCGCTCCTGCCGTACACGACGACCGGCCGCTGAAAGGAGGCACCGCGATGAAGATCATTCTGACGAACGAGGTGCCGCACCTCGGCGCGCCCGGCGACATCGTCGAGGTCAAGGACGGCTACGGTCGCAACTACCTGCTGCCGCAGGGCTTTGCGATCGCCTGGACCAAGGGTGCCGAGAAGCAGGTCACCACGATCAAGCGGGCCCGTGCGGCGCGCGAGATCCGCGACCTCGGCCACGCCAACGAGGTCAAGGCCCAGCTTGAGGGCCTGAAGGTCACCCTGCACGCGCGTGCGGGCCAGGGCGGCCGGCTGTTCGGCTCGGTCACCGCGACCGAGATCGTCGACGCCGTGAAGAAGGCCGGCGGTCCCATGCTCGACAAGCGCAAAATCGAGCTGGCCGGCCCGGTCAAGACGACGGGCGGGCACCAGGTGCAGATCAAGCTGCACCCGGAGGTCACCGCCAAGTTCCACCTCAACGTGGTCGCCGCGAAGTAGTCGCGCACCGATCGCGCCGCGGGCGTCCCAGGCCGGACAATTCAGTCCAGCCCGGGATGCCCGCGTTTTGCATTTGCTGGCCGGCCGCTTCGCCTGGCGGCTTCGTCCGGTGGCTTCCGCCTGGCGTGGCTTCCGCCTGGCGTGGCTTCCGCCCGGCCGCCTCGCCCGGCCGCCTCGCCCGGGTGGCCGCGTCCGGCCGCCTCGCCTCGTCAGGCCGTGTGACGCTGGCCCGTGCCAGGCGCGGTGTGGTCAGGTGAGGCGGGAGGCCTCGCGGATCAAGTCGGCGAGGCCCGGGTCGGGTGACGTGCGCTCAAGCTCCCGAAGCGGTGGGGATTCCTTGCCCCGCAACGATTCTGCGAAGAACGCCGCGGTGTAGCACAGGCGCAGCCCTCGGTCGGCGTGGGCGAGTTCACCCGTCAGGTCGGTGGTGTCGATGGTCTCGAACTGTTCGGACGCCTCCTGGGTCTTCGGGTCGAGCCAGCGCACCTTGACCTGTGCTACCCGGCCGTCGGCGCGCGCACGAAGGCGTACCACATAAAGAGCGGTGACGGAGTGACCAGGCCCCACCTCTCCCCCATCGACCCGGTCGTCGCGGAACTCGTTGTCGCGCAACTGCCGGTTCTCGTATCCGACGAGCCGATAAGACTCCACATTGGACGCATCGAAGACGACCTGCGCCTTCGCGTCATAGGCGCGCACCGACAGGTTGGCCGGAAGCCTGCGCACAAAGAGATCACGCGCCTGCTGGCGCTCCGAGATGTAGACCACGAACCCGTCGCCCCGGTCAGCGAGCCGTTCCATGAGCTTGTCACCGTATTGGCTGCCCACGCCGACACCCAGCAACGAGATCTCCTTGTCGGCCTCGGCCCGGATGCGCCGCAGCAGCGTGTCGGCATCGGTCGTGCCCGTGTTGGCCAGGCCGTCGGACAGCAGGATGACGCGATTGGTCGCCTGCGCGCGGAAACTGTCGCGGGCCAGCTCGTAACCGGCCACTAGCCCCTCGCCCAGATTGGTGCTGCCGCCCGCCTCCAGGTCGTCGATCGCCCCGTGGAGCCGGCCCTTGTCGGAGGCGCGCGTCATTTCGCGCAGCACCTCGGCCCGGTCGTTGAACGCGACGATCGCCACCGAGTCGCTTGGCCGCAGCTGATCCACCAGATGATGAAGCGCATCCTGTACCAGATCGAGCCGCCCTCGTTCGGCCATGGAGCCCGAAACGTCGATGACGAACGTGAGCGCGGCGTCTGTTCGCTCCTCGCCGTCCTCCGAGCGGGTCTTGAGCCCGACACGCACAAGCCTGGTGTCGCTCGACTCGCCGGGCTGGCGCGCGCCATCCACGGTGATCGTGAAGCCGTCGGATTTGGGCTGCGGATAGCGGTACTCGAAAGAATTAATGAATTCCTCAGGGCGGATCAGCCTGGGATCCGGCCTGTTGCCGTCGCGGATCTGGCGCGCGGCATAGGTGTAGGAGGCGGTGTCCACGTCGAGGGCGAATGTGGAGGTGTTGTCGTCCGTGGTGTCCGTCGGCCGGTCGGGCCGGCCCTCAAGGCCGGGCGCCTCGTTGCGCCCGTCGTCGTTGCTGCCACCGTCGCTGGAGCAGCTCACCAGGCCCATCCCGGCGACCATGAGCAGTATCAAGGGGACACGTAGTCGCATGTCTCAATGCGACAGTCCAAGGTCACAGACGATGCCGTCGTGATGGGTTCGTGTGCCGACTGTGACCGGAGCTACCAGATCCGGTACAGAACCGTGATCGCACCACCTGAAACCACCGCGGCGCAGAAGCCGATCGTCGCGGCTCGCCAGGTGTCGCTGGCCCACCGCAGCACCAGGGCCAGGCCGAGCCCGCCAAGCAGGGCGAGCAGCCAGAGCGGCGAGTTGCTGATGAAATCGCCGAGTGCGGCGGCCCGCGCCGCGGAGCCGGCCGGGAGGAAGAGCGCGCGCAGGATGAGCACGAGGGCCGGGATCGAGTACCACAGGATCGTCCACATGAGGACACCCCAGTAGTCGCGGTCGGCCCCGCCGCCGTCCCGGCTGGTCGCGGGCGCGTTGTGTCGCTGCGGGTCGGGCCAGTTGTCCGGCCAGTGCTGGCCGTCGCCGTTGGTGTCGTAGAGATCACTGGTGGCGTAGGTGTGGAAGCCCTCGTAGGCGGGCTCCTCCGCGGGCCCGTAGCGGCTCGCGGAGTCGTTGGGCATCGGCGGCTGCGCCCGCTCGGGAAACTCCCGATGCTCTCGGTACTCCACGGTCGGAGCGTGGATCGCACATGCGTCCGACGCAATCCCCCGAACCGATGAGAATCGCGTCGGGAAATTTTCTTCCACATCCTGTGGATCCCGTCCATCCTGGTAAAGGGGTTATCCACAGGCTGTGGATGGGGGTTGTCCACAGGCTGTCCACAAGCTCGCCCACAGGTGTGGGGCGGGTTCTCCACAGGTTGTCCCAAGGCTTGTCCACCGGGCGATTTGTTTCCGCGATCCGTGGCTCGTAGCGTCATCGTTCTGTTGTCGTACCCACAGGGGACACTGCTAATTGGAGAGGGGGCGTCATGACCGTCGAGGAGATGAGCACGACCGGCGCGCCCGTCTTCGAGAAGGCGCCTCCGCAGGATGTCGCGGCCGAGCAGTGTGTGCTCGGCGGCATGTTGCTCTCGAAGGACGCGATCGCCGACGTGATCGAGATCCTGCGGGTGAGCGATTTCTACCGGCCGGCCCACGCGACCATCTTCGACGCGATCCTCGACCTCTACGGGCGGGGTGAGCCCGCCGACCCGGTGATGGTCGCCGCAACCCTTGACAGCAATGGGGATTTGGCGCGGGTGGGCGGCGCACCCTACCTGCACACGCTGATCTCCGCCGTTCCGACCGCCGCCAACGCCGCCTATTACGCGCGCATTGTCAGCGAGCGGGCCGTGCTGCGGCGGCTGGTTGAGGCCGGCACAAAGATCGTCCAGTTGGGCTACGGAGCGGCGGCGGGCGCGGGCCGCGACGTCGACGACATCGTCGACCTCGCCCAGCAGGCGATCTACGACGTGACCGAAAAGCGGGTGAGCGAGGACTTCGCGGTCCTGGCCGACATGCTCCAGCCCACGCTCGACGAGATCGAGGCGGTCGGCGCGCAGGGCGGCCTGATGACCGGCGTCCCCACCGGCTTCACCGATCTCGACCGCCTGCTCAACGGCCTGCAGCCCGGCCAGCTCATCATCGTCGCCGGCCGCCCCGGCCTGGGCAAGTCAACCGTGTCAATGGATTTCGCGCGCAACGCGGCCGTGCGCGCCAACCTGGCCAGTGCCATCTTCTCGCTTGAAATGTCCAAAGTGGAGATTGTCATGCGGTTGCTGTCCGCCGAGGCCCGCGTGCCGCTGCACGTGCTTCGCTCCGGGCAGCTGTCCGATGACGACTGGACCAAGCTGGCCCGGCGCATGGGCGAGATCTCCGAGGCGCCGATTTTCGTCGATGACACGCCCAACATGACCCTGATGGAGATCCGGGCCAAGGCACGGCGGCTCAAGCAGCGGCACGACCTCAAGCTGATCGTCGTGGACTACCTCCAGCTCATGACGTCGCCCAAGCGCACGGAGAGCCGGCAGCAGGAGGTCGCCGACCTGTCCCGAGGGCTCAAGCTGCTGGCCAAAGAGGTCGAGTGCCCGGTCATCGCGGTCAGCCAGCTCAACCGCGGCCCGGAGCAGCGCACCGACAAGCGGCCGCAGCTGTCCGACCTGCGCGAGTCCGGCTCGATCGAGCAGGACGCCGACGTGGTGATCCTGCTGCACCGCGACGACTACTACGACAAGGAGTCGCCGCGCGCGGGTGAGGCCGACTTCATCGTGGCCAAGCACCGCAACGGGCCGACCGACACCATCACGGTCGCGGCGCAGCTGCACCTCTCCCGGTTTGTGGACATGGCGATCGGCTAGTGGGCGGCGGCCTGTAGGACGTTTGCGTCGAGATAGGCGGCGCCGAAACCGGCGATGACGTTCACACGGCGAGGAGCTTCGCGCGTTTAGTGCGCAGCCTGGAGGACCGCCGCGCCGAGATAGGCGGCGCCGAAACCGGCGATGATGCTGGCGATGACGTTCAGCACGGCTAAGAGCGTCGCGCGTTGCTGGATGAGGCGCAGGGTTTCGTAGCCGAACGTCGAATAGGTGGTCAACGCTCCACATAGGCCGGTGCCCAGCAGTGCCAGCAGCCAGTGGCTTGCGTGCAGCGCCGATGCGGTGAGCATTCCCAGGAGGAACGAGCCGATGATGTTGGCGGCGAACGTTCCCCACGGGAAGACCGAGTCATGGCGGGCCTGGATGGCTCGGTCGATCAGATAGCGGGCAACCGCGCCGCACCCCGCACCGAAGGCCACGAGCAGCACGGTCACCGCTTGTCTCCGTCGCGGCCGATGTAACGGATGACCTCCACCGGATCCATGATCACCAGCCCTTCGGTGACCAACTCGTCGAGCTGGGGCAGGAACGCGCGGATGCGCTCCTCCGCGTCGACGATGATGACGGCGACGGGCAGGTCTTCGGACAGCGACAGAATGCGCGTGGTGTGGATGCGCGATGACGCGCCGAAGCCTTCGTGCCCGCGGATGACGGTGGCTCCGGCGAGCCCGGCCTCGTGGGCACGATGGACGATCTCGGTGTGTAGCGGTTTGTGCCGCCATCGGTCGGCTTCGCCGATGAAGATGGTCAAACGCATCGCCGGGCCGGACAGTTTCATGGGCGGGCCTCCCGTCCGCCTCGCAACGCCAACCTCGCGAGGCTATGCCCAGTGAACACGGCTATGAGCGCGCCACCGATGGTGGCGGCCAGATAGATCAACGCGACGCCGGCCCTGGCGTGATCGAGCAGGTGCTGCGCGTCCACGATATAGGTGGAAAACGTCGTGTAGCCGCCGAGGACGCCCGTTCCCCAGAAGGGCCGCAGCAGGGTCCGGCTGGGCCACAGGTCGGTGATGGCGGCCATGAGCACGCCGATGAGCAGGCAGCCGGACAGGTTGATGCCGAACGTGGCCCACGGGAAGCCGCCTGGTGGTGGCGGCCAGGCCACGGTCAGTCCGTAGCGGGCCAGCCCGCCGAGCATCCCGCCGATGAACACGGCCGCGAGCACCGGCCAGCGGATCGGCGGCGGCGCGCCGGCACGGGCGACATCGAATGGTGCCGTTGCCGTCGGCGTAGATGAGCGGGTGTTGATCCGGGGCATGGGCTACTCCTACCAGACACTTGTCCTCCGGTAGGGACTGTTGGCGGACCTCGGTCCACGGTTCACCAGCTCTGGCTCGGCCAGCCCCACGGCCGCACGTTGATCCTATCCCGGTGTCGCCCGCCCGCGCAGCGTCGGCGCCCAAAACGCGAACGCCACCGGATAGAGCAGGTAACCGAACCGCGTCGCGGGCATGAGCAGGATCGCGACCACCAGCCCGATCGCGCAGACATTGACCACGGTGCGCATATCCTGCGGCGGGCGCCGCCACAGATAGACGGCTATCGCCAGCCCGGCCGCGCCGAGCAGGCCCAGCGCCACCAGCCGCCCACCCTCGAAGGCATTCGCGATCAGATATCCCACCAGTGGCGAAGCCGCCGGACTGGTCACCAGCCCATGCCCGGTCGGGAACCGGATGACGTTCTCCACCACCGCCGAGGGGTCGAGCAGGATACTCGGCAATAAAATCATTAAAGGCATAATCATTGCTGGTACGGCGAAACGCGCCCGCCGAGCGAAAATGGCGAGCACCAGCAGGACCGGCCAGGCAAACAGCTTCATCGCCGCCGCCGCACCGATCGCGACCCCCGCCCAGCCAAGCTTTCCCTTGTACGCGAGCGTGAACGCGAGCAAGCACAGGGCCAGCACCGGGATATCGTCACCACCGGTCGCCAACGTCAACGCGCACAACGGAAGCACGGTGGCCATCTGCACGGCCCGCACGAGTTTCCCGTCGAGTTCCAGCAGCGAGACCGCATACGCCAGCGCGACGGCCGTGAACAACGCGAAATACAGCCGCGCGTCGGTCCACCACGCCTCGCCGAACAGCGCGCGCGGAAAGCCGAAGATCGCCATCCCGGGTTGGTACGGCGTGTAGCCGAGCAGCGGTTCGGGCAGCGCGGCAAGCTCGGCCCGGTCCAGGTACGGTGTGCCGGTCCCAAGCATCCGCCGCGCCGACTCCTCGACGACGAAGACCTCCTCCTGCCCCCGGTTGGCGTGCGCCAGCGCCAGCAGCGGCACCCAAGCCACCGCCACCCACGCCCCGACCGTCAGCCACAATCGCGCCCGCACCGATCGCGTGACCCACACCAGCACCGCGGCGGCCGCATACCCCCAGACCGCCCACTCCCCCCACGACCGATGCGGCGCCAACGTCGACGACCCGCCCGTGATCCAGGCGAAGGCGCCAGACAGCGCATACAACACGAAGTCCAAGACGAGCTGGATCACGCACCCGAGTCTGACACAACCAACGCTCGCGGCGGTTTGGCCCCAGTCCGCCGAGGCCGCGGCGCGGTCCATAGCGGATAACTGTTCGATCCGGCCGGCAAACCGCGACAGCGCCGGTGGAAGCTCATGCGGTATTTGAGTTGACCATACGGGTGCCGATCCGAGTTCCAATTCGGGATCATTGCGGAGGACTGATTCCTGTAGGCGCCGGAGCTCGGGTCCAGGCGTCAGACCAAGCTCGTCGGCAAGGAGCTTGTGTGTCTTCTGAAAGACCTCAAGTGCTTCGGCCTGACGTCCTGACCGATATAAGGCGATCATCAGATGACGCCGCAGGTCCTCGTTGTAGGGATAGAGCTCAGCACTGCTGATCAGCTCAGGAATCAGATCTTCGTGATGTCCTAGACCTAATCTTGTTTCGGTGTAATCGAAGATGACGCTGATTCGCTCCTCTTCGAGACGGTGCGCCTCGTCTGCAATCAGCGGATGTTCGTCCATGTCGGCGTAGGCGGAACCACGCCAGAGCGCCAGTGCCTGGGCAAAGACGTCCGCCGCTTCCCGCTGCCTGTCATCACCACGAAGTTTCCGGCCTTTGCTGGCCAGCCGGTCGAATTGAGCGGCGTCCAGCGCATCCGCTGACAGGATAAGGCGATAGCCGCCCGCCTCTTGATGAATCGGATCTCGATTTCCGATCGCCTCACGTAGACGATGCATGTAGACCTGAATTGTCTTCCGACAGCCAGGCGGCGCAACATCGCCCCACAATGCGGCAATGAGTGCATCCGTCGTAACAGGACGATTGAGGTTCACCAGCAGCGTGGCCAACAGCCGCCGGAGCATCCGTGCGTTCAACGCGATTGTCGAACCGTCTCGTTCGACTGTCATCGGGCCCAAGACCTTGAAGTGAATCACTAAAGCCCACCCCGTGTTGCGTGTCGTTTCGCTATCAGGCTAGCGAGGAATCAGCCGACATGGTTGCCCTTGGATGTCTGCCTGCGCCTGCGCGCGGACGCCGTCTTCGCGGCCTAACCGTTGGCGTCCGCCGCCTTGCCCGGCTTGGCCGAACGACCGCCGGGGCGGCGCTGGAACGGCATCTGGACGACCGAGCCCGGGTCGTGCAGCGGTTCGGCGAGGGTAGGCCCGAGCTGAAGGATCTGGTCGAGCGGCATGGGCCTGGCAAACAGGTGACCCTGTCCGGCCGTGCAGCCAAGCTCCCACAGCATCTTGCGCTGGCTCTCCCGCTCCACACCCTCCGCGACCACGAGCAGGTCGAGGCCACGCGCAAGCTCCACAGTGGACTTGACCACCGCCGCCGACTCCGGTGTGTGCTCCATTTGCGACACGAACGATCGGTCGATTTTCAATTCCTGAATCATCGGTACCCGTGGAAGCACAGACAACGATGAGAACCCGGTGCCGAAGTCGTCCAGGGCCAGCACGCATCCGATCTCACGTAGTTCGGCGAGAACCTTGTCCACGATCTCGAGCTGGCTCAGCGTGCGCGACTCGGTCAGTTCGAGGACCAGATCGGTACCGGTCAAACGATGGTCGTCCAGGCGGGCGGCGATGAGCAGGGGCAGGCGGCGGTCCAGGAGGCTACGCGGCGAGATGTTGACCGCGACCGGCCAGTGCATGCCCGCATCGCGCCACTGCCGGGCTGCGTCGAGCGCCTGATCGAGCACGGCGTCGGTGAACGCGGTCAGCAGGCCGGACCGCTCGATCGGTTCGAGGAAGCTGCCCGGGTCGACCTTGCCACGATCGGGGTGCTGCCAGCGGGCCAGTGCCTCGGCCGCGATCGGCGCGCCCGTCAGCAGGTCGACGATCGGCTGGAATTCGAGCGTGAACTCCTTCTCGGCGACGGCTCGCGGCAGCATGCCGCCCACGACCAGGCCCGTGCGGTCGGCTGTGTCGCTTTCGGGCTCATACGCGGTGACCGGCCGGTTGGTGCGCTTCGCTTGGTACATCGCGATGTCGGCACGCCGGAGCAGTTCGACGAACCCGCCGACGTTCGGGGCGATGGCCACGCCCGCGCTCGCCGAGACGGTGAGCGGCATGCCGTCGACCGTCACCGGCTCGCGCAGCACGACCATCAGCGAAGCGGCGCGGTGCATGGCCAGTGCCGGTGCCGGCAGTGCCCGGTACAGCACGGCAAACTCATCCCCACCGAGCCGCGTTACGAGCGCATCGTCACCGGCAGCCTCGGTCAGCCTGCGCGCCACAGCCACGAGCACCTGGTCGCCCGCCGAGTGGCCGAGCGCGTCGTTGATGTCCTTGAAGTGGTTCAGATCCAGCAGGAGGAGGGCGGGTACCCCGAGCTGACCCTCCCTGCCTTCGAGGGCGGCAGCGCCTTCGATCGCCAGCATGCGCCTGTTGGGCAGACCCGTCAGCGGATCGTGCGTCGCGTCGTGCGCATGCTTGTCGGCCAGCTGCTCAAGTTGCGTGTACGACGCTGCGTTGCGGATCGCTGTGCCCAGTGCGCCGGCAAACGCGCGCAGGGTGAACTGCTCCCGCTCGGAAAGCGCCACAGGCGCCCGGAACCGCAACCGCAGCTCACCAATCCGTGCCCCATCCGAGTCCGCAATCAACGGCACGATCGCGGTCGTCGTCAGGTCGTACCCCTTGTTGTCCGGCGCCCCGTAGTACAGGATCTCGTTGGCGTTGCCCCGGATCAGCATCCGCGGCTCATCAAGCCACGTCTCCACCTCGACCTGATCGACCGAGAACAGCTCTGCGCCATTATTAACCGCAGTCCGCAGTACCTTGTCGATCTGAATGTCATTGAAGGCATCAGTGGCCTGCGCCAGCTGCCGCCAGGCGTTGCGCTCGGCGCGAGCGCGAACTCGTCCCTGATGGGTGAGGTGAAGGCTGAGAGCGATGGGCGGCATAGCGATCAGCAATTGTGGGACCGATTGGAGAATAAAGATCCCGAGGATACTGACGCCGAGGCGCACAACGTTGAAAGCCCAGCGAATGTCTGGGTTGGAAAAGAAGATCTGCCGCATGGTTGTCCTGGTAGCGAGAGCCAGGACGGGAGTTGAAACGATTTCGTCGCAGATGACGATGGCCAAGAAAGCGGCACCGTAGGGCAGGATGTCCAGGGGCCTGGAAATCTTCTCAGCCGGAGTCCACAAAGCAAGGACGAGCGCTGCCGCAGCGGTATTGATGGTCGCCTTGCTGGCGGCAAAAGCGATCTTCATTGCGCCGGAGCGCTGAAGGAGCTTTGGGATCAAGGCGGCGACAAAGATGACCAGAACCGCGTGCGCCCCCGGGAGGATAACGACAGTGATAAGTGTCGCCATGTCGTTCCAGCTAAGGCCGATGCTCGTCGAGCGGACACGCATCTTGACCTGGGTCATGCTTGCGACGACGAATAGCAGCGCCAATGCGGCCATCGCGGTCGCACCGCTGGGATCGATTGGGGAAGATGCGGCCAACACCGCCGCTGCCGTTACGGCGAGCAGCGCAACAACGACGACGAGACCGACAAGCCTAGCGAGGGCTCGATCGGTCTCGGTCCCGTCGTGTGTTCTGGCCGTTTCGCTCACCTGGGCTTCTCCGTAACAAACGGTTCGTCGCCCGACAGCCTAAGGGAAAACTAGTTCCATTCATAAGTGCGCATCGTGGGTCCCTCCTGTGCTCCCCTTGCGAAGTTCTGTTGAGGAGCGTAGTTTCGCGGAGGTCGATTTGTATACATGAGTTCATATAGCGTACGGCAAAGGCGAAATGTCACCAAGTGTGACCGTTCGCCTACGTGTCGTGTTCAGAATTAGTGTGAGGCCATTCTCGATAGGCTCGTATCGTGCCGCAGCATTCTCCAGGTTCACCTGATCCGAAACTGACTCATGTAGACCATCGAGGTATAGCGAAGATGGTCGATATTACCGAAAAAGGTGTCAGTGTTCGACGCGCCGTAGCGGCGGGCGAAGTCCGTACAACGGCTGAAGTTATTGAGCTGCTCAAGGGGTCGGGGGTGCCAAAGGGGGACGCACTTGCGGTCGCCAGACTAGCGGGGATCATGGCCGCCAAGCGCACGCCTGAGCTGATTCCGCTGTGCCATCCGATCGCGATCCACGGCGTGACGGTGGAACTGACCGTTCAGTCGGATCGGGTGGACATCGAGGCCACGGTGAAGACCGCCGACCGTACAGGGGTCGAGATGGAGGCGCTGACCTGCGTGACCGTCGCCGGGCTGGCACTGATCGACATGATTAAGGCCGTCGACCCTGCCGCCGGCATCGAAAACGTGCGGGTGCTGAGCAAGGAGGGTGGCAAGACGGGCAGATGGGCGCGCGAACCGGCGCCGCTGACGCACGAAACGGCGCCGGCGACCCGCGAACCGGCCATGAAGATTGGCACGGCCGTGGTGATCGTGGCATCCAACCGGGCCGCCACCGGGGTCTACGAGGACACGGGCGGCCCCCTGCTCAAGCAAGGACTGGAGGACCTGGGTTGCCAGGTCACCGACATCATCGTGGTACCCGACGGCGAGCCCGTGCGGGGCGCGCTCAAAAGCGCACTCGCCACCACCCCTGACGCGATCGTGACAACCGGCGGGACGGGCGTGAGCCCGACCGACCGGACGCCCGAAATGACCGCCAGCGTGCTCGACTACCAAATCCCGGGCATCGCCGACGCGATCCGGCGCCGCGGCACAACCCCACTGGCCGCGCTCTCCCGCGGCGTGGTCGGCGTCGCCGGTCGCACCTTTGTGGTGAATCTCCCTGGATCGATGGGTGGGATTCGCGACGGTCTGGCCGTGTTGGCAGACTTACTGCCGCACACGCTTGACCAACTCCGGGGTGGTGACCACTGATGCCAATCGATTGGCTGCAAGCGCGCCGGGCCGTCTACCAGGCCGGCTTGAACGCGCCGCTTCCCACCGTGAAGGTGCTCCTGGAGGAGTCCGACGGCCTGGTGCTCGCCGAACCGCTCGCGACCCTGACCGACCTGCCCGCGTTCCCCACGTCCAGCGTGGACGGATATGCGGTGCGCGCCACCGGCCCGTGGCGCGTGATCGGCCGTGTCCTGGCCGGCGGCGAGGCCCCATCGCTCACCGACGACGGCACGGCCATGGAGATCGCGACCGGGGCGATGGTCCCGGTCGGCACCACCGCCATCGTGCGCACCGAGGAATCTTCCCGCACCGGCGATCTCGTCGACGGCCAGCCGCGCCGCGTGCCCGAGTGGCGAGAGCCGGGCGAGGAGGCCCGTGCCGGAGAAGAGCTTTTTCCATCTGGCACGAGGGTCAACCCCGGCATGATCGGGCTTGCCGCGTCATGCGGGTACGACTCGATTCACGTGAAACGTGCCCCGCGCGTCGCCCTGCTCGTGTTCGGCGACGAACTGCTCACGCAGGGCCTGCCCAGCAGCGGCCGGGTCCGCGACGCGCTCGGTCCGGCGCTCCCGTCCTATCTGAAGCGGATGGGGGCCGACTGCGTGCGCGTCATCGCGCCCATCGAGGACACGCTCGACGCCCATGTCGAAGCGCTCCAACAGGCGATGGAGGCCGACGTCGTGTGCACGACCGGCGGCACGATGCACGGGCCGGTCGACCACCTCCATCCGGCGCTGAACTCCCTCGGCGCGGAGTACATAGTCAACACAGTGGCGATCCGCCCCGGGTACCCGATGATGGTTTCAAGATTGAAATCGGGAACGTTCGTCGCGGGGCTTCCGGGCAACCCGCAGTCGGCCGTCGTCGCGCTGATGTCCCTGGTCAGCCCGCTGCTGGCCGGCCTGACCGGAGCCCCGGAGCCGGAGCTGTCGCAGGTCACGCTCGGCGGGCCGGTCCCCGGGCGCGGCGATTACACCCACCTGGCCCTTGTCCGCCGCGAGGAGCAGACTTGGGTTCCGGCCTCGCACGTCGGCTCGTCGATGCTGCGCGGCCTGGCCGGCTCGCACGGCTTCGCGGTCATCCCCCCACACGGGCACGGTCTGCCCGGCCAACAGGTCGACTTCCTGGAGCTGCCATGATCGTCAGGGTTACGACGGAACCGCTGGACGTCGCCGAGCACGAGAAGGCCGTGGCCGATCCGCGGGCGGGGGCGGTGGTCAGCTTCGCCGGCGTCGTGCGCGATCACGACCACGGGCGGGCCGTCGCGGCGCTGACCTACGAGGCCCACCCGTCCGCGGAAGACGTGCTGCGCCAGGTGGTCGCCGAGATCTCGGCCGACCCGGACGTCTACGCCGTCGCGGTCTCGCACCGCCACGGCCCGCTCGCGATCGGCGATGTGGCGCTGGCGGCCGCCGTCTCGACGGCCCACCGGGGCGCGGCGTTCACGGCCTGCTCCCGCCTCGTGGATCTCGTCAAGCAACGCATCCCGATCTGGAAGCACCAGCGCTTCACCGACGGCACCGAAGAATGGGTCAACTGCCCCTGACGGGCTGGTCCTTGTCCGCTGCGTCCGCCGCATCGTCGCCCAGCGCCGCGGACACCGTCGCTGTCGTGATCGTCGTCGGAGCCGTGTCGTAGTCGCGCCGCACGGGCTGGCGCACGACCACCCGTGGCCGCGCAACCACCCGCGGGCCGAACGCGGGCTCCGCACCCGGCCGGTAGGGCAGCAGCACCACCAGCACCACCAGCGCGATCGCGAACGAGTTCTCCCACAGCACGCCCGAGACGCCGTCCGCCCAGTGCGAGACCGCCGGGAACTGGTGCTCGTTGGGCCAGATCGGCGAGACCACGAACAGCACATACAACCCGACCGCGGCCGCCGCGTGCCGTGCGCCCGTCAACGCCGGGAACCAGATCGGCTCGTGCAACCCGGGCGTCGCCCGCCCGCGGGCGATGATGCCCCGGCTCGCGCTCCGCCTGCGCAGCGCCTGATCGAACAGCGCGATGATCGCCGGGATGACCCACACCAGGTGGTGCGACCATGAGATCGGGCTGATCACATTGGAGGTGAGCCCGATGATCGTGAACGCGGTGAGCTCGTCGCCCTCGGCGTGCGAGGTGCGCGCCCGGGTGATCCCGATCGCGAGCACGACCAGCATGAACGACAGCCACAGCAGGCTCGGCGCGTGCGCGGTGTCGTGCAGGCGCGCGATCAGCCCGGCCAGTGACTGGTTGGGCGTCATGTCGGCGACGCCGACCCGCTCGGTCTGCCACAGCACCGTGCCGAAGTATGTCCTCGACTCCTCGGGCGCGACCAGGTGTGTGCCGGCCGTCACGGCCAGTGCCGCGCCCCCGGCGGTGAGCGCGGCCCGCCATTGCTTGCTCGCCAGCAGGTACACGATAAAAAGCGCAGGGGTGAGCTTGATGGCGGTCGCCAGGCCGATGCCGACCCCGGCCCAGCGCCAGCCCTTGCGCAGCGCGACCAGGTCGGCGATCACCAGTCCAAACAGGAGCATGTTGACCTGGCCGTAGCCGAGGCTCTCGCGAACCGGCTCCAGCGCCGCGAACACGGCCACGGCCAGCGCCACGACACCCCACTGCGACCAGCGGTGGCGCCTGGCGATCGGGCCGAGCAGCACGGCGCACACGAACGCGAGCGCGGCGAGTCCAAAGACGACGTTCATCCAGCCGGCCTGGAGCACCGTGAGCCCGGCCATCGGCAGCATGGTCAGCGCGGCGAACGGGGGATAGGTGTAGCCGAGCGTGATCGTGGGGTGCCGGAATTCGTAGAGCTCACCGCCCTGGGTCCACCAGGCCATCGCGCCGTGATAGATCTTCATGTCGAAGAAGTCGTAGGGCCGGCCGTACTCTTTGATCGCCAACCAGGCGAAGTAGCAGGCCAAGACGACGACGCCGGCTCGGATGACAGTGCGAAGCGGGCCGTTCCCCGGCATGAAGCAGCGACCTCCGTGATCGACCGTCAAACCCCTGAGTCAAACTTGGAATGCCACAAGACTAAAGGGCGCTTCTTGAGGTCTTGCCCGGTGTTACCCGACCGTGTCTGATCCCACACTCTTTTGCGACATTTCCATCGTGTTAACCATGATTAGTGGTGCCTGGTCACCTTCTTCTTGGCCTGCTTCATCGCGCGTTCGGCGTGCTTGGCCGCATGCTCGGCCCGCCAGCGCAGGCCCGGCGAACCAGCCGTGTCGGCGGCGGCCAGCAGCAGACCCGCGAACAGCCCGAGGTTCTTGGCGAACTGCATCTGCTCGGCGCGGCGCATCGCTACATTTTGGACCTTCCAGAAGGGATGCCCGACGAGCGTGGTGGGCACCAGCGTCCCGGCGAGCACGGCGGCCGCGGGCCGTGGCGCGGTGCTGGTCGCGAGCAGCACGCCCGCCCCGACCTGGATGGCGCCGTTGATCCGCACGAGCGCCTCGGCGTTGGTGGGCAGGCGCGAATCGAGCCGCTTCAACATGGGTGCGATCTGTTCGGCCAGCGGCTCGGCCGCAGCCGCGTAGCGCCCGGGGCGCAGCAACGCCTGGCTGCCCGCGGCCACGAACAGTCCACCTAGGAGCGCACGAGCCAATCCGCGTACAGGTCTCATGCCTCCTATTATCCGTTTCTGCGCCGCATACACAGGACGAAATCAAACTTGTCGCCCAGTTCGCTGTCGTAGAAGTAGTGGTACCGGTAACCGTCGAATTTTTGGCACACTTTGACGTCGATCGTTCCCTCCACGCGCTCGATCACCTCAAGGGCATGCGGCGCGCAGACCACCAAGATCATGTCTGGCTGCTGGTCGGTCCCGGCGTTGACCACGCAGTCGCCCTGCTTGGCGAAGCGGGCCGACTGCGGCAGCTTCGACGGTGTGGTCGTCTGGGTCGGCACGGCCGGCGCGTCGGTGCGGATCACCGCCATGAGCACCAAACCGAAGGTAACCAGCGCCGCGACAAAAACCCCCAGTCCGAGCAATGCGGAGGCGCGGCCGCTCAAGCGGGGACGGGGAGGCTCGCTCATCACAACAATCTAAGTTGCAGATCACGCGGGCGGCGAGGTGCCTCCTCCTTGTACGACTCCAGCAGCCCAGAGTCGATCGCGGCCAGGAACGGCGACGGGCGGGTCTCCCGTTCGGTGCCGAAGCGCGTGCGGCGCGCGCTGTGGCTCAGGAACAGCCGGCGCTGCGCGCGCGTGATGCCGACGAAGAAGAGCCGGCGCTCCTCGGCGATCTCGTCGTCGGTCGGCTGCTTGCCGGGCATGCGCAGCGGGAGCAGCCCATCCTCGCAGCCGGTCAGGAAGACGACCGGGAACTCCAGGCCCTTGGCCGCGTGCAGCGTGAGCAGCGTGACCGCCTCGGCGCGCGGGTCGAGCGCGTCGACCTCGGCGCCGGTCGCCACGTCGGCGAGGAACCGCTCCAGGTCGTGCCCGCTGCGCTGAGCCAGCGGCATGAGCAGATCGGCGGCGGCCCACGTCTGCTCGTTGGCCAGCTTCTTGAGCCGGGCCGCGACCGATCCCTCGGGGTGCGCGAGCCGCATCTCGTGGATGAGCGCGCTCACGCCTTCGCGGTCCTTGAGCCGGTTGTGCGAACGCTTCTGCACCGGGATCCCGGCCCGCGACAGCGTCTCGACGATCGCGGTCGCCTGGGCGTCGGTGCGATACAGGACCGCGATGTCGCCGAACCCCACGGTCGCGCCCGTGACCCCGCGCGTATCGGCGGCCTTGGAGCGATGCGACACCCCGCCGACCAGCTCGTCGACCTTCTTCGCGATGAAACCGGCCTCGTCGGCGGTGCTGGCGGCCGGATAGAGGCCGATCAGCGGGGCTTCGAGATCCACCTTCGCGGGATCGAGCCGGCGGCCCTTGATCAGCGAGGTGGGGGCGATGGCCTGCACGGCGGCGGCGATGATCGGCGCGCTCGACCGGTAATTGCGGGTCAGCCGCACCACCCGGGCGTCCTCGAAGTCCTGCGAGAAGCGCAGGAAGAAGCCGACGTCCGCGCCCCGGAAGGAGTAGATGGCCTGGTCGGGGTCGCCGATCGCGCAGATGTTGCCGTCCGGCGGCACCAGCAGGCGGAGCAGGTCGTATTGGTGCTGGTCGACATCCTGGTACTCGTCGACGAAAACCCAGTTCCATCGGAGCTTGTCGGGGTCCTCGCGCAGCAGCTCGACCGCCCTCGGCACCAGCTGGTCGAGGTCGGTCTCCTCGGTGACCTCATAGGACGAGTCGCGCTCGCGCAGCAGCGACAGCGCGAGTGCGTGGAAGGTCGCGACCGTGACGTCCTTGGCCACCGGGCCGAGCAGACTCGCCAGCCGGTGCCGCAGCTCTTCCGCGGCCCGCCGGGTGAAGGTGATGGCCAGACATTGCTCCGGGAAGACATTCATCTCCGCGCAAAGGTAGGCCAGACGGTGGGTCAATGTTCTTGTTTTTCCGGTACCGGGACCAGCCACGATCAACAGCGGGCCACCGGGGGCGGAGGCGGCGACGCGCTGCATGGCGTCGAGCCGGTCCAGCAGGCCGGTGCCGACCTCCTCCATGCCGGCGAGCATCGGTTCGAACGGCTCGTGCGGCGAGGCGATGCTGGGCAGCGGAGGCGCACTGACCGGCTTGCGCGGTGCGACCGCCGCCGCCTTTGCCCGCGGGCGCGGTTTCGCCTCCACACGTGGCACGTCGAACAGCTCGAACAGCCCATCGTCGCTTGTGGACGCGCGCAGCTCGTCGGGCTGGAACAGCCGGATCACGCCGTACTCGCCGTCGAAGCCCGGCACGCGGTCCACCTGCCCGGCGCGCAGCCGGCGGATCCCCTCGGCCAGCAGTTCCCCGCCGACCCGGCTCACGTCGTCGAGAGGTGTCTTGGTGAGGATGGTCAGTTCGGCCCCGAGCGCGGCCACCAGCGCGTTGATTTTGCCGTCGACGGTCTTGCTCTTCGCGCCCACGCCCTCGATCTCGCCGATCACCTGGTGCAGCTGGATGAGGTGGGTGACGCGCTGCGGGCTGGGCTGCTGGTCGGGGGCGCGGTCGGCGAGCTCTTCGACGCGGGCGAGCACGCCGACGGTGAGCTGGCGCCCGCACACCGGGCACACCCCCTTGGCGGCCTTGGTCTGGGCGGGGCTCCAGTTGACGCCGCAGTCTCGGTGGCCGTCGGCGTGGTACTTGCCCTCCTCGGGGAAGAACTCGATCGTGCCGGTCAGGCCGGGCTCGCCGGCCAACGCCCGCTTGACCGCGTAGTAGTCGAGGTCGCAGTCGAACTCGGTCGCCTCCCGGGCCAGCGCCTGCGGCGAGTGGGCGTCCGAATTCGACACGAGGCGATACCGGTCCAAACTCGACACACGAAGGTTCATCTCCGGATCGGACGACAGGCCGGTCTCCACCGCCGTGATGTGGTCCGCCAGATCCGCGTAGCAGTCCGCGATCGCGTCAAATCCGGACTTCGATCCAAGCGCCGAAAACCATGGCGTCCAAATGTGCGCGGGCACCAAGTAGGCGTCCGCGTGTGCCTCCAGGGTCATCTCCAGCAGGTCGCGCGAGTCCAGCCCGATGATCGGCCGCCCGTCGCTGCTCAGATTGCATCCGGCCTTGACCAGCGACGCGCGGAACCGCCCGGCCGATTCGAGGTCCGGAAAGTACACCAGGTGATGCACCTTGCGCGTGCGCTCGTCCCGCTTGTAGATCGTCGAGATCTCGCCGCTGAGCATGAACCGCGTGGGCTCGCCCTTCAGCGAAGGCGGAAGCCGATGCTCGATGCTTTCCTTCAGCCGGTACAGCCCCGGCTCCGCTTCTTCCAGGGTCTCACCGAGGTGCGCGAGCCACGCCGGGTGCGTCACGTCGCCGGTGCCGAGCAGCCGGATGCCCTTGCGCCGGGCCCAGTAGGCCAGGTTGGGCAGTTCCAGATCTTTGCTGCATGCCCTGGAGTACTTGGAGTGGATGTGCAGATCGGCTATCCAACTGTCGCGGGGCACGCCCGGGAGTCTAACCGGCTCTCAGCTCAACGAGTGTGATGTCGGGTGGCGCGCCTACCCGGACGGGTGGACCCCAGAAGCCCGCACCATTGGTGACGTAGACCTTCGTACCGTCCACTTCGCCCAATCCCGAGATCACGGGCTGTTGCAGGCGGGCGACGTAGTTGAACGGGACCATCTGGCCGCCGTGGGTGTGCCCGGACAGTTGAAGGTCCACTTTGTACCTCGCCGCCTCCTGCGCCATGACAGGCTGGTGCGCGAGCAGCACGACCGGCTTTGCGGGGTCGCGGTCGCCCAGAGCCTTGGCATAGTCGGGGCCGCCTCCGCTCGCGCCCGGGAAGTTGTTGCCCGTCACGTCATTGACGCCCGCGAGGTCCAGCCCACGGATCTCAATCCGCTCGTTGGCCAGCACCCGCACGTTGAGCCGCCCCAGCTCGGCCACCCACTCCTCCACACCGGAGTAGTACTCGTGATTGCCCGTCACGAAGTAGGCCCCGTCCCTGCTGCGCAACTCACGCAGCGGCGCCGCGTCGCGGCCGAGCTCCGCCACCGACCCGTCGACCAGGTCCCCCACGATCGCGATCGCGTCGGCGTTCAGCCCGTTGATCGTGTCCACGATGCGCCGGCTGTGTGCGAGCCCCGTCAGCGGGCCGAGGTGAATGTCGCTCACGAGCGCGATCCGGTATCCGTCCATGCCGCGCGGTAGCTTCGCCAGCGGGACCTGCACCCGCTTGAGAACGGGCGCCCCCAGCGCAGTCTTCACCCCATATCCGACCAGCCCGGTCGCCGTCAGCCCCGCGAAGATCGCCGCACCCCGCGCGAGCACCAACCGCCTGCTCACCAACAGCTGATCCGCACCCGCCCCGCCCGCGGCATCGGCGTCCGCCGCGTTACCGGCCCTACCGCCACCCGCTCGCTCGCCGCCCGCCGGGCCCGCCCCTAACGCGTTG
>NZ_QJUG01000115.1 GCF_003426775.1 Allorhizocola rhizosphaerae | reverse complement strand
CCATGAAGCGGGCGGCCCGGGTCAGGGAGGCCGTGGCGACCGTCGACCAGGGCCCGGTGGCCGCGACCTACACTCCGGCGCGGCCGGTCGCGGTGCCGGCCGACGGCACGGCGCACCGGACGGTCGTCGCCACGTTCGAGCTTGAGGCGCGGCTCGACCACGTGACCGCGCCCGTGCGGGCGGCCGAGGCCACACTGCGCGCGACCGTGCGCAACAGCTCGCAGCACACCCTGCCCGAGGCGCAGGCCTCGCTGTTCCACGAGGGCGACTTCGTCGGGTCTTCACGGGTCGAGGCGTGGGCGCCGGGGGAGGAGCGGGAGCTCGCGCTGGGTGTCGACGATCGCGTGCGGGTCGAGCGGGAGCTCGTGCGGCGCTCGGCGAGCAAGGCCACACTGGGCTCGACCCGCCGGGTCGACGCCGAATACAAAATCACCGTCGCCAATCACGGCCCGCGTGCCATCAGGGTCACCGTGCTGGATCAGCTGCCGGTGTCCCGGGACGCCGAAATCACGGTGCGCGAGACCCTGGCCAAGCCCGACCCGGCCGAGCGCGACGAGATGGGCGTCCTCACCTGGAAAGCCGAGCTGGAGCCATTCGCGACCGCAGAGTTCCACTTTGGATTCCGCATCGAGTCCGCCAAAAACGTCCAGCTTGCCGGCTGGCGCGAATAACCCCACCCACCCCTGCCCTTCCGCGTCGAACACGGACCTAAGTTCATGATCAACCGCAAGCGGGGAAGCGGTCCCGGTGGACTTTTTCGGTGAGGGGTTTGCGGCCGCCGAGGGTGGCGGGCTTGAACGTCGGTGAGGGGTAGCCGAGGGAGACGACTGCCATGAGGCTGAGGTGGGCGGGGACGCCGAGGAGGTGCCTGGCTTCGTCGGGGCGGTAGATGGCGCCGAGGCAGCTGCCGATGCCCAGGTCGTGGGCGGCGAGCTGGAGGTAGGCGGCGCTCTGGCCGAGATCGAAGTACACCCATGGGTGCTCGTTCGGTGCGACGAAAGCGACGCATGTGGCCGCGCCGGCCACGTGGCTCATGAAGTCACCGAGCTTCGAGAGGGCGACAAGGGTGTCGCGATCGCGCACGACGATGAGCTCCCACGGCTGGGTGTTCTTGGAGCTTTGCGCCCGCAGCGCCGCGCGCAGGATCTTGTCGAGCACATCGTCGGGGATGGGCGCGTCGGTGAACTGGCGGACGGCGCGTGTGGATTTAATTGCGTCGAGGACATCCATGTTCGGAGCGTATCTTCTGGCACATGTTCCGACCTTTTGAACAGTCTGACGTGGCCGAGGCGGGCGCGCTGCTGGCCGAGCGGCACCGGCGGCACCGGGCGGCGCAGCCGTCGCTCACCCCGCGATACGAGGATGCAGCGGTGGCGGCCGAGCAGGTGCGGGCCGCATTCGAGAGCGAAGGCGCGTCGGGTGCGGTCGCGGTGCGTGATGGGCGGATGGTCGGATATCTGATCGGAGCGCCCAAAGCCTCGCCCGTGTGGGGGCCGAACGTGTGGGTCGAATCGGCGGGGCAGGCCACGGTCGAGGCCGAGACGATGCGCGAACTGTATGCGGTTGCGGCCACGCGCTGGGTGGATGAGGGCCACAAGGCGCACTACGTGCTCGTGCCGGCGTCCGATGTGGACCTGATCGGCGCGTGGTTCCGGGTCGGTTTCGGGCACCAGCATACGCACGGCATTCGCCCGCCGGCGCGAGCCGAAGCGCTGCGGGCGCGCCGGGCAACCGCCGCCGACGTGCCGACCCTCGCGCGGCTGGACCTCGAACTGCCCCTGCACCAATCGCTTGCCCCCACTTACTCGGCCGGCACGGTGCCGTTGCTTGAGGAGCGCCTGGCCGAATGGGAGTCCGATGTGGACAATCCGGAGTTCGCGGCCTTCGTGGTCGAGCAGGACGGCAAGGTGGTCGGGTCGGCGGTCGCGTCCGCGATCGAGTCGTCGAGTGCCCACATTGGACCAGCCCGCCCCGACAACGCGGCCTTCCTGGCGTTCGCGGCGGTGTTCCCGGAGGCACGCGGCACGGGTGCCGGGCGTGCCCTTGGCGATGCCATCCTGCACTGGGCCGCAGAGTCCGGTTTCGACAGTGTCGTGACCGACTGGCGCGAGACCAATCTGCTTTCGTCGCGGGCGTGGCGGGGGCTCGGGTTCGCTGACACGTTCGTGCGGCTGCACCGGCTCATCGGGTACTAGACAAAAAAATCGGTTGTGGGGCAAGGGTATCTTCAAGGTATGACAAAGAATCCGATCCTCGACGCGCGCGAGCTCGTGACCGAGCTCTACCCGCACGCGCTCTGGGCGGTGCTCGCCGGGAGCCGGCTCGCGGCTGCCCGAGCGGCCGGATCGGATCTCGACATCGTCGTGCTGCTGCCCCAGGGGGATCCGCGGGCGCCGCAGCGGGATTCGCGGCGCTATCGCGGGTGGCCGGTGGAGCTGTTCGTCCACGACGAGCGGAGCCTCGCGCGCGACCTGACCACCGAGTTCGCGGCCCGCAAGCCGCAGCTGCACCGCATGGTCGGCACCGGTTTCGCGCTGGTCGGCACGCCGCACGACTGGCGTGACCGCTGCGCCAAGGTGCTGGCAGGCGGCCCGCTGCCACTGTCGCCATTGGACTCTGACGGATTGAACGAGCCGGGCGAACGCCCCGAGGGGAGGGGTGCGTTCGCCCGGCGGTGGCGTGTTTGCCGCACGCGTCCTGTCCCGCGGCGGCGCCGCGACAGCGGTCCAAGATCATGGCCGCTTTCCCGCCAGGCGCGGTGCCGGCAGGCGCCCGACGTTGTCGAACGAGCCCAACCCGACCCGGCCCGAGGCGACGGTCCGGTCCACGGTGGTCATCAGCGGCACGGTGGCACCGTCGCCCGTCTGTGCACAGTGGACGATCCGGACGTCATGCCACTCGGCATCGGCAATCGCGGGCGGTGCGCCCGCCGAGCCGTTCCACTGGTGGTCGATGCGCAGCCAGTCGGCCTCGTTCACCGCGTTGCGTGACCGGTTCAAGCGCGCCCGCTCCGACGGCGACCTGCCGGCCGGCACCGATCCGGCGACTCTGGCCCAACTCGTCGCGACCATAACGGACGGGATCGCGACCCAGGCCGCCAACGGATCCACCAACGCCGAACTCCGCCGCATCGCGGAAATGGCCATGCGCGGCCTGCCGATCTGACGTTCGGCTCAGATTCGGCTGCGGCGCGGGCGCGCGCAGCATGCGATCGCGACACCCGCTTTCAGCACGGCTTGCGCGGTCAGCTAGCCGACGCAGCCATCGCGGCCCGGCGTTCGCGGCCGGGGTACCGGCTCACTTCGGTTGGTCGTCCTGCGGGTCGGCCGCGTCGCCGCGTTCCGACTCGATCAGCTCGGTGAGCCCGGCCAGGCTCCCGTCCGACTGCCTGGCGCGCCCACGCGCCTTGCGGATGGTCGCCGAGGCGGCCTTGCGCAGCGCGTCGGCGATGAGCTGGGAGGCGACACCGGAACCAATGGCGATGACCACCGTCACCACCTCCGAGAAGCCGAAGCCGTGTCCGGCCTCGCCACCCGCCCGGGATATGGTCACCCCTTCCATAGGGCCGGAGCCGATCCAGGTCTCCCCGTCGAGCAGCGCGTTGCCATGTTCGAGCAGTGTCGCGTCGACCTCGAGCTCGAGCGTGACGCATTCCCGTGGTGGCAAAGATCCTCCTATCCGATGTGGTGAAGCTCGTGTTGCTGCCGGTAGCTGGTTACGTACTCGTTCAGGTGCGCCTGATCCATCGAGTTCAATTGGAACCCGACCATTTTGAGCCCTGCCGAGCCGACCGCCTCCAAATAGCCGTCCCAGTGCGGCACTTCGATATCGGCCAGCGCGTCGAACGTGATCGCCTGGCGGCGCACCGAATGCCGGGAACGGTTGCGGTCTGTGCCATTGGCCAGCACCTCGCCCAGCGCTCGCTCGACGGAGATGAGTTGCATCAGCCAGCGCGTGGCGGTCCACACATCCTCCGGCTTGAAATCGGTGAGCTGAGCCAGGCACTGATAGGCGAACCGGTCCGCCCGGCGTTCGCTGTCCGGCTGCCTCAAGTCCTGTGGTCCGTCGAACAGGATGTGCGCGTATTCGTGGGCAAGCATGAAGGTCAGCTGTATCGAGGCGTACCGCGAGGCGATCCAGAATACTTCGATCGTGCGCGCCCTCGGTATGGGCAGGGACGAGAAGTCGACGTCGTAGAAAAGCGAAAGCAGGTGCGGCAGCAACCGGCCGAGCAGATCGCTTGAGGCCGGATGGCATCGGTCGGTCACCTCGGCCCAAACGTGTTGCCAGACCAGTAAATTGAGGGTTTTGAAGTACTCTCGGGTCAGCGCGGAGATGTGTATCTCATTGCGCTCGGGATAGGAGCGGGCGTAGATGCGCGGCTCAAGATTGACGATGAGCTTGATTTCGTCGACCCGCGGGTGGGTGGCCCGAAGTGACTCCTTGACCATCCCGTCGAAGACTTCCGCCCAGAACGGGACGTCGAACTGCGGTGCGGTCACCAACTCGTGCGTGACCGCGCGGGCGTATTCCAGCGCGGTACCGCTCCACTCCTTGAAGTGCCGCAGGTCCTCCTCGCCGCTGTCGAAGGTCAGCACAAGCGTCGAGCGCAGCATCGCGTGCACGATGGACAACGTTCGCATCATGTCCCGTTCCGGCGGAACCTCCGCGCCCGGTGGCACCCGATAGGGCCAGGCCGACGTCGCTGTGGGCCTGTACCGTGGCAACCCATTTGGCCACACCGATTGCCATTGGGGCCGGTCCCGCTCGACCAGGGGGAAGAAATACCCGTCCAGGTCGAAGATGAGCGTCGGTTGGGCGGCCGTCACAGCCGACAGGGTAGACCGGGCACGCTAGCGAAGCTTGGGCAGGCGCTGGCTTTGGTCGAGCACCGGCGCGAACAGGTCGCCCTTGTCGGCGAGGCGCTGCGGCATGGTCCGGATGGTGAACGCGTCGGGCGTCAGTGCCGGGTCGTCGAGCTCGTCCCACTCGATCGGGGCCGACACGGGCGCTCCCGGCGCGGGCCGTGGGCTGTAGGGGGCGACCAGCGTCTTGTTGATCGCGTTTTGGGTGTAGTCGAGGCGGGCCAGCCCTTCCCGGTCGCTTTTCTGCCACTTCCAGCTGACCAGGTCCGGCACGACCGCGCCGACCGAGCGGGACAGCTGCTCGACCCAGACCCTGGTGTCCTCGAAGCTTGCGCCGGGCGCGATCGGTACCCAAATCTGCATGCCTCGACGGCCGGTCAGCTTGGGCCGGGCCGCCACGCCGAGATGCTCGAAGGCTGTCCGATGTAGACGGGCGAGCACGAGCAGGTCTTCCCAGCCGGTGTTCTGCCCCGGATCGAGGTCGATGAGGGCGTAGGTCGGTTCGTCGGGCGCGTCAACACGCGACGTCCACGGATGCCATTCGAGCGCGCCGAAGTTGGCCGCCCACACCAGCGCGGCCGGCTCGTCGACCACCAGGTAGGTGGTGGTCTCGCCCGGGTCGGCGTCGGGGTTGTCCCAGCGCGGCACCCAGTCGGGCGCGTGGTCGGGCAGCTGCTTGTGCCAGAAACCCTTGGTGTGCGCGCCGTTCGGGTAGCGGTGCAGGTTGAGCGCCCGCCTGGTCAGATAGGGCACAAGCGTCGGCGCGATCTGCGCGGAGTAGCGCAGCAGGTCCCGCTTGGTGACCGGATCCTCGCCCGGCCGCGCCGGAAACAACACCTTGTCCAAATTGGTCACCCGCAGCTCGCGCCCGAACACCTGCCATTTGCCGGTCTGGCCGAGCTCGTCCAGCGCCGCCAATTCCGAAGGGTCGGTCTGGCGGGGGTTGAGCCACACGGACGCCTGCGCCGCCGGTAAATCCGAGCGCCACTGCCGGTCGGGGTCGGCCTTCACCTCCTCGTTGGTCCGTCCGCTGAGGACAGACCGGGGGTGGTCCTCGGGATCCCAGCCCGCGACCGCGTGCTCGTCACGCTTGTGCAGCATGAGCCAGTCCTTGCCGCGCGTGCGCACGAGCACGAACCTGCCGCGCAGCTTCTCACCGGCCAAATCGACGTGAATCTCGCCGTCACGCACCGCCTTGCCCGGGTCCTCCTCCTTGCCCGGCGTCCACGTCCCGACGTCCCACACGATGACGTCGCCGCCACCGTATTCGCCGGCCGGGATCACGCCCTCGAAATCGAAGTACTCCAGTGGGTGATCCTCGACGTGGAACGCCGCCCGGCGCACGTCGGGGTCGAGCGTGGGTCCCTTGGGGACGGCCCAGCTGACCAGCACGCCGTCGATCTCCAGCCGGAAGTCGTAATGCAGGCGCCTGGCCCGGTGCCGTTGCACCACGAATCGGGCCGCCCCTATCTGTCCTGTGGCGACGTTTCCGGACGGCTCGGGCGTCTTGTCGAAGTCGCGCTTGCGCCGGTATGTGGCTAGTTTGTCGGGCATGCCTCCTCCGGGCTTGGTTTACCCCATTGTGGCAACGGCGGAACCTTCCCGCGGCGGCTAGGCGAGGCGATCCGCGGCCACCAGCGTTGGAATCACGGCTTCGCCGGAACGGAGTTTAGTTCCGTCGACGCCGGCGCGCTGGGCAACCGGCGCACGGCGCGGCTGACGAGCATGCCGCCGACGGCGACCACCGTGATGGCAGCCGATGCGAGCAGCACGTTGCTCGTGCCCCACCTCAGCGCGGCCGGACCGGCGAGTATCTGTCCCAGCGGGATCGCGATGAACGAGCCCAGCGCGTCATAGGAGTACACGCGGGCCAGCATGTCCTCGCGGATGTAGCCTGCCGCCCGATCGTGCCGTCCGCGATGACGGGGCCGAGCACGCCGATCGCTCCCGCGTGGGCGAAGTTCAGGAGCGTGAAGCCGAGCACGACCGTCCACAACCAGGTGTGCGAGGTGAACTCGCGCCAGCCGTCGCGCAGTTCGCGCAGCGGGTTGCTCGAAGCCCGCGTCGTGGCCGCCGCGACCCGGCTCACACGCACCAGCGCGAACAGCGCGGCCGCGACGGCGAACGTCGCCGCGTCGAGCATCAGCCCCCATCCCGGCCCGACCACCGCCACGAGCGCACCGCCCGCCGCCGCACCGGCAATCATGGCCGCGTTGATGCCCAACCGGTTGATGGCGTTGGCGGGCTGGATCAGCTCGGCCGGCACGGTCTGCGGCATCAGTGCCGAGGCGGCCGGAAAGGCGAACGCCGCGGCGATCCCGTTGACGGCGGAAAGCATTATCAGCCAAGGGATTGTGGCGGTACCGGTGAGGACCAGCGCGGCGACGGCGGCCTGGCTCAACGCCGCCACGACCGCGGACCCCACCATCACGAGCTGACGCGGCAGGCGGTCGGCCACCACCCCGCCAATCAGCAGGAACAGCACATTGGTCAGCGACCGGGCGCCCACGACGACGCCGAGGTCGCGCACCGATCCGGTCATGTCGAGCACGGCGAAGGCGAGCGCGATCGGCGCCACGGCGTTGCCGAGCATGGTGACAAAGCGACCCATTGCGAGGTACCGGAAAGGGGCGTGCGCGAGCGGGGAGAGGTCTTTCACCGTCAGGGCTCCATCTCGAACAGCGCGATGGTGGCGTTGACCCGGATCGTGCCCGGCGTGCGCGGCTGGCGCGCCGCCCGGTGCAGGTCGTGGGAGGCGTCTTTGATGCGGTCACGGATCGCCTTCCAGATCGCCGGATCGACCCACAGCTCGGCGTCGGTGAGATCGTTGGTGACGCCGCGCCGCATGAAACTCGATCGGCGCCGTAGTTCGGCGGCCATCGCCGCGTAGACGAGTTGGTGGCCGCCCGTGTCGGGCGGGGGGTCGGGCTCTTCCGGCTGGCGCTCGATGTCGTGGCGGTAGCGCTTGGCCACGCCGCCGCGGATCTTCTCCTCCCCGGCGATGTCGATCAGCCCGGCGGCATGCAGGTGGCGCAGGTGGTAGCTGGCGTTGGCGTGGGTCAGCTCCAGCTCGCGGGCGACCTCGGTCGCGGTCAGGGCGGCGCCGGTGAGCAGGGACAGGATGCGCAGCCGGACCGGGTGAGCCAGGGCGCGCAGCCGGGCCCGCCGCTCGTCCTCGACCTTCAAAGACATGTTGGGGAATCTAGGCACGGCGGCGGGCGACTGTCAAAGGCTTGTTGGGGAGTGGCTGGACTGCGGGTTTGGAGGGCATGGTTGAGCAGCCAGCCCAACGGCTTGCACGCCTGGTCGACATGTTCGCCAGTCGATGGCCCAGCCGCGCCGTTGCGCATGCATCGGTGATGCGCCGCTTCAACTCCGCGCATCCGGCACGCCGACCACCATCAAGGCGGCGGCCTTGGGTTTCAAGAAATCATCCATTCTGCGGGTACCGAGACAGCCACGCCGATTTCAAAGGACCGGCAGCTTCCCACAACGGGATCGACGCGAACCCTGCCACGGGTCGCCACCACATGCCCGGGTCCGACGGAGAAGAAGTCGCGCCGGTTCCTCATGGCAACCGTGACACCGCGGCGAGGTCAGCCCGCCGTGTCCTCGTTCGGAAGTGGACGGTCTCGGGACTCCCGCCGCTGACGAGCAGCCCGGTCCAGGGCTGCCTCGCGGAACCAATCGCGCACTCCGATGAAGATCAGCACTGCCAGCAGTGTCACGACCGCAATCACCATCAAGATTAACTGCCAGCTTGGCGCCGCTTGTTCGGCCATCACGATCACTCCTTCGTAAGCCAGCACCATACGATGAGCATATCTCAATGTAATTTGAGTCAATATATTTTGAAACAAACGAACCCGCAACTAGTATCGATCCCGGTACATCACGTGACGCACTGCCGCGGTCGTTTTGCACCAGCTCGGCAGCCGAACACCATCTCGGGGTTGACAAACCGAAATTAGCTCAGCCAACATTGAGTCAATGAACGCTGAGCTAAAGGAACGGGAGTGGCGCGCCCGGATCCATGCCGCTCTCGGGGATCCGGCGAGGTTGGCCATCGCCGATGCCCTGGCGGTCGGTGACGCCTCACCCGGGGAGATCGCTGCGATGCTGGGGATGACCACCAACCTGGTCGCCCATCATGTCAACGTCCTGGCCCAGGCCGGGGTGATCGAGCGGTCCCGGTCGGAGGCCGACCGGCGCCGCACCTATTTGCGGCTGCGCCCGCACGCGCTGAGCGCCCTGCACCGGCCGGCATTGCGTGATGTCAGGCGGCTGGTGTTCGTCTGCACCCGTAACTCGGCCCGTTCCCAGCTGGCTGCCGCGCTCTGGACCAGCTCACACCAGCTGCCGGCTACCTGCGCGGGAACCCGGCCCGCGCGACGAGTCCACCCTCGCGCGGTCCGCATCGCCAAACGCCACGGCCTGCCGCTCGACCCCAACCGCACCGCGCACATCAGCGAAGTTACCGCACCCGGCGACCTGATCATCGCCGTCTGCGACCACGCCCACGAGCACCTGCCCGCCGAACTGGCCCGGCTGCACTGGTCGGTGCCCGATCCCGTGCCTACCAACACCGACCACGCCTTCGAAACCGCCTATGCCGACCTGGCTCAGCGCATCGGCCTGCTCGCACCCGCACTCTCCAAGAGCGAGGACAACCCGCAGTGAGCCACCATCCCGCCCGGCTTCTGCCGACCGAGTCCTCGGCACCATGCTTCTGACCACATCGGGTGGGCGGTCAGCGACACCTTCGCCGGGAACAACCCGCAATCGCTGCCTGGATTCCGTGCCGCGCAAGCCGTTGGAGCACTTCTTGGCCTGGCGACTGGTGCGGTTCTCCACCCAGTTCCAGGTCGCGGCTACCCGACAGTCCACGTCAACGACCGGGCCACACCACAGGCTGATGCCACGCAAGGGAGTTACGAAGCCATGGCCGAGGTGGGTATCGACATCACCGGCGAATACCCCAAACCCTGGACCGACGAAGTCGTCCGCGCTGCCGACGTCATCATCACCATGGGCTGCGGCGACGCCTGCCCGATCTTCCCCGGAATCCGCTACGAAAGCTGGGAACTCGACGACCCCGCCGGCAAGACCGTCGCCGACATCCGCCCCATCCGCAACGAAATCGAACGTCGCGTTCGCCAGCTCCTCAACGAGATGGCTGTCCCCACCGCCTGACGACACACGACCCAAAATCGAAGAAACCGAAAGATCGGTGCCGTACATCGTCAAGGCAATCGCCAGGCAGGCGCACGCCGCGCGGCTACGGCAACGTGGGGTTCCCGGGGCTTGGCCCCGGGCAGGATCGCGGCCCCGGCGAAGATGACCTGAGGTCATCGAGCAGCCTGGACCGGCCCGTGGGCGCGGCAAGGTTCGAACTTGCGACCCTTCGCTTGTAAGGCGAATGCTCTTCCGCTGAGCTACGCGCCCATGTCCGCAATGTGCGCGGTTGGCTCGCGTCATCCTACCCGAGGGTCATCTACCCGAGCCCGGCGAGGGCTTCGCGCCAGGCGTTCTGGTCGCGGGCGCCGGTCAGCTGCAGCTCCGAGAAGCGGATCACACCCTGCCGGTCGATGATGAAGGTCCCCCGCCCAGCGCACCCGCGCTGGGCGTCGAACACGCCGTAGGCCTGGGCGACCGCGCCGTGCGGCCAGAAGTCGGACAGGAGGGGGAAATCGTAGCCCTCCTGCCCGGCCCACACCTTGTGCGCGAAGACGGAGTCCACGCTGACGGTGAGCACCTGCGTGGACTCGGCGTCGAACGGCTTGTCGCGGATGGCGGCCAGCTCGCCCTGGCACGTCCCCGTGAACGCATACGGATAGAAAACCAGCAGCACGTTGCACCGCCCAAGATAGGACGATAGCCGGACCTCCTGGTTGTTCTGGTCCCGCAGCGTGAAATCGGGCGCCGGGGTGCCCACCGCCAGGGGAGTCATCGCTTGGCGCGGGCGGCCTTGGGGGTGACCAGGCGGGCGGCGCTCCAGTCCTTGCCGGCGTTGACCGTGGAGGTCTGGGCGAGCCCTGCGGTCGGCGCGGATTCGGCGATGTCGCTGGGATCGACGTGGCCGGGCCGGCCGGCCTTGGGCGTGAGCAACCACACGACCCCGTTTTCGGCCAGCGGCGAGATCGCCTCCACCAGTAGGTCTACCAGGTCGCCGTCATCCTCGCGGTACCAGATTAGAACAGCGTCCACGACCTCGTCGGTGTCCTCGTCGACCAGATCCGAACCGCACGCCTCCATGATGGCATCGCGGAGATCCTCATCGACGTCGTCGTCATAGCCGATCTCCATGATGACCATGTCCGGCGCGATGCCAAACCGGTCCGCCAGGCTTCGACCCTCTCCCGCCTGGCCAGCGGTCGTGTTCACTGTTCCGTGCCTCCTACTCGAACGGATTATGTCCTTTGATTGTGCGTAGTCCACACAGTTCTGGCCACTAACGCAAGTGGCGCACCGTGAGGTTGCCAGAAAACTCTAGGCGTCGAGCAGCGCCAGGGCGGAGCGTTCAATGTCGTTCTCGGACACGAGCACGAGCTCCGCAGCCGGTCCGAGCGGCAGAAACGTGTCCACGGAAGCGACTCGGCGGGCCGCGCCGACATAGCCCGCGTCCACGAGCGCGGCCAAAACTCCCTCCGCGACCCCACCCGTCCGGCGTGTCTCGTCGACCACCAACACCCGCCCGGTGAACGAAGCCTCCCGTACCAGATCGGCCACCGGCAATGGCGCAAGCCAGCGCAGGTCAACGACCCGGCACCCGTGCCCCTGCTCGGCCAGCTTCGCCGCGACCCGCAGCGACATGTGCACACCGTTGCCAAATGTCACGATCGTGAGCTCGTCGCCGCCCCCGAACGGATAAACCCGCGCCCGCCCCACCGGCACGTGCGTCTCGCCCCACCGCTCGGGCGGACTGTACCGCGCCAACCACGCCCCGTCGCCCGCCTCATGCAGATCCCGCGTGTGGTAAAGCGCAATGGGCTCAAGGAAAACGCTCACCGTTCCGTCCACTTCGGCCGCGGCCACGCACGTGCGCAGCATCGCCGCGGCATCGTCGGGCCTGGCCGGCACCGCTATCACCAGACCCGGAATGTCGCGCAGCACCGCCACCGAATTGTCGTTGTGGAAGTGCCCGCCGAATCCCCTCTGGTATGCCAGCCCGGCGATGCGCACGACCATGGGATTGCGATATGCCCCACCCGAAAAGAACCGGATCGACGCCGCCTCCCCGCGCAGCTGGTCTTCGGCGTTGTGCAGATAGGCCAGGTACTGAATCTCCGGAATGGGCAACAACCCGCCAAGCGCCGAGCCGATCCCCAGCCCCAGAATCGACGTCTCGTCCAGCAGTGTGTCGAAGACCCGCGCGGGCCCGAACCGATCCCGCAGGCCCTTGGTCACCCCATAGACACCACCCTTTCGGGCGACGTCCTCGCCGAAGACCACCGCCTGTGAATGGCTCACCATCACATCGGTCAATGCCGCATTGATCGTCTGGGCGAGCGTGAGTGGGCCGGTGTGTTCCGGCAACCGCCCGGCGAACGCCAATTCCCTTTGCGATTCAGCCGTTTTGGTGACGGCGTTGGCCACGCGCAGCGGGCGTCGCGGCGCCAGCGGGCCCACGACCTCGGCCGCCGTCGTGAACTTCGGTTCCAGCCTGACCTGCTCGGCCGCCTGGGCAACCCGCCATCCCATCTCGTCGTATCGGCTCAGCAGCTCCATGGGTGTGGCCACGCCCGCCTTTGCGAGCAGCCGGGCCGTGCTCAGCAGCGGGTCGAGTGCGAGGTCGTGCTCCATCTCGGCGTGCGTGCGATAGGCCTGCTCCGCGTCGGCGCCCGCGTGCCCCATCAACCGCACGACCCGCAGATGCAGCACCGCGGGACGCCGATGCCGCCGCACCCACGCCACCGCCGAGCGGGCTACCGCATATGTTTGCACCAGGTCGCACCCGTCGGCGAAGTAGTACCGAAGCCCCGGCTTGGCCTTGAGCGCCGCGCCGACCCACCCGGCCGGGGTGCGCACGCTGATCCCCAGCCCGTTGTCTTCGCAGACGAACAGCAGCGGGAGCCGCAGCCCGGTGAAGTCGGACCAGCCCACCGTGTTGAACGCGGCCGTCGCGCTCGCATGATTGATCGACGCGTCGCCGAACGAGCACACCGCGATCGCGTCGCGTGGCCAGCGGGGCATCGCCTCCTTGCGGGCCCGCTCCAGCCCGAACGCCAGGCCCATCGCGCGCGGCAGGTGCGAGGCGATCGTCGACGTGGTCGGGATGATGTGCATGTCGGCATTGCCGAAGTCCTTGTGCCGGCCTCCGCTCGCCGCGGCGACCAATCCGCGCAGAATCTCGCGGATCGGATCGACCTTGGCGTCGGCCAGCTGCGCCGCCCGCGCGCAGAAGAACGCGCCCGACCGGTAGTGCAGCAGCGCCGGGTCGGTCGGGCGGAGGGCGGCCGCGACCGCGGCGTTGCCCTCGTGCCCGGCCGACCCGATCGTGTAGTAACCGGCCTCGCGCTGGCGCAACCGCCGCGCTGTGAGGTCGAGGTGACGGCTGGTGAGCTGGGCGTCGAAGAGCTCGAGTGCCTGCGCCTTGGTCAGGGGTTCGAGCAGGTCGGGCTGGTCGTCGGCCTCAAGATTGGCCAGCCCCTGACGCAGGCGCTCCTCCACAAGCTCCGTCACCCAACGAATAGTAGTGCCAACTACGCGAGCGATCTTCGCAACGCGATCACGTGCAGCGCGAAAACGAGCGGGACGGCGGTCGCCGGGATCAGCAGCAGCGGGAGTTCCGCAACGGCCACAGTGGACGGTTGCAGCAGCGCGCCCAGCGTGAGCGCCACCACGAGGTCGAGCATGCCGAGGATGTTGAACCAGAGCATGCTCAGGCGCCCCCGCGCCGCGAACCAGGCCAAGACGCCGATCGCGATGTCGCCGAGCCCGGCCGGCAGCGCGAACGCGGGCGGCAGCGCGCCGAGCGCCATCGCGATCAGGAACACCCCGCCCACGACCCGGAACCTCTGGGGCGCGGCCAGTTGCTGCGGTGTCGCCGGGGCGCGCCGCAGGATCAGCAGCGCCGCGACCAGGCCGACGACGAACGCGAGCGGGAGGAGTGGGCGCAGCGCGATGGTGATCGCGATCCACGCGGCCCACACCACGCCGAGAATCACCGCCAGCCGCCCCTTGAGCTCGAACGCCGTGGCCAGCGGCACACCCACGGCCCCGAAGAGCACGATTATCCAAACGTAGACGGGAAGGTCAGTCATAGTGAACACTGTGTCTGTTGTCGAACACTATGTTCAATAAACAAACCCCGTTCTCTATCCGGTACCGAATAAAAGCAAAGGATTGTCCGGTGGCTATGACCGATTCCGACCGGCGTGTCCGGCGCACCCGCCGCACGCTTCAGGAGGCATTGACGTCGCTGGTGCTCGAAAAGAGCTACGAGCGCATCACGATCCAGGACGTGCTCGACCGCGCGGACGTGGGCCGCTCCACCTTCTACGCCCACTTCCGCGACAAGGACGCGCTGCTGCTGGCGTGCTTCGACGACGTGCGTGAGGAGCTGCAGCGCGATTTCGACGGCGCGGTCGAGGCCGACGCCATCTTCCTGCACGCGCACCGGCACCGGCGCGTCTACAAAGCGTTGTGCGGCAGGCGGATCGGCGTCGGTGGCAGCGTCGCGCACCTGCACCTCAAACGGCTGATCGCCGAATCGGTGCGGCGGCAGCACGCCTCCTCGGGGTCAGACCTTCCGGCCGACGCCGTCGCGGAATATCGTGCGAGCGCGACCCTCGGCCTGCTCATGTGGTGGGTGGACACCGATTTCCGGGAGCCGCTGGAGCGCATCATCCGGATACATCAGCGGCTGGCGTCCTCGCCGGTGCAGGCGACGGTGACAACCGGTCCAGCAGCTGGCTGACCAGCAGACCGATCACGATGGCCAGACCCGACAACCCGAGGCCCCAAGGCGCCTCCAGACCAACCACGCGCACCCACATGTCGAGCAGCAAGAGCAGGGCGGTCGCCAGGACGGTGCCGACATAGCCGCCCACGCCACCCCGGGCAAGGCTGACCCCGCCCAGCACTGCGGCCGCCACGGCCAGGAACAGGCGCTGAAGGTCGCCGCCCGGGAACGAGGCACCCAGCCACGACGCCCACACCACGCCCGAAATCCCGGCCAGCAGGCTGGACCCCGCGAGCCCGGCAAGCGCGGCGACAAGGCGCTGCCCGCCCAGGAACGCGCGCACCTTGGCCTGGAGGAACAGCAGCCCGCCGGCGACCGACCCGGCCACGAAGACCAGCGACCACAGCAGCGCGCCGAACCACCCGGGCCGCCCGGCCCCGACCACCGGCACGCCACGCGCGTCGGCCACAGCCAACGCGATGCCCATCACCACCGCGAACCCGCCCAGCGACACGGCCCACGCGGGCGCGGAAAGCACACCGGTGACGACCCCGAGCACGAGCCCGATCACCAGGGCCAGCCCGACCGCGAGCGCCCCGGCGATGACGACCGGCTGGTCGGCCTGCACGACTTTGGCGTAGACGACGCCGGACAGCGACGCGATCGAGGCGATCGCGAGGTTGGGCGTCCCGGTCCGCACCGACAGCGCGAAACCGGCGGCCAGCAGCCCGAGCGTGGCGAACGCGTACCAGAAAGACAATCCCATGGCGAACTCGGTGGACAGCAACAGACCGGCCGCGACCGCCACGGCGAACCCGAGCAGGACGGCTTCCCAAACAATGCGGGGCAGAAGCATGCGGGTGATGATAACGACCGTGATAGATGCGCGATGCAACGGCCACGCCCATCAATGGGCGCGCTGCCTGCACGCAACTCTTGTGTATGCCCGCCTGCCTCGGCCCACTCAGGTCCGGTTGCGAGATCAGGCGTGCCGACTCTACTTTGTCCACGTAATTAGCCGACGCCGATGCGGTGAGCCGTCCGAAGTGGACCTGATGGTGCGCCTTTAGAATGCTCGGGTCCCCTCGGAGGTACCCCCGCATGCTGTCCCCACGCGTCATGGTCCTGGGCCTCGCGCTCGCCTCGGCGGCCGTGCTTGTCGTCCAGCACGTCCCGCAGGGTCAGCTGTAACGGGGCCCCGCGGAACTCCCGTGACAGATCGATAGAAGTGGTGTGACAGCAGGCGTCGATACGGTCGGGAGAATGAGAGGCATTCTTCGATCCGTGGCGGTCACGCTGGCCGCCACGGCGATCGTGGCGGGCAGCGGCGCCACCGCGCCCGCGAGCGGATCTCGGCCCACGCGCTACTGTACGGTCTTCCGGGTCCCGGTCACCGTGCCGGGGGCAAGCGGCGCCAGCGTTTCGGGCTGGCTGTGCCTGCCGAGCACGTCCACACCGAAGATCGTGCAGCTGCTGGTGCACGGCGGCACGTACAACCGCTTTTACTGGGACTGGCCCGACCAGCCCGAGAAATACTCCTATGTGGACCGTGCGCTGCGCGCGGGCCATGCCACCTTCGCGGTTGACCGGCTGGGCGTGGGCCAAAGCACCCGCCCCCATAGCGACGCCCTGACCATGTCGGCCGGTGCGGAAGCGCTGCACCAGGTGGTCACCGCGCTGCGCGAGGGCCGGCTCGCCGGGCGCGGGTTCGACCGTGTGGTGTGGGTGGGCCACTCGTACGGCACGATGTTTGCCTGGGTGGAGGCCGCCACGCACAGCGATGTCGACGCGTTCGTGTTGACGGGCCAGACCCACTTCACCAAGGAATCGTGGATCAAGGACGCGACCGCGTCGACCTATCCTGCCGTACAGGACCCGAAGTTTGCCAACTCCGGCCTGGACTTCGGCTATCTGACCACGGTCCCGGGCAGCCGTGGGCGGCTGTTCTACCACGCGCCCAACGCCGATCCGGCCGTCATCGCGCGCGACGAGCAGCTCAAGGACACCCTCGCCCTGCCCGAGCTGGTTGAGGGCAGCCAGCTGGTGAACCTGCCCCCGCCCGACACCGCCCCATCACGGGCCATCCGGGTGCCGACCCTGCTCGTGCTCGGCGAACACGACAATCTCACCTGCGGGCCGCCGGACGGCATCGCCTGCACCGAGTCCAATGTGCTCAGTCAGGAAAACCCCTACTATGCACCGGAAGCCCGGCTGCAGGTGCGCATCGTCCCGGCCACCGGGCACGACCTGCAACTGCACCACAGCGCCGCGGCGAGCAACGCGCTCATCCTCGACTGGCTGGGCGGGCTGTTCTAATCGGGCCGCGCGATCGCCGGGATGGCGAGCGCGCGGTTCCACCACAGCGACAGCCCGACGGCCAGCAGCACGAGCAGGACCGCCGGAAGCACGAACCAGCTGGTGATCTCGACGTTTTTCTGTTGTACCACAATGTCCTTCGGCAGGTCGGTCAGGACCTCGACGAGCTGTTCGGAGTCCTCCGCGCGGAAGTACTCGCCCCCGGTCAGCTCGGCGACCTTCTTCAGCGTTGGCTCGTCGAGCAGCTGGAACCGGCTGCTTCCGCCGCCGCCCATGCCCATCCGGCCGCGCCCGTCACCGCGCAGGCCCGCGTCGCCGCTGAGCTGGTCGGGCGTGCAGACCATCTGCGACGGCTGGGTCGTGCCGAACCCGATGGTGAACACGCGCAGGTGCCGCGCCGCCGCCTGCTCGGCCGCCGTGATGGGCGTGGGGCCCTGGGTGTTGGCCCCGTCGGTGAGCACCACGATGGTGTCGGCCTCGTAGGCGCCGCCTGGCACCGGACCACCGGGACTGTCCAGCTCGACGCCCGTCGGCGCCACGTCGGAGTTGATCTCCGCGATGGCGTCGATCGACGTGAGGATCGCGCGGCCGATGGCCGTGCCGCGCCCGGTCTTCAGCTCGCCGATCGCGGACAGCAGCTGCTGCTTGTCGTTGGTCGGCGCGACCAGCAGGGCCGAGATGCCGGAGAACGCCACGAGGCCGATGCGCGTGCCGGCGGGCTGCGTCTTGACGAACTCGCGCGCCGCGTCCTGCGCCACGGTCAGCCGGTTGGGTTTGACGTCGGTCGAGCACATCGAGCCGGAGACATCCATCGCGAGCAGGATGGAGGTCGCGTTTTCGGGGACGGGGACCTTCGCTTGCGGCCGCCCGGTACCAAATCCGAGTAAAAGAAGGGCCGAAACGAACAGCACGACCGGAATCCGCCTGCGCCACAGGGAACGCCCCGGCAAGGCCGCCTGGATCAGCGCGACGCTCGACACCCGCACCGCCACCTTGCGCCGGCGCCGGTTGAACCACCACCGCAGGAGCAGCAGCAGCGGCACGGCCAGCAGTGTGATCAGGGCCCAGGGCCATTCGAGCGACATCAGACGATCCTTCCGTGCCAGCGCGCCATCAGCAGCCCGCCGATCGTCAGCAGCAGCAGGGCCGCGCCGCCGAGCAGGCCGGTGAGTTCGGCCTGTTCCTCACGCGCGGTGATTTTCAGGTCGATCGATTGCGAGATCTCGTTGAGCGAGGCCGCGTCCTGCCCCCGGTGATAGGTGCCGCCCGTGGTGCCGGAGATGGCGGTGAGCATCTCCTCGTTGAGCGCGGTGGCCATCTGGTATCCGTCGACCTCGACGGTCGCGCCGTCGGGCGTTCCAATCCCGACGGTCTCGATGCGCACGCCGGCGTCGGCCGCCAGCAGCGCGGCCGACTCCACATCGGGCCCGCCGGTCTCCTCGCCGTCCGAAAACAGCACGATGGTCGCCGATCCCCAGTAGCCGAGGTCTTGCGGTGGTGCGCCCTCCTCGGGCAGGTTGACCGGCTTGCCGACGATGGCGCTCAGCGACGCGAGGATCGCCTGGCCGAGCGACGTGCCGCCGCCGGGCTGCAGCCGCTTGATGGCGTTGACGGCGTCGTCATGCGTGTTGGTCGGCTTCTGGGTCATCAGCGCCCCCTGTCCAAACGCGACGACGCCGATGTCGACCGTGTCGGGTTGAGCCTGCACGAAGCTCGTCCCCGCGGCCTGCGCGGCGGCGAGCCGGCTCGGTTTGACGTCGTCGGCGGCCATGCTGTTGGACACGTCGAAGACCAGCATAACCGTGCCGGCGATGCGCGGGACATTGATGGTCGCCTGTGGCCGGGCGAGCGCGAGAAGCAGCAGCGGCAACGCGGCCAGAAACAGCGCATACGGCAGATGTCTTCGCATCGCCGCCCGCCGCGGTGTGCCGGTCATCCCGAGGCCCGTTGCGGTGATCGCCGCGGACCTTCTCTTGTTCATCATCAGGTACGCAGTGAGGGCCGCGCCGAACACGATGACCGCCACCGCGATCATGAGGGGGTTGAGGAAACTCATCGGCGCCTGCCTCTGCTCTGGAGCCTGGATTCCCTGACCATCCGGACCAGCGCGCCGACCAGGTCCTGGTCGGTGGTGATCCGGTGCGCGGTGACCCCGGCCTGCCCCATGGCCGCGGCCAGCGCCGCCTCCCGCGCCTGCACCTCGCCGGCCAGGCGCTGGCGCAGCAGCGGGTCGCTGGTGTCGACCAGCACCTGCTGCCCGGTCTCGGCGTCCTCCACCACGATCAGCCCGAGGTCGGGCAGGTCCAGCTCGACGGGGTCGACGATGCGGATGACGACGACCTCGTGGCGCCACGCGAGCTTGCCCAGCTCCCGCTCCCATCCGCGGTCGCCGATGAAGTCGGACAGCACGAAGACCAGGCTGCGCCGGCGGGCCGTGGCCGCGGCCGTGCGCAGCATGCCGGCCAGATCGGTGATCGCTTTGGATGGGACGGGCGGCGGTTTGACGATCTCGTGGGCCATGCGCAGCGTGTGGTGGCGGCCGGTGTGCGGCGGGATCACCTGCTGGGCCTGGTTGTCGTAGAGGATCGCGCCCACCCGGTTGCCGCCGTGCGAAAGCATGCGCGCCAGGCACACGGCGAGATCGTTGAGCACGGAGTCCTTGCCGTGCTCGGTGGCGGTGAAGCGCATGGACGCCGACCGGTCGAGCACGAGCCAGGCGGTGAGATCGCGCTCCTCGGTGTATTGCCGGATGTAGGGCTCGTCCAGCCGGGCAGTCACGTTCCAGTCGATGTGCCGCACGTCGTCCTCGGGCGTGTATTCCCTCAGATCGGTGAAGTCGATCCCGGTGCCGTGCCAGACCGTGCGGTGCGCGCCCTTGAGCCGCCCGTCGAGCCGGCGGATCACCTGCCACTCCAGGCGCCGCAACAGCCGGTCACTGGCCATGGACATCGCTAACGCCCTTGCGCCATGAGGGCCGGGTCGGGCACGGGCAGCGCGGCCAGGATGCGGCCCAGGATCGCGTCGGCCGACACGTTGTCCGACAGCGCCTCGTAGCTGAGCACGAGCCGGTGCCGCAGCACGTCGAGCGCCAGATCGGTGAGATCCTGCGGCAGCGCGTAATCGCGGCCCCGGATGAAGGCGAGCGCCCGCGCGGCCAGCACCAGGTTGATCGACGCGCGGGGGCTCGCGCCGAACGCGATGTAACGCTGCAGATCGCCCAGCCCGACGAGCGCCGGGTTGCGGGTCGTGTTGACCAGGCGCACCGAGTGCTCGATGAGCGACGGGTCCACATACACCCTGTCGACCTGCTGCTGCAGCCCGACCAGCTGCTCGGGGCTGATGATGGCCTGGATCGGCGCCGTGTGCAGGATGGCCCGCTCCACGATGACGAACTCCTCCGTGGCGTTGGGGTAGCCCACGAGCACCTTCATCATGAACCGGTCGACCTGCGCCTCGGGCAACGGATAGGTGCCCTCCGATTCGATCGGGTTTTGGGTGGCCATGACCAGGAACGGCCGGGGCACGTGATGCGTGTCGCGCCCGATCGTGACCTGGTATTCCTGCATGACCTCAAGCAGCGCGCTCTGCACCTTGGCCGGGGCCCGGTTGATCTCGTCGGCCAGCAGCAGGTTGGTGAACACCGGGCCGAGCGAGACCTGGAACTCCCCGCTGGGCTGGTGATAGATGCGGGTGCCCACGATGTCGGCGGGCACCAGGTCGGGCGTGAACTGCACCCGGTGGAACTGCCCGCCGATGGCCTGCGCGAGCGACTTCACGGCCAGCGTCTTGGCCAGGCCGGGCACGCCCTCGACGAGGATGTGCCCCCGCGCGAGTAGCGCCACCATGAGCCGCTCAAGCAGCGCGTCCTGGCCCACGATGGTCTTCTTCACCTCGTAGAGCACCTGCTCCACGGGGTTGGCGCCCGGCAAGCCGGCGGAGCCGTTGGGTCCCGGTGTGTTCATGCGTCCGTCCTAAAAGGAGTGTCCAAAGGAGTGTCCGGAAAGGAGTCCGAGGGTGGGTTCAGATTGGCGGCTGCGGCCCGCCGCCGGCGGTGACGGCCGTGCCGATGGGCACGGCGAAGCCGATGCCGATGAACGTGCCCGCGTCGGTCGGGTTGGCCAGCGCCACGACGATGCCGATGACCTGGCCGCGCATGTTGACCAGCGGGCCGCCCGAGCTGCCGGGATTGACGGCGGCGTCAAACTGGATGAGCCCCTTGAGGTCGGGGCCGCTCTTGCGGGTGGCCGTGCGGCCGAGACCGGACACCACGCCGGCGGTGGTGCTGTCGCCCAGCCCGAGTTGGTTGCCGATGGCCACGACGTCATCGCCGATCCCGGCCCCGCCGCCGAGCACCGCGGGCACGAGCGTGCCGGGCAGCGTGTCGGCCGTGAGCGCCGCGATGTCGTTGTCGGGGTCGGCGGCGGCGAGCGTGGCCCTGGAGCGGGTGCCGTCGGCGAAGGCCACCTCGATGGCGCTGACTCCCTCGACGACGTGCAGCGCGGTCAGGATCACCCCCTCGCCGTTGACGACGACGCCCGTGCCGGAGGCGCTGCCCGCCCGGATGAACACCACCGACGGCAGGAGCATCTGGTAGACCTCGGCGACCGTCATGGGTCTGGGGCTGGCGGTGGGCGAGGGGCGCGGGGTGACCTGGGCGGCCGGCTGCCGGGCCGAGCCCCACTGGAAGAAGGCGACCGCGGTGATGGCCAGCGCCGCGACGACTCCCACCACCGGCACGACCTTGCGCGACCGGCCCGACCATGCGCGAAATACCCGAGGCGGTTCCACGTTAGCCAGCCTAGAGCCGAACGCTCGAAGATCCGCGCCGGGCGGAAAGTTTTACAGAAGACATAGGAACCGTTCAGCTTGGGTGACGTCGCGTAATCGGGCAGCCGGAATGCCGAATGCGCTTCTTTTATGGCACGACTCCGCCGGAAGATCACCCAGCGGGAGCCGGCGAAGCCACACCGGTAAAGTCACGCGCGGGATCGCCCCCACCGTGCACGCGCTGGGCTGCCGCGCCCGGCCGCCCAACAGAAACCCGTGCGGCTCATCGTGGGGAGGTGGGAAGCCTTACGGTGAAGGCGGTCCGGCCCGGCCGGCTGTCGACCGACACCGCACCCCGGTGTGCCGCAACGACCGCCTGCACGATGGCCAGCCCCAGCCCGCTGCTTCCCGCCTTGCGCGAGCGCGAGCTGTCACCGCGGGCGAACCGCTCGAAGACCTGTGGCAGCAACGCCTCGGGGATGCCCGGACCGTCGTCCACCACCGTGAGCACGGCCTCATTTTCCAGGAGGGCGACGCTCGCCGTGACGATGGTGCCCTCGGGTGTGTGCGTGCGCGCGTTGGCCAGGAGATTGGCCACGACCTGGTGCAGCCGTGCCGCGTCGCCGACCACCACGACCGGCTCCTCGGGCAGCTCCAGCCGCCAGCCGTGCTTGGGCCCGAGGACGTGCGCGTCGCTCACCGCATCGACGAGCATCGCGGTAAGGTCGACCGGCTTCTGCGCCAGTGGGCGGCCGGAATCCAGGCGCGCCAGCAGTAACAGGTCGTCGACGAGCACGCCCATCCGCTTGGCCTCGGACTCGACCCGGCGCAGAATGTGCTCCAGCTCGGGCGGCACCGGCTCGTGGGTGCGCCGGCTCAGCTCGGCGTAGCCCCGGATCGCGGCCAGCGGCGTGCGCAGCTCGTGGCTGGCGTCGGCGACGAACTGGCGCACCCGCGTCTCGCTGGCGTGCCGCACCTCCAGCGCGTTGCCCACGTGGTCGAGCATGCGGTTGAGCGCCGCGCCGACCCGGCCGACCTCGGTGCGCGGGTCGGTGTCGGCCTCGCCCACCCGCTGGGCGAGCTCGACCTCACCCTTGTCGAGGCGCAGCTGCGACACCTTCGTGGCGGTGGCGGCGACCCGCTCCAGCGGGCGCAGCGTCCGCCGCACGATGACCGTGCCGCCCCCGGCCACGCCGCCCAGCGAAAGCACCATCACGCCGAGCACGACACCACTCACGAGATAGAGCGTGTCCTGCAGGTCGGACAGCGGAAGCCCGGTGAGCAGGACCGCTCCGTCGGGCATGTGCTGCGCGACGATGCGGTAGTCGCCCAGCTCCCCGAGCGGATAGGTGGTCGGCGGCTGTCCGGGTTGGACGGTCAACAGGGTTGAATAGTATGGGGCGACGTCCGGCTTCGGCTGGCCCTCGTCGCACAGCACTTCGGCGTATTTCACCACGCCGTCGCAGACCCGCACGCTGAGCGTGCCGATCGCCTGCCCGGCCGGGAAGGTCGGGCTCTTGGGCTTGTCGCAGTCGGAATCGCCGGGGCCGCCATGGGATTTCATCCCGTATGGCGCGCGCTTGGCGGCGGCCGCGAGCTGGCCGTCGATGCGGCCGTAGAGCGCCTTTTGCAGGGTCGCGACGGCGGTCACGCCGACCACGAGGAAGGCAAGCGCCAACAGCGCCATGGTCGCGGCGACCAGGCGCGTGCGCAGCGGCCAGCTGCTAATCGGCCGGCTTAAGGACATATCCCGCCCCGCGCATGGTGTGGATCATAGGGGAGCGACCTGCGTCGATCTTCTTGCGGAGGTAGGAGATATACAGCTCGACCACGCTGGCCTGCCCACCGAAATCGTAATTCCACACCCGGTCCAGAATTTGATGCTTCGACAGTACCCGCCGGGGGTTTCGCATCAGGTACCGCAACAATTCAAACTCCGTCGCCGTCAGCTCGATGAGATCGCCACCCCGCCGCACCTCGTGGCTGTCCTCATCCATCACCAGGTCGCCAACCACGAGCGTGGAGTCGGGCCGCACCACGAACCGGTTGGCCCGGCGCATCAGCCCGCGCAGCCGGGCCACGACCTCCTCCAGGCTGAACGGTTTGATCACATAGTCGTCGCCCCCGGCCGTGAGCCCGGTCACCCGGTCCTCCACCGAATCCTTGGCCGTGAGGAACAACACGGGCATGTCGGGCGCGTCCGAGCGGAGCCGCCGCAAGACCTCAAGCCCGTCGATGTCGGGCAGCATGATGTCGAGCACGACCGCGTCGGGCTTGAACTCGCGCGCGGTGCGCACGGCGTCCATGCCGTCACCCGCGCTGCGCACCTCCCAGCCCTCGTAGCGCAGGGCCATCGCCAGCAGCTCGGCGAGGTTGGGCTCATCGTCGACCACCAGCACGCGCACGGGATCGCCGTCGGGCCGGCGCAATTGCTCGCGCGCGCCTGTGTTCGCCATCGTCATGGTCCGATCCTCGGTAATCCGGCTATGAGCCGCCTTTTCCCAACCTGTGTATCACCTGTGACCCGCTTGTGAACCCGCAGCAAGCACATAGGCATGGCGGGCCCAAAGGTGTGCGCCGCGGGGTAGCGGTCATGCCAAAATAGCCGCTCCTTTGGCCGTTGTGCTGAGCCTGGCCGTGGTCGTCGGGTTGTGGCACGCAACCGTGGTGTGACGCAGGTCGCGGGTGGTGGATGGGAGGCGGTGGCCGCGGCCGGGCGCCTGACCGGCCTGCTTGCCTCGGACCTTCTCCTGCTTCAGGTGTTGCCGATGGCCCGCATCTGGTGCGTGGGGCCGCGCGTTCGGCCAGGACCGGCCCGCCCGTTGGCACCGCGCACGCTGCGGCACCGGCTTGAGGTGGCCTCGGTGGACCAGGAGGCGCCGGGCGAGTTCGTCACGATGTTCGCCTGTGGGGCCTGTCCTATCTGGAGGGTCCAGGCGAGGTTGGTGCACCGGGGGCGTACGGTCGCCGGTCTGACGTTCCGGTCCGAATTGGACACGCTTACACTGCGGCGGGGCGTTCGGGTGATGCCATTGCCCGGGCCGCGCCCTGAACGACCCGGCGTGGTTGCCGCGGGCGCCACTCGGGGATCGACAGCCGTCGCATCCGGCACTCTCGGCTCGGCGACCCTCGCCAAGACAGTCACCCGCCGGCCAACCTCCCACAGGCCGCCGCATGCTCTAGAAGTAACCATTGCAGTGTGCTAGCGATAACGCGGTGGCAGGAGAAATGGAACGACTTTCCTCCGGCCGCCGCGTTTTCGCGTCGCACTGGATTGTGCGTCTTGAGTGGCAAAATACAGGTATGTGTCGGGTTAGTGACATGCAAGGGTATTACGCGACACTTAGGTCGACGCGTCGAGTGCGAACAAATACCGGGCCCGTGTCGCCCAGTCTTCAGTCCGGCCAATCTGATTGACGTTCGTCTACATTCGTGATCTTACATTTTACTTATGTGTGTTCTGCGATACTCGTGCGTGGGGGAATAGTGAATTCCGGCTATCGCCAACCTGTCCATGCCGTGGAGTCAGGTCAATAAACCATTCGCGAGGGTCGAAACAGTGGAAATAGATCGGCATCGGGGCTCAAGCGACGACCTTTTCACAATCGACATGTTCGCCAAGCGAGTCGGACTCACTCCGCGCACGGTCCGGTCCTATCATGCGCGCGGAATCCTGCCGCCGCCCGTGCGAATAAGCCGCACGCCCTACTACACCGAGGCCCACCTGGCGCGAATGCATTCGGTTGTCCAGATGCAGCGTGGTGGATTGCCCCTGGAGGCGATTCGAGCGCTGCTCAATCCCGACCGGGTGCTCGGCGAGTTCGTCGTCCCCGCCAAGCAGATCGCCGCGACCGTGCATGCCGAGCCAAGCCTGCGGCACGCGCTGACGAGCAGCGGGGTGCTATACCGGCAACCCGATGGCGCCCTGACCGTGGTCTCTATGCGAGCCGTGGCCTCCGCGCGCTCCGCCCTGCCGGCCGAGGCGCCACTGTCGGAGACGCTGAAACTATTGGCCAGCACGGTGACCGCCGTGCGCCCGCTCGCCGAGGCCGCGCTCACGCTGGTGCGGGGGGCGGCGCAGCGCCACATCGCGCGGTACGGATCGCGCGCGGCGGATCTGACCGATCTCACCGCCGAGGCGGTGCGGCTGAGCCTGCTGGCGTCCGCCACCGACCGGATGTCGTTGACCTGACAGCGGAAGCGCTTGCCGGCGGCGTGTGGACGGAGTCTCTTCCATTAATATCCAAGACTCTCATGGACATCGATCCTTAGTCATAGCTCTATTCACCTCGCACGAGGAGGAACCCATGAAGAACGCTATGGCGCGGCTCGGTGTCGCGCTTGGTGCGGCGATTCTGATGCTCGGCGCTGCGCCGGGCGCAGTGTCGGCGGCGCCCGTCGAGCCCGCGACCACGGCTGTCGTAGCTGTGCAGCAGGCCGGTCCGGTCAATCCCGATGGCGCGAGCTGGACCGTCTACTGCTACACGTGGGGTTGCGAGATCTTCTACACCATCACGGCCCCGACGAACTACGGCCAGTTCTGGGTGTTCTGCAACGGCTGGGGCTGGGTAGCCGCTCCGGCAACATATGGCCAGGGCAACTGGTATGCCTGGGTCAACTGCGGTTCTTACACGCCACCGCTGCAATGGCAGTTCAACTGGTGGGTGTAGCAACAAACTCGGTTTGGGCGGTCCAGTCGGACCGCCCAAACCTTGTCCGTTTAGGGCGTGTTTAAGAAGTGGTCTTCGCTGCTGGAATCGTTGATTACGACTCGGCAGAGCGTGTGTGTCGTGATTGGACAATAAGAGAGATCTCCGGTAGATGAGTCGTCGACCAAGGCGACCGTCACCACCGGAGATCTCGT
>NZ_QJUG01000114.1 GCF_003426775.1 Allorhizocola rhizosphaerae | reverse complement strand
CGACGGATCGCGGGCTTGAGCTCGTCGACCGTGAACTCGTGGCCCTCGAGGTACTTCTCCATGATCTCGTCGTCGGCCTCGGCCAGCGTCTCGAGCAGCTTGACCCGCCACTCCTCCGCCCGGTCCTTGAGGTCGGCCGGGATCTCCTCGATGGCGTAGTCCTCACCCTTCTGGGTCTCGCCGCGCCACGTGAGCGCGCGCATGCCCAGCAGGTCGACGACGCCGATGTGGTCGGCCTCGAGCCCGATCGGGATCTGCAGCACGAGCGGGGTCGCGTTGAGGCGGGTCACCATCATGTCGACACAGCGGAAGAAGTCGGCACCCGTGCGGTCGAGCTTGTTGACGAAGCACATCCGGGGCACGCGGTACTTGTCCGCCTGCCGCCACACGTTTTCGGTCTGGGGCTCGACCCCGGCGACACCGTCGTAGACGGCGACGGCGCCATCGAGCACCCGCAGCGAGCGCTCGACCTCGACGGTGAAGTCGACGTGCCCGGGAGTGTCGATGATCTGGATCGTGTGGCCCTTCCACTCACACTTCGTCGCGGCGGAGGTGATCGTGATCCCCCGCTCCTGCTCCTGCTCCATCCAGTCCATGACGGCCGCGCCCTCGTGGACCTCACCGATCTTGTACGTGATACCGGTGTAGAACAGGATCCGCTCGGTCGTGGTCGTCTTACCGGCGTCGATGTGCGCCATGATGCCAATGTTGCGAGTCTTGGCGAGCGCGGCGTCTACGGCGGCCACTTTACGATCCCTTCAAAAGTTGGTTCCCACTACCAGCGGTAGTGAGCGAAGGCCTTGTTGGACTCGGCCATCTTGTGGGTGTCCTCGCGCCGCTTCACCGAGGCGCCGAGGCCGTTGCTGGCGTCGAGCAGCTCGTTCATGAGGCGCTCGATCATGGTCTTCTCGCGGCGGGCCTTGGAGTAGGTCACGAGCCAGCGCAGCCCGAGCGTGGTCGCCCGCGACTGGCGGACCTCGACCGGCACCTGGTAGGTCGCGCCACCGACGCGGCGGCTGCGGACCTCGAGGGTCGGCTTGACGTTGTCCATCGCGCGCTTGAGCGTCACGACCGGGTCGGTGCCGGTCTTCTCGCGGCAGCCCTCAAGAGCGCCGTAGACGATGCGCTCGGCGAGCTGGCGCTTGCCGTTCAGCAGAATCTTGCTGATCAGCTGGGTGACCAGCGTCGAGTTGTAAACCGGGTCCGCGGCCAGGGGACGGCGCGGAGCTGGGCCCTTGCGCGGCATGTCAGCTCTTCTCCTTCTTCGCGCCATAACGGCTGCGAGCCTGCTTGCGGTTGCGGACGCCCTGGGTGTCCAGCGAACCACGAATGATCTTGTAGCGGACGCCGGGGAGATCCTTCACCCGGCCGCCACGGACGAGCACGATCGAGTGCTCCTGCAGGTTGTGGCCGACACCCGGGATGTAAGCGGTCACCTCAATCTGGCTGCTCAGCTTCACACGAGCAACCTTCCGCAGGGCCGAGTTCGGCTTCTTGGGCGTGGTCGTGTACACACGCGTGCACACCCCGCGCCGCTGGGGGCTACCCTTCAGCGCAGGCGTCTTGGTCTTGCCTGTCTTCGCCTGGCGGCCCTTGCGGACCAGCTGCTGGATTGTGGGCACCGGGCTTCTCCGCTCCCTGTTGTCCATCCGCGACGTGTATCGCGGAAAACCTCTTTTTTCCAAGCCGCGTGTGCGGCCCGAGCTGCTGCGATCGGTCGGCACTCGGTGGCCTTCCGACCCCCGCGGTCGGGCGTGTCGTCCGGCGCACGGGCCCGGCGGCTCGAACTTGGCCGAGCAGACGGGATGCCTTTCCAATCGTGACGGCACGCGAGCGACCGCATGCACGCACGACGAGCCCAGGCATGCCTGGGCACGAAGGGAAAGAGTACCTAACCTCAACCCCGTCGGTCAAAACGGGTCCGAGCACACGGAACTCTTGCTCCGTTAGTCTACCCTCTACGCTCGCGACGCCCACATCGGATTCACACCGGTGAGGGGAATCACGAGCCGGAGGCGGACAGCAGCAGTGCGACCGCCAGCCCGATCGCGGCGAGCAGCAGGCCGGTGCCGCCACACGCGATCCCCGAGATCGCGTGGCCGCGGCCGGTCACGCCGCCGGCCGCACGCCTGATCTGGCGCAGCGACAGGATGCCGAGCACCACCCCGGCGATCCCGAGCAGCATGGCCAGCACCACGAACGCGCCGCTGACCAGGCCACCCCAACCATCGGACGCGCCGAGCAGGCCGAAACACCACACCGCACCGCTGACCAGGATCGAGCCGATGCCGGCGACCAGCGCGCCCACACCGATGCCGGAGACCATCTTCGGTACAGGAAGAATTGCCAAAAAGAATTTCTCTTCCGGTACCTGTTCAAAGCGCACCGGCGGGGGATACGGCACCGGCTGCGGCCTCGGCGGGGCATAACGAGGTGGCCAGTGTGCGGGCGGCTGGCCCGGATAAGGCTGCGCGCTATGGGGCACATGTGCCATTTGATGCTGCTGCTGGGGCTCTGGGGGCAGCGGCACACCATAAGGCCCAGGCCCACCACCCGGTCGCGCCCACCCTCCACTTGCGACAGTCGCCGCACCCGAGCCTCCCGCTGACGCCCCAGCGGCCGCATCAGTGCCGTCGCCATGTGACTCCGGCTCGCCGCCAGGCCGGCCTCCGGCTGCGGTCCCAGGGTCCGCGTCGCCCTCGCCTGCCTGTTCCGGCTCACCGACGACGATCGGCTGATCGCTCGCCGGTGGCGGTGTCTGCGCCTCTCCCGCCGTCGGCTCGGTCGCGGGCGCGGGCTGCTGCTGCGCGTCCACCGCGCTGGCCGGCTCGGACCGATGCACCGTGCCCGACTGCCACGGCTGCGGCGCGGGCCACTCCTGCGGTGCGGGCCACTGTTTGGGCGTCGCCGATTCTTCGTCCGGTGGCGGCGTAGACGAATTCTGCGTCACCCGGTGATCCTCCCACGCCCGCGCGAGTCAATCGACGCCAGGCGGAAAGTCCTGTTCCCGGCCGTCGACCCCGTCCAGCAGGAGCACCGTCACCAGCACCACCAACGCCGTGATCGCGAGTCCCACACCGGTCCAGGCGAGCCTGCGCCCCCAGAGCACATACTCCGCGCCCGTGCGCCAGCCCTGGCCCGAGGCCAGCTCAGCGTCCGCCTGCCGGGCCAGAATCAGCGCCACGGTCGCCGGGACCACCCCGCCCAACGCGACCCCCATGAACGCTCCGAGAGCACCCAGGCACAGCGCTGCGACGGCCTTCGTGTCGAGCACGGGCTCCGGATCGTCCGGATGTCGGCGCATAACTCCGACAACGACTGTGGGGTGTGGACGGTGATCGTCCACACCCCACAGTCAGCACTAGAAGTCTTCGACTCCGTTCAGGCGAAGCCGTGGTTTTGCGCGACCAGGGTCGGCCACCGTCGTGGCCGACCCTGGTCGCTGCGGGAATTATCTGTACGACCCGAAGTCGAAGTCGTCCAGCGGCACCGCGACACCGCTCGCCGGGCCGAAACCGTAGTCGGTCTCGCCGTAGGCGGTCATCGAGTACACCTTGGCCTTCGCCTCCTCGGTCGGCTCCACTCGGATGTTGCGGTACTTGGAGATGCCCGTGCCCGCCGGGATGAGCTTTCCGATGATGACGTTTTCCTTCAGGCCGATCAGCGAGTCGCTGCGCGCGTTGATCGCCGCGTCGGTGAGCACCCGCGTCGTCTCCTGGAAGGACGCGGCCGACAGCCACGACTCCGTCGCGAGCGACGCCTTGGTGATGCCCATCAGCACGGGACGCCCGGCCGCCGGCTCGCCACCCTCGGAGACGATGCGGCGGTTTTCGGCTTCGAAGTTGGCCCGGTCCACAAGCAGACCCGGCAGGAACTCCGTCGCACCCGACTCGATGATCGTCACCCGCTTGAGCATCTGGCGGATGATGATCTCGATGTGCTTGTCGTGGATCATCACACCCTGCGAGCGGTACACCTCCTGGACCTCATTGGTCAGGTGGACCTGGACCGCCCGCGGGCCAAGCACGCGCAGCAGCTCGTGCGGGTCGATGGTGCCCTCGGTGAGCTTCTCGCCGACCTCGACATGATCGCCGTCGTGCACCCGCAGGCGCACCCGGTTGGAGATCTTGTCGTGCACGATCTCGTCACTGCCGTCGTCCGGCACGATCACGATCTTCTTCGAACGGTCGCCCGCCTCGATCCGGATCCGGCCCGCGGTCTCGGCGATCGGCGCCTTGCCCTTGGGCACGCGCGCCTCGAAGATCTCCTGGACACGCGGCAGACCCTGGGTGATGTCCTCACCCGCGACACCACCGGTGTGGAACGTCCGCATCGTCAGCTGTGTGCCCGGCTCACCGATGGACTGCGCGGCGATGATGCCGACCGCCTCGCCGACGTCCACCAGCTTGCCCGTGGGCAGCGAGCGGCCGTAGCAGGCGGCACACACACCCAGCTTGGACTCACAGGTGAGCACCGACCGCACCCGCACCTGCTCGACCCCCGCCTTGACCAGCTGGTCAACGATGATCGAGTTGAGGTCGGTGCCCTTCGGCACGCCACCGGCGTCCTCGGCCAGCGTGCGCGCGTGCCCGCCGGTCTCGGCGTGCTCGTGCACGATCAGCTCGCCGGTCTCCAGGCGCGTGCCGATCTGCATCGGGATCGCCCGGTCGGTGCCGCAGTCCTCCTCGCGGATGATCACGTCCTGCGACACGTCCACCAGACGCCGGGTCAGGTAACCCGAGTCGGCGGTCCGCAGCGCGGTGTCGGCCAGACCCTTGCGGGCGCCGTGCGTGGAGATGAAGTACTCCAGCACGCTCAGACCCTCGCGGTAGGACGACTTGATCGGACGCGGGATGATCTCACCCTTGGGGTTGGCCACGAGACCACGGATCGCCGCGATCTGCCGCAGCTGCAGCAGGTTGCCTCGGGCGCCCGAGTGAATCATGCGCCACAGCGGGTTTTCCTGCGGCAGCGACGTCTCGAGCTCCTTGGCCACCTCGTTGGTCGCCTTGGACCACAGCTCGATCAGCTCGCTGCGCCGCTCCTCCGAGGTCATCAGACCGCGCTGGTACTGCTTGTCGATCCGGTCCGCTTCCTTCTCGTAGCGCTCCAGGATCGTCCACTTGCGCGGCGGCGAGATGACGTCCTCCATGCCGATGGTCACGCCCGACCAGGTGGCCCAGTGGAAACCGGCCTCCTTGAGCGCGTCCAGCGTCGCGGCGAGGGCCACCTTCGGGTAACGCTCGGCGAGGTCGTTGACGATCCCCGAGAGCTGCCCCTTGCGTACCTCATAATTCACATAGCGGTACCCGGCGGGAAGCGTCTCGTTGAAGAGCACCCGGCCCAGCGTCGTTTCGAGCAGCACCGGGTCGCCCGGCTTCCACCCCTCGGGGGCCTCCCACGGTTTGCCCGGCCCGTTGTCGACCTCCGGCACCTCGGTCAGGCGGATCTTCACCGGCGTCTGCAGGTGCAGCTCGCCGCCGTCGAATGCCATGATCGCCTCGGCGTCGGAGCTGAACACGCGCCCCTCGCCGATCATGCCCGGTCGCTCGTGGGTCAGGTGGTACAGACCGATGATCATGTCCTGGGTGGGCATGGTCACCGGCTTGCCGTCGGCCGGCTTGAGGATGTTGTTGCTCGACAGCATCAGGATCCGCGCCTCGGCCTGCGCCTCGGCGGACAGCGGCACGTGCACGGCCATCTGGTCACCGTCGAAGTCCGCGTTGAACGCGGTACACACGAGCGGGTGGATCTGGATGGCCTTGCCCTCGACCAGCTGCGGCTCGAACGCCTGGATGCCCAGCCGGTGCAGCGTGGGCGCGCGGTTGAGCAGCACCGGGTGCTCGGTGATGACCTCTTCGAGGACATCCCACACCACGGGCCGCTGCCGCTCGACCATGCGCTTGGCCGACTTGATGTTCTGCGCGTGGTTCAGGTCGACCAGGCGCTTCATCACGAACGGCTTGAACAGCTCCAGCGCCATCTGCTTGGGCAGACCACACTGGTGCAGCTTGAGCCGCGGGCCCACGACGATCACGGAACGACCGGAGTAGTCCACGCGCTTGCCGAGCAGGTTCTGCCGGAACCGCCCCTGCTTGCCCTTGAGCATGTCGCTCAGGGACTTCAGCGGCCGGTTGCCCGGACCCGTGACCGGACGCCCACGGCGGCCGTTGTCGAACAGCGCGTCCACGGCCTCCTGGAGCATCCGCTTCTCGTTGTTCACGATGATCTCGGGGGCACCGAGATCGATCAGCCGCTTGAGCCGGTTGTTCCGGTTGATCACGCGACGGTACAGGTCGTTCAGATCGCTGGTCGCGAACCGGCCACCGTCGAGCTGCACCATCGGGCGCAGGTCCGGCGGGATCACCGGCACGCAGTCGAGCACCATGCCCAGCGGCGAGTTGCCGGTGGTCAGGAACGCGGCAACGACCTTGAGCCGCTTGAGCGCGCGCAGCTTGCGCTGCCCCTTGCCCGAGCGGATCGTCTCGCGCAGCGAGTCGGCCTCGGCGTTGAGGTCCATGTTCTGCAACAGGGACTTGATCGCCTCGGCGCCCATGCCGCCGGTGAAGTACTCACCGAACCGGTCACGCAGCTCGCGGTAGAGCAGCTCGTCGGTGACCAGCTGCTTGGAATCCAGCTTGCGGAACGTGTCGAGCACCTCGTCCAGGCGGTCGATCTCGCGCTGCGCCTTGTCACGGATCTGGCGCATCTCGCGCTCGCCGGCCTCCTTGACCTTGCGCCGCACGTCGGCTTTGGCACCCTCGGCCTCAAGCTCGGCCAGGTCCTGCTCCAGCTTGACGGCCCGCTTCTCGACCTCGGCGTCACGCGCGTTTTCGGCCTGACGCTTCTCGGCGAAGATCTCGTTCTCGAGCGTGGTCATGTCGCGGTGACGCGCTTCGGTGTCAACGCTCGTGATCACGTACGAGGCGAAGTAAATGATCTTCTCAAGATCCTTCGGAGCGAGATCCAGCAGGTACCCGAGCCGGCTCGGCACACCCTTGAAGTACCAGATGTGCGTGACCGCCGCCGCGAGCTCGATGTGACCCATGCGCTCACGGCGCACCTTAGACCTGGTCACCTCGACGCCGCAGCGCTCACAGACGATGCCCTTGAACCGGACCCGCTTGTACTTGCCGCAGTAGCACTCCCAGTCCCGCTGCGGACCGAAGATCTTCTCGCAGAAGAGTCCGTCCTTCTCGGGCTTGAGCGTGCGGTAGTTGATGGTCTCCGGCTTCTTGACCTCACCATGCGACCAGCGGCGGATGTCCTCGGCGCCTGCCAAGCCGATCCGCAGCTCGTCAAAGAAGTTAACGTCCAGCACTCTTCCCTACACCTCGTCCACGGTGAGCAGGCCCTCGTTGGGCCTTCTTGCCAGGTCGATACCGAGCTCCTCCGCCGCGCGGAACACCTCGTCGTCGGTCTCGCGCATCTCCAGGGCCACACCGTCGCTGGAAAGCACCTCAACATTGAGACACAGCGACTGCAGCTCCTTGAGCAGCACCTTGAACGACTCCGGGATGCCCGGCTCCGGAATGTTCTCGCCCTTGACGATCGCCTCGTACACCTTCACCCGGCCGAGCACATCGTCGGACTTGATGGTCAGCAGCTCCTGCAGCGCGTAGGCCGCGCCGTAGGCCTGCATCGCCCAACACTCCATTTCACCGAAGCGCTGGCCACCGAACTGCGCCTTACCACCCAGCGGCTGCTGAGTGATCATCGAGTAGGGACCGGTCGAACGCGCGTGGATCTTGTCGTCGACCAGGTGGTTGAGCTTCAGGATGTAGAGGTACCCGACCGAGATCGGATCCGGGAGCGGCTCCCCCGAGCGGCCGTCGAACAGCTTCGCCTTGCCCGACTCGCCGATCAGCTGCTGGCCGTCGCGGTTGGGCAACGTGCTGGCGAGCAGTCCGGCGATCTCGTCGTCGTTGGCGCCGTCGAAGACCGGCGTCGCCACGTTGGTGTTGGGCTTGCCCTCGTCCGCGCCGATCGCCTTGAGCGCCTTCTTCCAGTCGGAGTCGGTGCCGTCGACCTTCCACCCGGTCTTGGCGACCCACCCGAGGTGGGTCTCCAGCACCTGGCCGATGTTCATCCGGCCCGGCACACCGAGCGGGTTGAGCACGATGTCGACCGGCGTGCCGTCCTCAAGGAACGGCATGTCCTCCACCGGCAGGATCTTGGAGATGACGCCCTTGTTGCCGTGGCGGCCCGCGAGCTTGTCACCATCCTGGATCTTGCGCTTCTGTGCGACGTAAACCCGGACCAGCTCGTTGACGCCCGGCGGCAGCTCGTCGCCGTCCTCACGGGAGAACGTGCGGACGCCGATCACCGTGCCGGTCTCACCGTGTGGCACCTTCAGCGACGTGTCACGGACCTCGCGCGCCTTCTCGCCGAAGATCGCGCGGAGCAGCCGCTCCTCCGGGGTCAGCTCGGTCTCACCCTTGGGCGTGACCTTGCCGACCAGGATGTCGCCCGGCACGACCTCGGCGCCGATGCGGATGATGCCGCGCTCGTCGAGATCGGCGAGCATCTCCTCGCTGACGTTGGGGATGTCGCGGGTGATCTCCTCCGGGCCCAGCTTGGTGTCGCGGGCGTCGACCTCGTGCTCCTCGATGTGGATCGAGGTGAGGACGTCCTCCTGCACCAGGCGCTGGGACAGGATGATCGCGTCCTCGTAGTTGTGCCCCTCCCACGGCATGAAGGCGACCAGCAGGTTGCGGCCGAGCGCCATCTCTCCGTTTTCGGTGCACGGACCGTCCGCGATCACCTGGCCGGCCTCGACCCGCGCGCCCTCGGCCACGATCGGCTTCTGGTTGACACACGAGCCCGAGTTGGACCGGCGGAACTTGTGCAGCAGGTAGGTCCGGCGGTAGCCGTCGTCCTGGTGCACCGTGATGTAGTCGGAGCACAGATCCTCGACCACGCCGCCGACCTCGGCGATGACGACATCACCGGCGTCGGTGGCCGCACGGTATTCCATGCCCGTGCCGACCAGCGGGGACTCCGCCTTGACCAGCGGCACCGCCTGACGCTGCATGTTGGCGCCCATCAGCGCGCGGTTGGCGTCATCGTGCTCGAGGAACGGGATCATCGCGGTCGCGACCGACACCATCTGGCGCGGCGAGACGTCCATATAATCCACCTGCGACGGCGGCACCTGGTCGACCTCACCGCCCTTGCGGCGCACGAGCACCCGGTCTTCGGCGAACGAGCCGTCGGGGTGGAGCTTCGCGTTGGCCTGGGCCTTGACGAAGCGGTCCTCCTCGTCGGCGGTCAGATAGTCGATCTGGTCAGTGACCTTGCCGTCGACCACTTTCCGGTATGGCGTCTCGACGAAGCCGAACGGGTTGACCCGCGCGAACGTCGACAGGGCACCGATCAGCCCGATGTTGGGACCCTCCGGGGTCTCGATCGGGCACATCCGGCCGTAGTGCGACGGGTGCACGTCGCGCACTTCGAAGCCGGCGCGGTCACGCGACAGACCACCCGGGCCGAGCGCCGACAGGCGGCGCCGGTGGGTCAGACCCGCGAGCGGGTTGGTCTGGTCCATGAACTGCGACAGCTGCGACGTGCCGAAGAACTCCTTGATCGCGGCCACCACCGGCCGGATGTTGATCAGGGTCTGCGGCGTGATCGCCTCGACGTCCTGCGTGGTCATCCGCTCGCGGACGACGCGCTCCATCCGGGACAGGCCCACGCGGACCTGGTTTTGGATGAGCTCGCCGACCGTGCGCAGCCGCCGGTTGCCGAAGTGGTCGATGTCGTCGGCCTCGTAGCCCTCCTCGCCCGCGTGCAGGCGGCAGAGATACTCGACCGTGGCGACGACGTCGTCCTCGGTGAGCGTGCCCGTGGTGATCGGCACGTCGATCTGGAGCTTCTTGTTGAACTTGTACCGCCCGACCTTCGCCAGGTCGTAGCGCTTCGGGTTGAAGAACAGGTTGTCGAGCAGCGTCTGCGCGTTCTCACGCGTCGGCGGCTCACCCGGGCGCAGCTTGCGATAGATGTCGAGCAGGGCCTCATCCTGGCCGGCGACGTGATCCTTCTCCAGGGTCACCATCATCAGCTCGGACCAGCCGAAGCGCTCGCGAATCTGATCGGCGCTCCAGCCGATGGCCTTGAGGATCACCGTGACGGCCTGACGGCGCTTGCGGTCGATCCGGACGCCGACGGTGTCACGCTTGTCGATGTCGAACTCGAGCCAGGCGCCCCGGCTCGGGATCACCTTGACGCTGGTGAGGTCGCGGTCGGAGGTCTTGTCGGGCTCCTTGGTGAAGTAGACACCCGGGGAGCGGACAAGCTGGCTCACCACGATGCGCTCGGTGCCGTTGATGATGAAGGTGCCCTTCGGCGTCATCATCGGGAAGTCACCCATGAACACGGTCTGGCTCTTGATCTCGCCAGTCGAGTTGTTGGTGAACTCCGCGGTCACGAACAGCGGCGCGCAGTAGGTGAGGTCCTTCTCCTTGCACTCCTCGATCGAGGCCTTGACCTCGTCGAAGCGCGGGTCGGAGAAGCTCAAGGACATGGTGCCGGAAAAGTCCTCGATCGGGCTGATCTCCTCGAGGATCTCGGCCAGTCCCGAGAGTGCATGAGGTTCGTTAGCTGAGCGGGTCTGCCAGGCCTCGTTGCCGACGAGCCAATCAAACGACTCTGTCTGGATGGCGAGGAGATTAGGGACTTCGAGGTGTTCGGTGATCCGTCCGAATGAAATCCGGCGAGGAGCGAACGCGCTCGACGAGCGACTGGTCTTCGCAGGGCGGGAGGCTGCCAAGATACGTCCTTCCGAGGACCGGTGGTGCAACGGCCGTTTTGCGAGCACCCCGACAAACCCTGACCGTTACATCCGCGAGGACATTAAGGGCAGGGACCAGCCGAAGGGCAGCGCAAACTAGCAGTGTAGCCGAAAGGCAGATCCCTGTCGAGTCCCCACGGCAGGCTTTCGCAGAACGTGCCGTGGAACACCGGTTGCCGGTGCCGGCCGCGCTCTGCGCCACAATCCGTGGCGACTTCCGCACCACAGGTCTTACCCGTAAAAGCCTGCATGCCCATCCCGGTCCAGTCAAGCCCTTCCACGACAAAGGGCGGGTAACCCGCAGGTAACCCGCCCTGTTGTCGAGTCGGCTTCAAGTCACAAAGACTTATGGCCTTCTTTCACTTGAGCCTTTGCTTGAAGGGAGACCCCGCTCAATTACTTGAGGGAGACCTTCGCGCCCTCGGCCTCAAGCTTGGCCTTGGCCTTCTCGGCGGCCTCCTTGTTGACCTTCTCCAGGATGGCCTTCGGCGCCGCCTCAACGGCGTCCTTGGCCTCCTTCAGGCCCAGGCCGGTCAGCTCACGCACGACCTTGATGACCTGGATCTTCTTGCCGCCGTCACCCTCAAGGATCACGTCGAACTCGTCCTTCTCCGGCTCGGCCTCGGCGGCGGCAGCGCCACCACCGGCACCCGGCGCGGCGGCGACCGCGACCGGCGCGGCAGCCTTGACGTCGAACGTCTCCTCGAAGGTCTTGACAAACTCGGACAGCTCGATCAGCGTCATCTCCTTGAACGCGTCGAGCAGCTGGTCGGTGCTCAGCTTCGCCATATCAGGCAACCTCTCTCTGTTTCCTTGCGCGTGCTAAAGCAACGCGCGGGCAATGCCGCCCGGGATGTCGACGCCTCGGCAGGATCGATCTTGCAAACGGAAGAGCGTGTTGCAAGATCGACAAGCCGAAACGTCGACGGTGACACCGCCTATTCGTTTTCGTTCTCGCGCTTGGCCCGCAGAGCGTCGACCGTGCGCACGGCCTGTGCCAACGGCGCCTGGAACAGCGCTGCGGCCTTGCTCAGGTTGGCCTTCATGCCGCCGGCGAGCTTCGCCAGCAGAACCTCACGGGACTCCAGGTCGGCAAGCTTCGTGACCTCGGCCGCCGAAAGCGGCTTGCCCTCGAAGACGCCGCCCTTGATGACGAGCTGCGGGTTGGCCTTGGCGAAGTCGCGCAAGCCCTTGGCCGCCTCAACCACGTCACCGGAGACGAAGGCGAGCGCGGTAGGACCGGTGAACAGATCGTCGAGACCGGCAAGACCGGCGTCGGCCGCGGCGCGCTTGGCGAGCGTGTTCTTCGCCACCGTGTAGGTCGCGCCGCCCAGCGAGCGGCGAAGCTCGGTGAGCTGCTTCACGGTCAATCCGCGGTACTCGGTGAGCACCGTGGCGTTGGACGACTGGAACTTCTCGGTCAGCTCGGCAACGGCACCGGACTTGTCGATACGGATCTTGTCCGCCATGTCCCCTCCTCTCTCTCGTGCTCCTGGCTGGTCGATGCGCAACAAACGAAAACGCCCCGGCGCAGGGCGCACGGGGCTTCACGGCACGAGTGCCGAAAGGCTTGCCATCACATCCCTGCGCGGGCCGCCCGCGCAAGCGGGACCTTCGCCTGTGTGCGAACACAGTGACCAGCGGTCTTTGGGTGGAACTCGGATACTTTACCTGACGCGGGGCGCCGCTTGCACAGCGCCCTGCGTCACACCAGACCCGCCTATTCGGCCGTGGCCTCGGTCAGGTTCTTGATGATGTTGGGGTCGACCGGGATGCCCGGACCCATCGTCGTGGTCAGGAAGACCTTCTTCAGGTACTTGCCCTTGGCGGCGGACGGCTTGGCCCGCAGCACCTCGTCGAGCACCGCCGCGTAGTTCTCGACCAGCTTCTCGGCCTCGAACGACGCCTTGCCGATGATCAGGTGCAGGTTGGAGTGCTTGTCCACCCGGAAGGTGATCTTGCCGCCCTTGATCTCGTTGACCGCCTTGGTGATGTCCATGGTCACGGTGCCCGTCTTGGGGTTGGGCATCAGACCGCGCGGGCCCAGGATCCGCGCGATCCGACCGATCTTGGCCATCTGGTCGGGCGTGGCGATGGCGGCGTCGAACTCCAGCCAGCCACCCTGAATGCGAGCCACCAGCTCGTCGGTGCCGACCGCGTCTGCGCCCGCCGCCTCTGCCTCCGCCGCCTTGTCACCGGCGGCGAACACGATCACACGGGCCGTCTTGCCCGTGCCGTGGGGCAGGTTGACCGTGCCGCGAACCATCTGGTCCGCCTTGCGGGGGTCGACGCCGAGGCGCATCGCGACCTCAACCGTGGCGTCGAACTTGACCTTGGTGGTCTCCTTGGCGAGCTTGATCGCCTCTGCGGGCGTGTAGAGCTTCGAACGATCGACGAGCTCCACGCTCTTGCGGTAATTCTTGCCGTGCTGCATGAGTTTCTTATCTCCTGTGGTCGTTGGCGGGCCCGAGAAAAGGGCCCTCCCACTGTGGTTTCAGTCTTGGACGGTGATGCCCATGGAGCGGGCGGTGCCGGCGATGATCCGCTCGGCCATGTCCAGGTCGTTGGCGTTGAGGTCGGCCATCTTCTTCTGCGCGATCTCGCGCACCTGCTCGCGGCTGACCGAACCGACCTTCTCCTTGTGCGGGACGCCCGAGCCCTTGGGCACGCCGGCCGCCTTGATCAGCAGCTGAGCGGCAGGCGGGGTCTTGAGCACGAAGGTGAAGGTGCGGTCCTCGTAGACGCTGATCTGCGCCGGGATGATGTCGCCGCGCTGGGACTCTGTCTGGGCGTTATACGCCTTGCAGAACTCCATGATGTTCACGCCGTGCTGGCCGAGCGCGGGACCCACCGGCGGGGCCGGCGTCGCCTGTCCGGCCTTCAGCTGCAGCGTGAAGGTCTTGACGAGTTTCTTCTTCGGAGGCATGTCTCTTCCTGGGCTTGGTTTGATTGCGTTCACCGAAAACGGCCCATGCACGGTCAGCATGGGCCGGACGTTCTAGAGTAACGTACTCGAATTAGATCTTGGAAACCTGGTTGAAGTTGAGCTCAACCGGGGTTTCCCGACCGAAGATCGACACCAGCACCTTGAGCTTCTGCTGATCGACGTTGATCTCGCTGATCGTCGCCGGCAGGGAGGCGAAGGCGCCGTCGGTGACTGTGACCGAGTCGCCCACCTCGAAGTCGACCACGCGCACCTCGGGCTTGGCCTTCTTCGGCCCGGCCTGCTCGACCGCCGGAAGCAGCCACTTGAGCACCTCGTCGAGGCTCAGCGGGGCGGGCCGGTCGGCCCGGTCGGTCGAACCGACGAAGCCGGTGACCCCAGGCGTGTTGCGCACACACGAGTAGGACTCGGGCGTCAGGTCCATCCGCACCAGCAGGTAGCCGGGGAAGACCTTGTTTTGCACCTGCGTGCGCTTGCCGTTTTTGACCTCGATCTCCTCGCGCGTCGGGACCTCGACCTGGAAGATGTATTCCTCCATGTCCAGCGAGGTGATCCGGGTCTCGAGGTTGGCCTTGACCTTGTTTTCGTAGCCGGCGTAGGAATGCACGACATACCAGTCGCCGGGCGCGAAGCGCAGCTTCTGGCGCAGCTCGGCCGCCGGGTCGAACTCCGCCTCTTCAGCGTGCCCCGCGGCCACCGCCACCGACGCACTGCCCGCAGCGGTCTTGTCGGTCTGATCGGTCGTCTCGTCGTACTCGGACACGCTTACTCACTTCCACACTTTTACGGCGCGGTTTGTCCCGCACCACGACTCTACGGCTTCGGGTTACCGAAGACGAACAGCACGCCCTTAGCGTAGGCGAAGTCCAGGCCGACGACGATCGCGGTGATGAACGAGACGAAGACCACGACCACTGCGGTGTAGGTCAGCAGCTCGTTTCGGGTCGGCCAGATGACCTTGCGCAGCTCGGCGATGACCTCGCGGAAGAAGCGGCCCAACCGGCCGAAGAAGCCCACCCTGTCCGGGTCGGACTTGGTCTTCGTCTTGAGGGCCGTGCCGCCCTTGGCCTTGTCGTCGTCGGCAGCAGCGTCGTCATCGACAGCGTCATCGAACACGTCTTCGACATGCTCGGCCGCGGCGTCTTCGTCACCGCGTCGGTTGCTCTCGGCCACTTCGACCCTACTTCCATGCTCGGGGTGCTGCACCCTGCATCAAACGCCCATGGTGCACATAGACGCAGGGGCGACAGGACTCGAACCTGCAACCTGCGGTTTTGGAGACCGCTGCGCTGCCAATTGCGCCACACCCCTAAGAGCGTCCCCAAGTCTGGGGAAGCCCCACGAGAGCTTCCCCAATTTCGGGAAGCCCTACGGCCGACCAGTGTACGGGCACAGGGGCGGGCAGGCCAACCGGTACCCCACTGAAAAACGGTCAAAACTGCTTGACCTTCGCCCTGGCCTGGGCAAGCACTTTTTCGCCGCGACATACGGCGGTCAATTCGAGCGTGGCGAAGTCGGCGTCAGCCGCCTTGACCACCGCCGTGAAGCTGATGTCGGTGCCCTCGTCGGTGTCGGGAACCGGTACCGGACGGGTGAATCTCACTCCAAAGTCGACGATCGCGTCGCCCGTCCCGGCCCAGACCGCGACCGCCTGGCCGGCAAGCGCCATGGTGAACATGCCGTGCGCGATCACACCCGGCAGCCCGACGGACGTGGCGAACCGCTCGCTCCAGTGAATCGGATTGAAGTCGCCCGACGCGCCCGCATAGCGGACGAGATCGGCCCGGGTGACCTGAAAGATCTGCTCGGGCAGGACCTGGCTCTGCTCGAATCTCATGCGCTCTCCCCCCGCACCACGGTCTTGTGCCAGACGGTGGCCACCAGCTCATCGGCGGTCGTGCGGACCTCCTGCCGGGTGGTCAGAAAGTCGTTTCCGGCGCGCGTCATGATCTCCTCGATGTGGTTGACCACGACCAGCTCGTCGCCCGCCACGACCGGGCGGTTGTAGGAGAAGCGCTGATCGCCGTGCACGACGCGGCTGTAGTCGACGCCCAGATCCGGATCCAGGACGATCACCTTGAGCGCGGCCATGGTGAGCACGATCGGGAAGGTGGGCGGCGCCACGACGTCCGGATAGCCCGCCGCCTTGGCGGCCTCCGGATCGAAGTGCAGCGGATCGGTGGCCCCGATGGCGGTCGCGAACTCGCGGACCTTCTCCCGCCCCACCTGGTAGGGCGCGGTCGGCGGATAGCTGCGCCCGACGAACGACTGGTCTAACGGCATGCTGAGAAACCTACGCCAAAAGGGGTGGCCCACAGTGGACCACCCCTTGGAAGAGTGCGTCGGTCAGCGCGTCTCGCGGTGCGCCGTGTGCTTGCCGCAACGCGGGCAGAACTTCTTCAGCTCAATGCGATCCGGGTCGTTGCGGCGGTTCTTCTTGGTGATGTAGTTGCGCTCCTTGCAGTCCGTGCACGCCATGGTGATCTTCGGACGGACGTCGGTTGCCTTGGCCACAGGAGTGCCCTCTCACTTGCTCGTCGAACTTTGTGGTGCTGGTTTGCTGCCAGGTTGTGTAGCTGTAGCGGTGGCCGGACTTGAACCGGCGACACAGCGATTATGAGCCGCTTGCTCTGCCATCTGAGCTACACCGCCGCCGTGTGGTGGGCCGAGAAAGGCCCGTCCGAGCCCCCTTACGGAATCGAACCGTAGACCTTCTCCTTACCATGGAGACGCTCTGCCGACTGAGCTAAGGGGGCGAGTGCCTCGATAAGAGTACACGTAGCCCTGAGCAACCGGAAATCGGGTTAGCTCACCGCCCGCAAGCGGCGAACCTCGCCCAACGGGGTGGGCTCGGCATCGGTCTGCACGCCCAGCCAAGCCTCCAGCCGCTCGTAGGGCAGCGGGCGGGAGAACAGGAAGCCCTGCCCGATGTGGCAGCCGATCTCGTCGAGCAGGCCGAGCGTGAGCTCGCTCTCCACGCCCTCGGCCACCACGGCGAGGCCGAAGTGGCGCGAGATGTCGACCACGGCGCGCACGATCGCGAAGTCGCCCGGATCGGTGGCCATGCCCTGCACGAACGACCGATCGACCTTCACCTCGTGCACCGGCAACCGCCTCAGATAAGACAGAGATGAATATCCGGTACCGAAATCGTCCACGGAGAGCCGAACACCAAGATCATATAGACGATGCAGGGTCGGCAGATGACGATCTATGCCCTCGACCACGCCGTCCTCGGTGATCTCCAGCGTGAGCCGGTCGGGCGCCACCCCATAGGCCTGGAGCAGCTCGTCCACCCGGTCGGCGAAGTCGGTGTCATGCAGCGTGCGCGGCGACAGGTTGACCGCGACCGACAGCGGTCGCCCGGCGTCCACCCACTGCCGGGCCCGTCGCAGGCCCTCGCGCAGCACGAACTCGGTCAGCCGGCCCAGCTGCCCGGTGTGCTCCGCCACCGCCACGAAGTCCTCGGGGGCGACCGCGCCGTGCGTCGGGTGCTCCCACCGCGCCAGGCACTCCACGCCCACCAGGCGCCGGTCGGGCAGGCTCACCTTGGGCTGGAAGTACACCTCGAGATCGTCGTTGTCCAGAGCTCGCCGCAGGTCGCCCGCGAGACCGAGCCGGCGCACCGAGCGCGACTCCAGCGCGGGATCGAACAGCTGCACGCCGTTGGCCGAGGACTTCGCCGAGTGCGTCGCCACATCGGCCCGCTGGAGGAGCATCGCCGGGTCGGAGCCGTGATCGGGGTGCAGCGAGATCCCGGCGGCCGCGTCCACATCGAGCGTCAGCGTGCCGATCGTCATCGGGTCCTGCAGCTGGCTGCGCAGCGACGTGGTCAGCGCGAGCGCGGCATCGGCGCTGGCCGCCCGCAGCATCACCACGAACTCGTCCCCACCGACGCGCCCCACCAGCGCGGCGGGCGGGGCGATCGCGCGCAGCCGCGTGGCCACCTCAGCCACCAGCCGGTCGCCTGCCGCGTGCCCGAGCGAGTCGTTGACATCGCGCAGCCCGTCCACATCGAACATCAGCACCGCGACAACCTCGCCATGCGTGCGCACCCGCACCGCGTCGTCGAGCGCCTGGATCATCCGCCGCCGGTTCGGCAGCCCGGTCAACGCGTCGTGATAGGCGTCGAACCGCAGCCGATCGACCAACCGGTTGTTTTCCACCGCCACGGCCGCATGCGCCGCCACCGCCTCCAGCAGCCGCACGTCCGCCTGCGCGAAGTGGCTGTGATCGCCGAGGCGGCCGGCCGCTTCGAGGGTGCCAATGACCGCTGAACCCGCACGCAGCGGAACGATGATCGCGTCTTTGATGCCCGCTTCGCGCAACAGAACCCGCTGCTGTTCGTCTCCGAGCCGTTGCCCGGCCGCGACCGTCTGTCCAGACTCGAGCGCCTGTTTGCGCATGGCCTCGGGTGCGGCCGCCACGTCAAGCAAGCCGTGATCGTCCGGTCGCGCGCTGAGCAGCACCTCGACGTGCCGACCCTGGGCAGGAAGCCACAGCGTCGCATATTCGGCTTGCAACAGTCGACGCACGCGGGCGAGCAAGACATCGGGAAGCGTCCCGTCGTGTGGCGCGTCGGAGATCGCCCGCGTGAGGTCGTAGATCTCTGCGAGCGTGCGGTGCTGGTGAGCGGCCTGCGCGTAGGCCCGGTAGGCGACGACAAAGCAGGTCAGAAGAGCCACCAGCAAGAGCAGCGACCACAGATTTTGCTGCAGCACAAGCAGCACCACGAGCCCGACGGTAATGTTGATCAGCGCGACGACGACTCCCGGCACGACGGTGCCGACCAGCTCATGAACGGGTGTCCTGCCCTGCACAAGCGTAATGACGCCAATGACACCACAGAGCGAAATCAGGAGATTTCCCAGCACCGCCGCCAGGAGCACCACCCAGGCCTGTGGCGAAGTCGCATCCAACGGCGAAAAGGCGGCAACCAAGAATGCGGCGAAGGCTGCCCCACACGCGTGCAGCGCGACGTTGAAACCCATCTTCGCCGCAGGGTTCCGCCGGTAGAGCTGAAGGACAAGCGAGACCAGGACACGGGCGAGCACGACGGTGATCGGCGGCAGATAGGCGAGCGCGAGCACCAACGGGATCTCGAGCGGGGTCAGCATGAACCCCTGGCGGCGGACCTCAAACTGCAGCCGCGTGGTCTCGGCGGCGAAGAACAGGATGCAGAACAGCAGGCCAAGCCACCAATTTCCCAATGGCTCCGCCGAGATGTTCGCGATTAACGCCAGCAGGCCCGCGGTCATCACGGCAAGCGGGCCTGTCACAAGCCAGGCGAGCTCAGCGGACCGGCGCACAGGTGCTTTGGCTCTCACCGCCCCAGCCCGCCTCGTAGTCGGTAGCGAACAAAACTAGTGCCAGCTGAAGTCGCTTCCCGTGAGGGCAGCCGTCTGCTGGGCGGGTGGCTCCGAGTGCCACGTAAAGTCGTCCGTCTGCTGTTCAACCCCGTCTGCAACCGGTGCAACGACAGTAGTGTCAACCTGGGCCGCGCCGCTAAAGGCAATGCCGAATGCTGCAATAGCCGCAGCGCAGCCGATCACGCGGCCAAGTCTGCCAGTGCGCATCTTCGACTCCATTTAAAACGGTCTCAGGTCATAGGACTATACGGATCGTGCCACAGTCCCAAGCACTCAGGAAAGCCTACCCGGCGTGCCACACCGACGACACGCGGAATTATAGCTGTTCGGTGACGTTATGTCCCTAACGGGGCAGGCTCCAAGACTGTACAAACTCAACCGCGAATCCAGGTGAACGACCTCCGTCCGGACATAAATTCCATCCGTTAGTCCATGCCGTCGACGTCAAGATTGCCATGGGAACGCGCCTCAAGGTGTCGGATCAATCCGATTGTTTCCATTTCTCCCTGTCGGTAGCCCGTCTTCTGATGACTGGCGAGCGCGGCACGGGCCAGTTCGCCGGCCGCAGCCGCGTTTCCCTGATCAATCTCGATTTGGCCAATAATGTCAATGCCCGCCCCTCAGCCACCCTGTGACCGCCCTGCCGAGCCAAAGCCAATCCACGGCCCGCACTTTCCCGCGCTCTCTCCAGTTCTCGCATTTCTCGCAGGACCGTGGCGAGCGCCAATACGGGGACGATTTTGGGATAGGTTGCGCCGATAAGCCCGTCCGCGATTTGGAGTGCGACCTCGTGGTGGGACCTCGCCTCGGCGAGATTGCCCATGGCCGCGCGGATCCGCCCGGTCAATACCAAGCCCATGATCTCGGCCCGACCGTTTCCGACATCCCGTGCGAGCTCCATGGCACGTTGCGCCGCGTCGGTAGCCGCGTCATATCGACCCTGTGCGAGATGGACGTCGGCCAAATCTGCCATGGCGTAGCAGGTCATGGAAGCTGTAACGGTCGGGACCGGTCTGGTTGAGCAGGTGAGCACTTGTCAGCCGACTTAGGTGGCGTTGCGCAATCTGGACCGTGAGGTCGGCCAGCACGGCGACCGACTCGGCGGTGAAGTCCGGTCCCGGGACGAGGCCGAGGAAGCAAAAGGTCCGCCCGATGTCAGGCTCGATGTCCTGATAGGACTGGTCGAAGGTCGCCTGGACGGCGGTCTGCGGGTCGTCCTCGATGGCGAGGGCGCCGAGCCGGTCCCCACCGCCCAGGAGCGCCTGGACGTGAGCGGCGATGGACCGGTGCGGATGATCATTGAGGTTGGCCGCCGCGACCCGTAGCGCCAGTGGGAGATATGCACAGGCGGCGAGATCGGCGAGGGCTCGCGGCTCGGACCCCGCGCGTCCGCGAGCAACGTTCTGGTGCTCAGATAGATCTCCAGCGCCTCCGCCTGACGACCGGCGCGATAGAGAGCCAGCATCAGGTGACCGCGAAGGTCTTCGCGATGGGGATGAGCATCCGTCAATGCGCGCAATTGTGGGATCAGCTCGTGATGCTTGCCGGCTTCCAGCTCGGCTGCGATGTGCGCAGCCTCGACACGCAGGCGCTCCTCGTCCAAGCGCTGGGCAGCGTCCGACACGGGTGGAAACTCCCTGACGTCCTCGAAGGCACGCCCTCGCCACAGGCCGAGCGCCTCCCGCAGGCGCCCTTGCGGCATCAGCTGCGCGAACTCGGCCGCGTCCAATTCGCCCGGCGCGGCGATGATGCGGTATCCGGCCGGCTCATGCGCGATGCGCGTCTGCTCACCCAACGCGATCCGCAGCCGGCGCACATAGACCTGGATCGTCTTGCGGGCGGCAGGCGGGCAGTCCATTCCCCAGAGGGCGGACATCAGCTCTTCCAAGGCCACACACTCGTTGGCATTCGCCAGCAACGCAGCCAGCAGCCGCCGCTGCATCGCCGGTCTCAGCGGCAGCGGCCGGGATTGACCGCCCTCTACGGATAAGGGCCCCAACACCCGGAAGTACACCATTAGCAGATTAGGTCACGCGTTCCGCCCGCGCTGTCCCCTTGGTATCGATGGACATCACGCAACCGATACGCAACCAGGGCGCACGAGACTGTTGGCCTGACTCAGTGGCAGGGGTCAGGAGGCAATACCAACGGGGGGCGGCTGCGGCGGTGGTGACGATCGCCTCAGCCGCCGGGTTGCTCAGCTGTATGAGGGCCGGCGCAGCATCTGGTCAGCGTCGTTGACCGGCACGCCGGTCGCGATCAGCAGGTCGAGCACGGCCGCGTCGGCGCTGGCGGCGACCGTGGCGGCGGAGATGGACAGCGGTTGGGCGCGCATGACGTCGACCCAGCGCCCTGCCGACACGAGCAGGGGTCTGGCTCCGTGCAACTGCCCATCGGTGTGCATCTCGTCGCGAAGCACGGCCAGCCCGTCGGCGAGCGTTTCGAGCATCTGTGGCAGGCCATTGGGCACGGGCTCGCCGGTGCGCAGCACTCCCCACCACGCGTGCCGGGCCATGGTGCGGATGTCCCTGACGGCGAAGTCGATTTCCTTGGCTGTCGCCAGGTACCCGGCTAAATCCCGGCCTGACAGGCGGGTCAGCACGGCCGAACGGCGGACCTGGAGCAGCACCTCCTTCAATCTCTGCAGATCGTCGTCGGACTCGTTGAGCGCGAAGACGGCGGCACCCGCGGCGGAGGGGTCGCCGGTGCGCAGGGCGGAGGCGATGGCTCGGACGTTGGCCGCGAGGCGGGTGAGCACGGGCTCGATTGCCTCATTGACCAGGCGAATGGGGTCGCGCGGGGTGGTGGTGTAAGCCACGGACACCGCGACGACGGCCCCGATCAGCGCGTTGAGCGCGGCATGGCTGGTGGAGAAGTGCGGAATGAACAGCGTGGTCACCAGCGCCCCGTTGACCTCGCCGAATAGCAGCAGCCACAGCCCGCGGTGGTGCGGCGCGCACAGCACCTGGATCAGAGTGATCGCGGTCAGGGGTGCGAACAGGGGGAAGCCGTGGCCCATGGCCAGCCCGAGCGCCGTCGCCAGCACTCCCGCGGAGCCGACTTGGATCAGCGTCGTCTTCAGCTCGCGCGGGGACAGCATTGCCCCCATTCACCTGATTGTGACGATTTTTCGCAAAAGCGCAAGTGACCGGTCCAGCATGTTCACAGCGTTTCCGAGGAAGATCGACCGGGCACGGCCACGTTGAACCGGGTAGCCCACATCGAAGGAGTTAACGTGCGAAGTCACAACGGCCTCAAGACAGCGGCCCTCCTCGGGCTGCTCACCGGACTCATCCTGCTCGTCGGGTACCTGCTCGGGGGCAGCGGCGGCGTGGTCATCGCCGGCATCATCTCGCTGATCATGAACGGCGTGAGCTACTTCTTCTCCGACAAGCTGGCCCTGCGCTCGATGGGCGCGCGGCCGGTGAGCGAGCCGGAGTTCCCGCAGCTCTACCAGATGGTCAGGGAGCTGTCGACGCAGGCCGGGCAGCCGATGCCGCGCCTGTACGTCAGCCCCGTCATGCAGCCCAACGCGTTCGCGACCGGGCGCAACCCGCAAAACGCGGCGGTGTGCGTGACGGAAGGCATCGCGCGCGTCCTGGACTACCGCGAGCTGCGCGCCGTCATCGGGCACGAGCTCGCCCACGTGTACAACCGCGACATCCTGATCTCCAGCGTGGCGGCCGCACTCGCCGGGATCATCACGATGTTGTCGTATTTCGCCTTCTTCATCCCGATTGGCGGCGGCGACGACGAGGACGGCATCAACCCGGTCGCCCTGCTGCTCATGCTGATCCTCGGGCCCATGGCCGCGACCATCATCCAGCTCGCGATCAGCCGCAGCCGCGAATACCAGGCCGACGCGTCGGGCGCCGAACTGAGCAACGATCCGCTGGCATTGGCGAACGCTCTGAGAAAGATTCATCTGGGTACCCAGCGTTTGCCCCTGCCCGCCGAGGGGCGCCTGGCGAGCTCGGCCCATCTGATGATCGACAATCCGCTGCGGGGCGGCGGGATCGCGAGCCTGTTCTCGACCCACCCGCCGATGCAGGAGCGCGTGCGGCGCCTGGAAGCCATGGCCCGCTCCAGCGCCATTCAGTACAGATAGGCACGTTGGCGGGGGCCGATAGGCTCCCCGCCATGGCGCACCCTCCGCGAGTCAAACTCTCCACCGGCCCTTCGGGTTCGGTGAAGGCCATCACCATCGTGGTGGCACTGGTCATGCTGGGCATCGGGGTCTCCGTCGGACTCATGGCATATGGGCTGGCGTTCGGCGGGCGAGAGGTCATCGGCTCGTCGCTGCCCGACGGTAAGTGGCATGTGGACGAGAACGGGAAACTCGTGCCGGGGCCGGGCGCCGAGGGATCCAGCGCCACGCTGATGAGCTTGGCCGGGGCCGGCGCGCTGTGCGCGCTGATCGTCGTGCTTGTCGCGGTGTACCTGGCGCTGCGCGTGCTGCGCACGGGCGCCTGGCTGGAGGGCTCGGTGCTGCACATGCGAGGCGGATTGCGTACCAGAAAACAGGATTTGGCAACGGCGGGCATCGAGGGCGGGACGCACGACGTGAGGTCGCAGCGGGTCGAGGTGATGACGGTGACGGATCCCAAGACGGGGCGCCGCATGACGCTCCCGCTGCGCGGGAGTGGCCTGACCCTGCTGCCGTCGGAGCAGTTGCGGATGCTGGCCAACGCCATCACCAATCACCGTGTCCAAACTGGACCGGACGATCGGGCGTTCGCGATCGCGGAGCGGCTGCGCGGGTTCGCCAACGACCCGTTCTCGTAACTATCTTGGCTTAGTCGCGATTGGCACATTGCAAGGCTTGTGCAAGTAGCAAGTCGCATAGCATCGTGTACCGCGTCCCGCCGCGAAGATGTGGGTCATCAGCGCGGCGGGACCCACCAGCGCCTATCGATAGTTGGTGAACTGCAGGGCCACGCCCAGGTCGGCGCCCTTCAGCAACTGGATGACGGCCTGCAGGTCATCCTTCTTCTTGCCGGTCACGCGCAGCTGGTCGCCCTGGATCTGGGCCTGCACGCCCTTCGGCCCCTCCTCGCGGATCTTCTTCGAGATCGCCTTCGCCTTCTCGGCGTCGATCCCCTGAACGATCTTGCATTCGATCTTGAAGATCTTGCCCGAGGCGCGCGGCTCGCCCGCGTCCAGCGACTTGAGCGAGATGTTGCGCTTGACCAGCTTCTCCTTGAACACCTCAAGCGCCGCCTTGGCCCGATCCTCCGTGCCGGCCTGGATGGTCACCGCCTCCTCCCCAGCCCAGTCGATCTCTGCGCCGGTGCCGCGGAAGTCGAACCGGGTCGCCAGCTCCTTCTGGGCCTGGCGGAGCGCATTGTCTGCCTCCTGCCGGTCTACCTTGCTGACGATGTCGAAGGACGGGTTAGCAGCCATGCGTACCGTTTTAGCAGACTCGCTGTGACCATGCTCCAACCCGGTTGCACATTCCCCCACCGATGCCGCTATTCTTACGAGCGCACAAACCCAGGCGGGTTGCCCGAGTGGTCAATGGGAACGGTCTGTAAAACCGTCGCGAGAGCTACGTTGGTTCGAACCCAACACCCGCCACCAGGTGCAAAAAGCGCCCCCAACCTGCGAGAACAGGTCGGGGGCGTTCGCACAGGTGTCTTACTCCGTCCCACGGGATCTAACTGAGGCCCGGCCGTCACGGCAAATGCGCGGCAAAGTTTCCCGCGCCGCCTACGTGCGGAAACGATGGCGCCGCCAGCGCGATGCCCATGCGCTTCAGATCTAGATCAACATCACCGAAGATACACTTGGCATACGCCCGCAGGAGAACCGCGACCGAGTTGCCGGCCCACTTAGCGAACCGGGTCCGGGCGACGCCGGCAGCGAGGCAGAGGCTTAGGCAGAAGTGCCGAAGGTCGTAGGGCCTGTGCGCCACGGGTGAGGCGGCCTCCTGTGGCGTCAGAACACGAAAAGCCCTCCAGTTGGGGCGTATCCTCCGCTACTCCGGCCAAGAGTCGTTCTATCTGTTCCGGGTTGGCCACGACCCGCATGTCGACCTCTTCCTCGATCTTTGGCCCGCTCCATGTAAGCCCTGCCATGGGATGGGCCTGAAAGAGGCGTAGCTCCACCCGTATCGCAGGCATCCGGATAATACCGCCCGCTTACGGGCCACAGCCATTTCACCGCTTCCGCCAACCGTGCGGGCGGTTCACCGTTGGCACGGCGAGCCTTGAAGAAGGCCCAGCCGTAGGGGTGCTGCCCCTTGAGCTTCAGGTGCTCCGGCCTTCGTGGCTACCAATGCGGGCGTCACGGTCGCCAGCGCATCAGCGATACTCTTGTGTTCCTTCGGTGAGACATGCGGCCATCGCATGTCGACAAAGGCCATAGCGAGCTGGCTGGGTGCGGCCACCACCTTATTGCTGTTGCCGATGGTGTTTGTCCTCGGCAGCCGGGGCTGTGCCGGTGCTGACCGGTGGCGGTGCTTCGGCCACGGCAGGCGTGATTGCGGAATATCGCGGCGGTCTGCAGTTGGTGGCCAGGGTTCTCGGCGCTGATCGACCGCGTCACAAGGTGCGGTGGCAGCGTTAGCCATCTTCGCGGTCGGCTTCCTATTTGATCTGCTCTCCCCCTGGGCTGGAAGTAAAGCTGGCGAGGTTGCTCAGGGCGGCCATTTTCGCGGTTGACGTCGAGGCGATGCGCGTTGTTGCCCACTACGCCCACAATGGTGCGGGTGGGATCAGTGCTTACCTATCTACGCCGCGTCTGGGCTGTCCGGAATGTAGGCCGTCGCAGGCCGTTGCCGTGGCTTCCTTCCATCCTGATCGTTTCAGCTGCAGTGGTGGGCGGGGGTTGGCTGGCCTTATATCTGCTCACCGATTGGACTGCCACCCAAACCGGCAGTACGCCGCCCACCATGAGTAGCAAAGACGCCGCCACGCTGAAGCTTGAAGCGATCCGTACCGCGTTGACCGTTGCGGCAGGGATTGGCGCGGCTGCGACCTTGCTGCTGGCCTTTCGCCGTCAGTCCACCACCGAGCAGGCCCAGCACTTCACCGAACGTGATGCTCAGGAACAGCGCATTACCGAGCTTTACGTTGCCGCTGCGGCCCAATTGGGCAGCGACAAGGCGGCCGTGCGCCTAGCGGGCCTCTACGCCCTGGAGCGGGTCGGCCAGAATAACCCGCACATGCGCCAGACAGTCGTCGATGTCATCTGCGCCTATTTGCGCATGCCCTACACCCCACCACGGCACATTACTCAGCCCGGCCCTGCACCCAAGCGGACACGTATCCGTACCACGCCCGCACAACGCGCCGACATCCTCCGGCAGCGCACCGAGCAGCAGCAGGAGTTCCAAGTCCGCCAGACGGCACAACGCCTGCTTGCCACGCACACCCACCTGCGCAACCTCAACCAAGAACCCGAAACCTTCTGGCGCACCCCTCAGCGCCAACCCATGGACCTCGACCTCGCGCGGGCCAACCTCACCGACTTCAACCTCAGCCACTGCCATGTCGGCAACCTTGACCTCAACCACGCCAACCTCCACGAGACTGTGTAACGAACGGTGTTTCCGGCACCGACACGCTGAGTGAGGACTCGGCGGGAAAGGTGCCGTGATGACCACCACCACGACGCTGCGTGAAGCCACACTGGATGTTGTGGCATCGAAGAAGCGACCTGTGTCCAGC
>NZ_QJUG01000113.1 GCF_003426775.1 Allorhizocola rhizosphaerae | reverse complement strand
CGGCCCGGCCGCCGAGGCGCTGGCCGACGCGGTGGTGTCGCGCCTGGCACGCCTGCCCGCGACCACGCCTCCGCCGACCGATCCGCAGCCGGACGCCACGGCAACCGGCTGAGCGCCGCAGGTGCATGCCAACCGCTGCCGGGTCGCCCAACGGGCCGTTGCCGACGCCGAGCGACTGGCCCGCCCCCGGACGGTCCGGCACGCCGCGCCTGGCTGGTGTTGGTCATGTCCTCCGGCGCCGGGACCGATGCCTTGTGCGGCAACGGCCCCGGGCTGGGCGGTCGCGTGCCGGGTGCTTACTACGCCGTCGCGCGCAACGCCTACGACGAACTCGCCCTGTGGGTGAACCTCCACGCACCCGGCAGCCTGCCCGCTAAGACACGTCGCGCGTCATGAGGTTATGCGGAAGGTGGCGTCACTGCGCCCCTGCGCGTCCGTGATCGGGTCGAGCCGGAGCGCATACGCGTAGTGCCTGATGTATCTGTCGGGGAAGTTGTACGACTGGAAAGAGGCCCAACTCGAACTCGCCAATCCCGCGACCTGCCGGAAGGTGGCGTCGGCCGCGAACGTCGACGTGCCGTCGTTGGCCGCCAGCACGAAGTCGTAATTGTGGTGGCGCAGGTAATAGCCCGGGAAGTTGACCGACTGGAACGACACGTAGCCGGAGCCGTTGGCCAGGCCGGGCATCACCCGGAACTGGGAGTCCTGCAATGGGCTGACGTTGGGGTCGATGCGCACGTCATAGTCGTAGTGCCGCACATAGCGGTCCTGGAAGTTGTACGACTGGATACGGTTGATCGGCGTGCTGTTGCCCCAGCGCGCCAGCACGCGGCTCTCCTCAGCGGCGGTCAGGTTGAGGATCGAACCGTGGCGCTTGCGGGTGCCGCCCATGGAGTAGTCGGTGCGCGTCCGGAAGTTTTGCACGCTGCCAAGGTTGGTCGAGCTGATGGGCATGTAGCCGCGGCCGGTGGCGAACTGGTCGAGCCACAAATTCCACTCGTTGCGCCCGTTGAACTGCGCCCACATCGGACCCTCGACCACGTTGCCGCCGCCGGTGCCGTTGGAGATGCCCATGTGCGACAGGTTGCCGAGGTTTGTCCACGAGCCGAGGACCGAGTTGCTGGCCTCGATGGTGATGTGCCCGTCGGCCGACGCGCGGTAATACCGGTACCCCCCGACGCTGTTAGGCACTTCAATGATCTGCGTGTCGATGATGCCCTGGCTGCCACCGCGCTCGATGAACAGCTGCGGCGCGGTGAACGAGCGGAAGTCGCTGGTGCGCACGTACCAGATGCGATGCTTTGTCACGCCGTTGCGGGCGGAGTTCGTCGCCCAGTACACGACGTAGTCGTTGGTCGCGGGGTTCCAGATCGCCTCCGGCGCCCAAGCGTTGCCCGCGCCGGAGATGCCGCCGGCGACGTTCATCAGCCATGGTGCCGACCAGTTCACCAGGTCGCGCGACTCCCACACGACAAGTGACTTGCTTCCCCGATTGGCGGCGTCGCTCCATGAGGTACCACTGGCGATGCGCAGGTCGGTCGCGATGATCCAGTAGCGGTCGCCGGCCGGCGAGCGCACCAGCGCGGGATCGCGCACACCGCGCGTGCCAAGCGTGGAGACGAGGACAGGTGCCCCGCTGTTCAGGTCGGTCCAACGCAGACCGTCGCGGCTGTGGGCCAGGTAGATCTGTTCACCGGTGGCCGATTCGCCGGTGAAGTGGGCCATCAGGTACCCGGTGAAGGGGTCAAGCGCGGCCGCCTCCCTCGGCGTGGCCACCGAAAGGGATGCGGACAGCAGGCAGGCGGCGCCGAGCAGCGCGGCCACCCTGGCAAAGGCTCTCGACATGGTGCGGACTCTCCTTGGAGGGGACGGTATGGCCGGGGCGGCTGGCACCTGTGCGACGGGGGGCATCGCAAGTATTCGATGTTTGCGTTAACATGACTGCTAACGATCTAGCCGGTGATCGTGGACCGCGCCCGTTTCGCTAGTGTTAACGCTCACTCCACACCTGTCAAGCATCGAGCCCGATCGACCCGGCAGTGGGACTAGTCGCCGGCGAGCACCTTCTCTGCGGCCCGCAGCAGCGTGCCCTCAAGGTCGTCGATTTCCCACTGCGGCGCGGTGTCGCGCACGCGCAGGTGCTCGTCCACGACCCCGCACGGGCCGAGGAAGACGCAGTGCCCGCCGCTCGCCTCGAAGTCCCGCAGCGCACCGAGCGAGTCCTCCGACAGCAGATAAGCGGCGGGCACTACTACCAGGCGATAGGGCGGGCACGCGCCCTTGGTGAACAATGCCGGCGGCGTCACGTCCACCGCGTAGCCGTGACGCTCCAGCACGGCGTGGCATTGTTGCACCGTCGCCTGATAGTCGAGATCTACCGGAAGGTGCGACGTGGCCTGCAGCGCCCAGAAGCATTCCTCGTCGTACCAGACCGCGATCTCGGCGGAATCAAGCTCCGTGTGCCTCCAGTGGGTTGAGGTTTCTTCAGGCGAAGCCGTGGTTGTGGCGCGGTAGGGCTCGGCCGCGGAGCGAACCGGAGCTTCGCGCTCACAGCCGCCCCTCCTATAGCCGTGCAAGGTCTGCGCGGGCTGGTCCGAGGCCTGCCGCTGCTCGGAAAGGTGGCGTAGCCGTGCGCCCAACTCCAGCGCCTGCTCATAGTGATTCGGCACCAGGGCCGGGTGCCACTGTTCGGCCCCGCCCGGGTTGGCCCGCCACTGGAAGAAAAGCGCGCCCAGGGAGCCGCGCTCGATGTGCGTCATCGCCAACGGCAGCATGTGCTTGGTTGGCGGATGTTCCATGAGCAGCCAGCGCCGGCCGCCGGCCCAGCCGCGAGCCGCCGCAGCCGCGAACGCGGCCTCCTGCAGGAACGGCCCGTTGAAGTCGGGGTAATGGTCGATCGCCACGAGGTCGACCTCGCTCGCCCAGCGGGCGTGGTCGACCGGAACCCACCCACCCAGCACGAAGTTGGTGGTGACCGGCGCGCTCGACACGGCCTTGATGGCATCGCGCTGTTCCACGAAAGCGTTCAGCAAAGAGTCCGACAGGAACCGGCGATAGTCCATCTCCTGGGACGGATTGCGCAGATACTGCGTGGCCCGCGGGGGCAGGATCTCCTCCCACTGCCCGTACTGCTGGCTCCAGAAGTCCGTGCACCACGCCTCGTTCAGCGTGCCCAGCGATCCATAACGCTCACGCAGCCACTGTCTGAACGCCACCGCGCAGTTGTCGCAGAAGCACCACGTGCCGTACTCGTTGTGCACGTGCCACAGGTCGACTGACGATCCATAGCGCGCGGCCAACTGCGAGGCCATCTCATGCGAAGCGCTTCGATAGGCGGCCGAATTGACGCAGTAGGTGTCCCGCGAGCCGTGCGTGAGACGCACGCCCTCGCGCGTCTGCGGCATCGCTTCCGGGTGGGCCAGGGTGAACCAGGGCGGCGGCGACGCGGTGGGTGTGGCCAGGCACACGCCGATCTTCGCGTCACGCAATGTGCCAATCAGCTGGTCGAGCCAGCCGAACTCCCACCGATCCGGGGCAGGCTGAATCCGCGACCAAGAGAACACGCCGATGGTGAGCATGTTGATCCCAAGCTCACGCATCAACGGAAGATCCGCGATCACCTCGTCCTGTGATCGCGGGTTGTAGTCGCCGCCGAACCAGTACCCCATCCAACCCCACCCGTTGACGTTTGTTTGGCTACACGGAAAACTAAAGACGCCCAGTCCGGCTTGTGTCAAGGAGCAGTAAATGCCGTTCCGCCCCCCGTTGGTGGCCCATGAATACTTTGTCGCCGATCCGCCCGAGCTCCCCCGCCGGGCACACGGCGACCCGGGCCCCGAGTCCGTGGCAAATGCCGAGCTCACCGCCACCGAGCCGGGCGGGGTCACGCTCAAGGCGATCACGACCGCGAGCACCACGCTCTATGCGCAGGTGTCGGCCGCAGGCGAGGGCATCATCCGCGTCCGGCTGTCCAACGACCCGGCCGCGCGCAGCCGCTCGGCCCGCGTGCTCCCGCTCACCCGGCCCGACCTGTCGGCCGCCGCGAGCATCACGACCTCCGACAACGTGGTGACGATCACATCCGGACCGCTGACCGCGGAGATCACCCTCGATCCATGGGGCATTAGGTTTTCCAGCGCCGGGCGGACCCTGCTCGCCACCGAGCCGGGGCTGGTCGACATCTCGGGGCGCATGCGCACGCTGCCGTTCGGGTGCTCCATCGTCGACGGCGAGATCGTGGCCTACCACGACAGCTTCACCCTCGCGCCAGACGAGGTCGTCGTCGGCACGGGCGAGCGGTTCCTGCCGCTCAACCTGCGCGGGCAGCGCCCGGTGATCTGGAACTTCGACGCGTTCGGCAGCGAGGGCGACCGGGCCTACAAGAACGTGCCGTTCTTCCAGTCCAGCAAGGGTTACGGGCTCGTGATCGATTCCGGCATGCCGGTCGAGCTGGACTTCGGGGCCTCGACGCAGAGTGCCCTGCAGATCGTCGTGCCCGACGACGTGCTCGATTACTACGTCGTTTGTGGGCCGACTCCGGCCGACGTGCTGGAGCGTTACGACCGGCTGACCGGCCATCCGGTCTGCCCGCCGAAGTGGGCGTTCGGGTCGTGGATCTCGTCCGGGTTCTTCCGCGACAGCCAGGAGGCGGTGCTTGAGCGGGCGCGCACCATCCGCGAGCACGGCATCCCGTGCGACGTGCTGCACCTGGACACCTACTGGCAGCCCGACGGGCGCTGGTCCGAGTTGCGCTGGGACACCAAGGCGTTCCCCGACCCCACCGCGATGCTGGAGGAGCTGCACGACATGGGCTTCCGCGTCTGCGCGTGGATGAACTCCTACATCAGCGTGCAGTCCGACCGGTTCACCGAGGCCGCCGAGCGCGGATTCCTGCTCACGCGGGCCGACGGCTCGCCCTACGTCGCCGACTCGTGGCATGGCAGCTTCCCCGCTTGCGGGATCGTGGACTTCACCAACCCGGCCGCGACCGAGTGGTTCCAAGGGCTGCTGCGGCCCCTCGCCGTACAAGGAATAGATGTTTTTAAAACCGATTTTGCCGAGGGGGTACCGGCGGACGCCCGCGCGTTCAACGGGATGACCGGCACCGAGCTGCACAACGTGTACTCGTTGCTGTTCAACGACGCGGTCAGCGCGGTCACGCAGGAGGTGCACGGGCACTCGACGGTCTGGGCACGCTCGTCCTATCTGGGTGGGCAGCGGCACGCCGCCCAGTGGGGCGGCGACACCATGTGCACCTATCCGGCCCTGGCCACCTCGATGAACGGCGGGCTGGCGCACGGCCTGTCCGGAGTGCCGTACTGGTCGCATGACACGGGCGGCTTTTGCGGTACCCCATCGGATGATTTGTTTTTGCAGTGGAGCCGGTTCGGGGCGCTGTCTCCGCTGCTGCGCTTCCACGGCACGACCACCCGGGAACCGTGGAAGTTCCCGAACGTGGAAGCTCACGTAATTGAGGCTCTGCGCCTGCGTTATCGGTTGCTGCCCTATATCTATTCGGTGGCGAAGGCCTCCGCCGTCAGCGGCGAGCCTATGATGCGCGCCATGATGGTCGACTTCCCGGGCGACCCGCTGGCATGGCGCGCCGAGCACCAATACATGTTCGGCCCGTCGCTGCTGGTCGCACCGGCCATCACCGCCGAGGGGCGCCGGGACGTCTACCTGCCGGCGGGTGACTGGGTCGACTGGTGGACCGGCGCGGTCCACACCGGGCCAGCCATGATTTCCGCTGCCACACAAGAGGTTCCGCTGTTCGCCCGGCACGGAGCCGTCATCCCCACGACCCGGCCCGGCGAGCGCATCCCGGACGGGCCGTGGGAGAGCATAACCCTGTTGAGCTTCGACGGCGGCGAATGCGAGATCCGCGATGATCACGGCACGTCATCCGTGCTCGCCCGCCGCGTCGGGGACAGGCTGCACGTTGAGGTGACCGGCCCTGCCCGCGTCACAGCGGTCGCCTTCGCTCCCATGGCCGGGGTGATCCCGCCGGCCGAGGTGACCATCAACGGCAGGCCGACCAGACCGTCCACCGCGGACGGCCTGCTGACCTTTACGGAGCAAGAATGACGCAGTTCACCTTCGGCCTCTGGACCGTGGGCTGGCAGGCCCGCGACCCGTTCGGAGACGCCACGCGCCCACCCCTTGACCCCGTCGAGACCGTCCACCGCCTCCACGAGCTGGGCGCCTCAGGGGTCACGTTCCACGACGACGACCTGATCCCGTTCGGCTCGGCACAGCCCGAGCGGGAGCACCACATCGACCGGTTCAAGGCGGCACTGGCCGAGACCGGCATGACCGTGCCCATGGTCACGACAAACCTGTTCCAACATCCTGTGTTCAAGGACGGCGGGTTCACCGCCAACGACCGCTCGGTGCGGCGTTACGCGCTGCGCAAGGTCCTGCGCAACGTGGACTTGGCTGCCGAACTGGGGGCCAACACCTACGTGTTGTGGGGCGGGCGTGAGGGCACCGAATACGACGGTGCCAAGGATGTGCGTGACGCGCTTGAGCGCTACAAGGAGGGGCTCAACCTGCTCACCTCCTATGTGATCGAGCGTGGGTACGACATCCGCTTCGCGATCGAGCCGAAGCCCAACGAGCCGCGGGGCGACATCCTGCTGCCGACGATCGGGCATGCGATCGCGTTCATCAACGAGCTGGAGCACTCCGATCGTGTGGGGCTCAACCCGGAGGTCGGCCACGAGCAGATGGCGGGGCTCAACTTCGTGCACGGCATCGCCCAGGCGCTGTGGCACGGCAAGCTGTTCCACATCGACCTCAACGGGCAGCGCGGCATCAAGTTCGACCAGGACCTGGTGTTCGGGCACGGCGACCTGCTCAACGCGTTCTTCCTGGTCGACCTGCTGGAGACCGGCGGCTACGACGGCCCGCGCCACTTCGACTACAAGCCTTCGCGCACCGAGGACATCGAGGGCGTGTGGGTGTCGGCGGCCGCCAACATGCGCATGTACACCTTGCTGAAGGAGCGGGCCGCGGCATATCGGGCCGATCCGGAGGTGCAGGCGGCGATGGCCGCGGCAAAGGTCGACGAGCTTCGCCAAACCACTCTGGGAGAAGGCGAGAGCATCGCCGATCTGCTGGCCGACGACTCGGCGTTCGAGAAGTTCGACGCCGACGCGACGGGCGCCCGGGGCTGCGGCTTCGTGCGGCTCAACCAGCTGGCGGTGGAGCACCTCATGGGGGCTCGCTGACATGCTGGTCGCGGGTGTTGACTCGTCGACCCAGTCCTGCAAGGTCGTCATCCGCGACGCCGCGACGGGTGCGCTGGTCCGGTCCGGCCGGGCCGCGCACCCCGACGGCACCGAGTGCCCCCCGTCGGCGTGGTGGGACGCGCTGACCGCGGCCCTCGCGGATGCGGGCGGGATCGACGACGTGGCGGCGATTTCCGTTGCGGCGCAACAACATGGCATGGTGTGCCTGAACGGCTCGGGTGAGGTCGTGCGGCCGGCGCTGTTGTGGAACGACACGCGCTCGGCCGGTGCCGCGATCGAGCTCATCACCGAGCTGGGCGGGCCTTCGGCCTGGGCGGGCGCGATCGGCAGCGTGCCGGTCGCCTCGTTCACGGTCACCAAGCTACGCTGGCTCGCCTCGCACGAGCCTTCGCATGCGGCGGCCACCGAGGCGGTGTGCCTGCCGCACGACTGGCTCACGTGGAAGCTGACCGGATTGTCCGATCTGGACAGTCTGACCACCGATCGCAGCGACGCGTCCGGCACCGGATACTGGTCGCCCGCGACCGGCGACTACCGGCCCGACCTGCTGCGCCTGGCGCTCGGCCGGGAGGCGTTGCTGCCCAAGGTGCTCGGGCCGTCCATGCCCGCCGGCACGACTCCGGGTGGAGTGGTGATCGGTCCGGGTGCGGGCGACAACGCGGGCGCGGCATTGGGTGTCGGCGCGCGGCCCGGTGATGTCATCGTGTCGATTGGCACGTCCGGCACGGTGTTCAGCGTCGCGGCCAAACCGGCGGCCGACCCGACCGGGATCGTTGCCGGGTTCGCCGACGCCAGCGGGCACTTCCTGCCGCTGGTGTGCACGCTCAACGCGGCACGGGTGCTCGATGCGGCGGCACGCCTGCTAGGCGTCGGCCTCGACGAGCTGTCGCGGCTGGCGTTGAGCGCGGGTGACAGCGATGGGCTCGTCATGGTTCCCTACTTGGAGGGCGAGCGCACGCCCAACGTGCCGCACGCTTCCGGTGCTTTGCACGGGCTGACGCTGTCCAACAGCACGCCCGCGCATCTGGCGCGCGCTGCGGTCGAGGGCATGCTGTGCGCGCTGGCCGATGGGCTCGACGCGCTCGTCGAGCAGGGCACCGTCGTCGAACGGGTGATCCTCGTCGGCGGCGGGGCCAAGTCGGAGGCCGTGCGACAGCTCGCCCCGGCCGTCTTCGCGCGGCCGGTGGCGGTACCCCCTGAATCGGAATATGTCGCGGACGGCGCCGCCAGGCAGGCAGCCTGGGCGGTCACCGCCGAAGCTCCACAGTGGACAATCGAGGGCCTGCACAATTACGAGGCAGACCCCTCCCCCACCATCCGCGACCGCTACGCGGACGCGCGCCAGCACTTCCTGGCCCGCGCCGGCTGACCGCCCTGTGCGGCACCACCGATCGGCCGGCCCGGATCCCTACGCCGGACCGGCCGATCCGGTGCACGCACCATCGGCCGGTCGGTCCTACCAGCGGCTGGCGACCTGCGCAGCGATGAGGTCGTCGTAGACCTCGCGCACAGCCTGAAGGGTCTGCGGCGCAAGGCTTGGCGATGTCGCCGCGGCGGCATTGCTCTGCGCCTGCTTGGGATTGCGTGCGCCGGGGATGACCACGCTGACCCCGGGCTGGTCGATGATCCAGCGCAGCGCGAACTGGGCCATCGACACGCCGTCCGGCACGAGCGGCGCCAACCGCCGCACGGCCGCCAAGCCCGTGGCGAAATCGACGCCGGAAAAGGTCTCGCCGATGTCGAACGCTTCGCCCTGCCGGTTGTAGTTGCGGTGATCGTCGGCTGGGAAGGTGGTGTGCTCGTCGTATTTGCCCGACAGCAGACCGCTGGCGAGCGGCACGCGGGCGATGACGCCCACGCCGGCCTCCCGGGCGGCGGGCAGGACCTCGTCGAGTGGGCCAAGCCGCAGCATGTTGAGGATCAGCTGCACGCTCGCGACACCCGGGCGGGCGATCGCCGCCAGCGCCTCGGCCCGTGTTTCCACGCTCACCCCGTATGCGGCGATGCGCTGCTCGGCCACGAGGGTGTCCAGCGCGTCGAACACCGAGTCGGTGGAGTAGACCGCCGTCGGCGGGCAGTGCAGCTGAACCAGATCGAGCACGTCGACGCCGAGGTTGGCCCGGGACCGGTCGGTCCACGCGCGGAAGTTGTCCAGGAAGTAGATCCCCGGCTCCTGTGGCATGATGCGCCGGCCCATCTTCGTCGCCACGGTGAGGCCCGCATCCGGCCGGGACTTGAGGAACCTGCCGATCAGCCGCTCGCTGAGCCCGTCGCCGTAGACGTCAGCGGTGTCGATGAACGTCACGCCCGCGTCGACCGCGGCGGACAGCGTCGCGAGCGCATCGGCCTCGCTGACCTGACCCCAGTCGGCGCCCAACTGCCACGCCCCGAGGCCGACCACCCCGACCCGCCGGCCGGTCCGGCCGAGCACACGCTGTTCCACGCCCACTCCTCTGGTTGTTCGATTACGGCACGATCAGCCCTTGATGGCCCCACCGTAACGACTACGGCCACGATCTCGATAGCCGATGTGGGCGGCAGCACGTTGCGGGCTGGTCGCCATCCGGTGCCCTTCACAACCGCCGATGTTCTCGTAGCATTACGGGCCACGCAGGCCGGCTAAAGAGGAGAGACCATGGCGGAGGGAATCGGCGCGCTCGCGGCTCTAATTGGTGCCGTCATCATGGTGTACCACTGGGGCGACAATCAGGTCGTGCCGGGCCTGATCGTCGGGGCCGTGCTCGTCATCGGCGGGCTGATGCTGCGCATCGAGCAGGCCATCCGCAACAGCGCGGACGAATAGTCACAGTGCGCGGCGCATGACGAGCCTGCGGCCGGTGGGCGGTCGTTTGTGGACGGTGAAGCCGAGCCGGGTCATGAGCGAGACGGTGCCGGTGTAAAGCTCGGCGTTGGCAAACTTGCGATCCTCGCCGGACGTGTCGACCGGATAGGCCTCAAGCACGCGCGCACCGGCCTTCCTAGCCACCTTCGGCGCGGCCTGCAGCAACGCGGTGGCCACGCCCCGACCCCGGTGACGGCGGTCGATGAACAGGCACGGCACCGACCAGACCCCCGCATCGGGCGCCCCGTCGCCGGGGTCGCCGGGGTCGGGTTTGAGCGCGGGCGACCGGAGAATCCGGGCATAGGCACGGCGCGGCGCAAGCGCGGCCCACCCCACGGGCACGGCATCGGCGTAAGCCAGCAACCCGACCGGCTCCCCCGACCTCGTCAGCGACTCCAACGCCCGACGGTTGCCGGCATTGCCGTTGGCCTGGAACTCCTTGCTCGGCACCCGCCACCACATGCACCAGCAACCCGAGTATGCCCCGCTCGGCCCGAAAAGAGTCACCAGGTCGGGCCAGCGTTCGTCGTCCACCACCTCAATTCGGATGCTCACACCGAGCATTCTGCTATGGTGGGCGCGTGCACACCCCGATAAGCAGGCGACGACGACAGATCTAGTGTCGTCCGTCCTCCCCTGCCATCGAGAGGTGTCTCTCCCATGTCCCTGCGGGACCTGTTGTCCGCGCGGCTCGGTGCCGCGTTCGCCACGCTGGCCGGTGAGCCGGTCGATCCGCTGATCCAACGCTCGGCCCACGCCGATTTTCAGGCCAATGGCGCGCTGCCGCTGGCCCGGAAGGTTCAGCGACCCGCGCGTGAGGTGGCCGGTGAGGTGCTGGCCGCCGCCGAGTTGACGGGCCTGGCCACGGGCGAGGTGTCCGGGCCGGGGTTCATCAACCTGACCGTGCTGCCGGATGCCTTGGACCGGATGGTGGCCGCGATGGCGGTCGATGAACGGCTGGGCGTGCCCATGACCCAGGACCCGGAACCGGTGATCGTCGACTACTCCGGGCCCAATGTCGCCAAGGAAATGCACGTCGGCCACCTGCGCTCGACCATTATCGGCGACTGCCTGGTGCGCGTGCTGCGGTTCGCCGGGCATGACGTCACGGGCATCTCCCACACCGGCGACTGGGGCACGCCGTTCGGCATGCTGCTGGAACGGCTGGTCGAGATCGGTGAAGCCGCTGCGGCACATGAGTTGTCCGTGGGCGACCTCGACGGGTTCTACAAGGCGGCGCGGTTGCGGTTCGACTCCGATCCCGCGTTCGCCGACCGGGCCCGCCGGCGGGTCGTGCTGTTGCAGGGCGGCGACGCCGAAACGCTGCGGCTGTGGCGCGTGCTCGTCGCGGAGTCGCAGCGGTACTTCATGGCGGTCAACGAGAAGCTCGGCGTGCTGTTGACCGAAGCCGACTACATGGGCGAAAGCTTCTACAACGACCGGCTCGCCGAGGTCGTGCACGAGTTGGACGGGCTCGGGCTGCTGCGGCCGTCCGACGGGGCGCAGTGCGTGTTCCCGGCCGGGTTCACCGGCCGCGACGGCGGGCCGTTCCCGATGATCGTGCGCAAGCGCGACGGCGGATTCGGTTACTCCGCCACCGATCTGGCTGCCATCAGGTACCGGATAAAAGAATTGAAAGGCTCTTTGATTTTGTACGTCGTCGGCGCGCCGCAGAGCCGGCATCTGCGCATGGTTTTCGCCGTCGCGGGCGAAGCCGGCTGGCTGCGGTGGCCGGTGCGGGCGCAGCATGTGGCGTTCGGTTCGATCCTCGGTGAAGACGGGCGGATGCTCAAATCCCGGGCGGGCAGGGCGGTCAAGCTGAGCGAGCTGCTCGACGAGGCAGTTTCCCGCGCGGCCGCGCTCGTCGCGGAGAAGAGCCCGCAGCTCGATCCGCAGGAGCGGGCCGAAATCGCCCGCGCGGTCGGCGTCGGCGCGGTGAAGTATGCCGATCTGTCCACGGACATGGTGAAGGACTACGTGTTCGACCTGGACCGGATGCTAGCGTTCACCGGCGACACGGCGGGCTATTTGCAGTACACGCATGCGCGCGTGTGCAGCATCCTGCGCAAGGCGGGCGGCTTCACGGGCACGCCGTCCATTGTGGACCCGGCTGAGCGAGCGCTCGCGCTGGAGCTGCTGGCGTTCCCCGACGCGGTTCAGGAAGTCGCCGACGAGTTCCAGCCGCACAAGCTGACCGGCCATCTGCGGGGGCTCGCCGTGGCGTTCACCGCGTTTTGGGACGCCTGCCCGGTGCTGCGGGCTTCGCCGCCGGTGCGGGAAAGTCGGCTCGTGCTGTGCGACCTGACCGCACGCACGCTGCGGCACGGGCTCGATCTGCTCGGAATCCACGCGCCGCAACGGATGTAACCTTCATCGCATGCTCGGCGGAAGATGCGGCTCCGCTCGAAACCTCGCGCCTCTCCTACTGCGCCATCGCCGGATCCCGGTACCAGCTCGCGGGCGGGGTCAGCGCACCCGCGAGCGGCACGGCCGGATCGAAAGCAGCCAGAATCTCAGGACCGGCGAAGGGATGCGATCGAGGGTCGGCAGGCGCGGTCATCGGCGCAACCGTTCTGCCAATTAGCCGGCCCACCATGATCACCTAACCCTTGATCGCCCCGGTGAGCACCGCCTTCGTGAAATGCTTCTGTACGAACGGATACACGATCAGCGCCGGGATCACGGTGACTGCCACCACGGCCATCTTGATGGCCAGTGTGGGCGGTGGCACCGACGTGCCGGGCAGCGAGACGCCGGGCGGCGCCTGGCCCTGCAGGATAAAGCTGCGCAACACCAACTGGATCGGATGATCCGCGGGGTCCGACAGGTACAGGATGGCATTGAAGAAGGAATTCCAGTACCCGACGGCATAAAACAGTGCGACCACCGCGATGACCGCCTTCGACAGCGGAATCACGATCTGCCACAGCACCCGCCACTCGCCCGCCCCGTCGATGCGCGCGCTGTCGATGAGCTCGCCCGGGATGTTCATGAAGAACGCCCGCAACACGATGAGGTTGAACGCGTTGACGGCCGTGGGCAGGATCAGCGACAGCAGGTTGTCCTTGAGCCCCAGCCCGGTCACGAGCAGATAGCTCGGGATCAGCCCGGGTCCGAACAGGAACGTGAGCAGGAACAGGAACAGCAGCGTCCGGTGCCACATCGAGCCGGGCCGGGACAGCCCATACGCCGCGAGCACCGTAAGCGTGATGCTCAGTGCCGTCCCGCCAATGGTCACGATGAACGACACCCACAGCGCCTGTGTCACCCGGTCGGTGGCGAACAGCGACTCGTATGCGCTGAAGTCGATGCCACGCGGGATGAACACCATGCCGCCCGCCCGGTCGATGGTCTCCCGGCTGGACAGGCTGGTGACGATCACCGACCACAGCGGGATGATCACCGCCGCCGTGACCAGGAACAGCAGCGTGCTCTTGCCCGCCTGCCCCACGACGGTCGGCTTTTCCTCCCACACCGGCCGTACGCTCATCTGCTCCACACCCCTTGCTCACCGAACCGGTGCGCCAACCGGTTCGCCGTGTAGATCAGCAGGAGGCCGATGACACCCTTGAAGAGCCCAGCCGCCGCGCCGAATCCGTAGTTCTGCGTCACGATGCCCTGCCAGTACACGAACGTGTCGACCACCTCGGCCGCGCCCGCGCCGACCGCGTCGCGCTGGAGGTAGAACTGCTCGAAGCCGACGCTGAGCGCCTCGCCCAGGCGCAGGATCAGCAGCAGCACGATGACCGGCCGGATGCCCGGAAGCGTGATGTGCCACAGCCTTCGCCACCGGCTCGCCCCGTCTGCGGCGGCCGCCTCGTACAGCGTCGGGTCGATGGCCGACAGCGCGGCGAGGAAGATGATGGTCCCCCAGCCGGCGTCCTTCCACACCGCCTCGGCGGTCACCAGGGCGATGAACGTGTCCGGGTTGGTCATGATGTTCGGCGCGGTCAAACCGATGTCGCGCAACGCGTGTGAGAACAGCCCGTCACCGCCGAGCATCATCAGGAAGAACGTGATCACCAGCACCCAGCTGAAGAAGTGCGGCAGGTAGATCACGCCCTGGATGAGGCCGCGCAGCCGGCTGGAAATGACGCTGTGCAACAGGATCGCCAGCGCGATCGGCAACGGGAAGTAGAACACGATCTGGAACGCGGTGATGCTCAGCGTGTTCCAGACGGCGTCCCAGAACAGCGGATCCTCGAACAGCAGCTGGAAGTTGCCGAACCCGACCCAGTCGGACAGCAGCATCGCCTCGATCGGCCCGTCGCCGAGGAACGGGTTGTAGTCCTTGAAGGCGATGAAGTTGCCCAGCGTCGGCACGTAGTGAAACAGCAGCAGAAAACCGGCCGCCGGTGCCGTCATCAGCACCAGCGGCAGGTCCCTGCGAAATCTCCTACGCATTGAGCGCTTTGGCGTAGAACTCGCGTCCCTCGTCGCCACCGTTCTTCTTCCAGTCCTCGACGATGGACTTCCACTCGGACAGCGGCCGGCGCCCCCGCACCACGTCCTTGATCTTGTCTTGGGTGGGCTTGTTGAGCTGCGCCAGCTTGGTCGGCTCCTCAAACTTGATGCCCGCCCACGGGTTGGCCTCGATGTGCTCGACCGCCCCGCGCGTCCAGGTCGTGTAGTCCTGCACGAAGTTGGGTGTGTCGGAGCCACCGGTGATCGCGGCCGGACGGCCGCTCATGAACGTGTACTGGTTGCCGTATTCGTTGTTGTAGGTGTCGTTGGTGACCGGCACGCGGTCTGGGCCCCGGGTGAAGTGAACGCCCTCCGCACCGTACTGGCGAAGCTCCCACTCCTTGGTGCCGAACGGCGCCGCGCACCAGTTGAGGCAGCCAAGAATCTCCTCGGTGCGCTCCTTGCCCAGGCCCTTCTTGATGAACGTGTAGAAGATGGGCTCGTCGGCGCCCCACACCAGGGGCTTGCTCCCATCATGGGCGAACACCGGCATCGGCAGCATCTTGAAGTTCGGGTTGACCTTCAGCTGGTCGCGGTAAGTGTTCTGCCAGCCGCCCAGGCCGTTCTGCCAGATCGCGATCTTGCCACTCTTGAACAGCTGGTCCGCGCCGGCGTTGGGATCGCCGACGAGGTCGGGGTGAACCATGTTCTCCTTGAACAGCTTGGCGGTGAACTCTAGCGCCGCCATGAACTCCGGCGTCTCGATCTTGTTGACCACCTTGCCGCCCTCGACCCGCCAGCCGCCCTCCGACCCCGGGACCTTGAAAATCATCTGGACGTAGTCGGTGATGTCGCCGAACGCCCACTGCCCGGCGTCCGACTTGGTGAGCGCCTTGCCGAGCTGGTAGAGCTCCTCGGCGGTCTTGGGCGGCGCCAGCTTCGCCGCGTCGAAGATGTCCTTGCGGTAGAACAGGCCCCACGCGAACGGGTTGTCGCTGACGAACGGCACGGCGGACAGCTTGCCGCCCCACACGCAGTGCTGCCACGCGCCCTTGGGGAACGAGGCGAGCATCGGGTATTTGAGGACCGCGTCGCCCTTGAGGAACTCGGTCAGGTCCTCGAACAGGGTGCCGACCGCCTCGGGGAAGCGCGGGATGTTGGTGTTCCAGCTCGGCACGACGAGCACGTCGGTGACGTCGCGCGCGCTGAGGATCGCGGTCAGCTTGTCGGAGTAGGTGTTGCCGTCGTTGATGGCGAAGTCCATGTTGACGCCCAGTTCGGCGTTAATGGCGTCGAGGTACTTGTTTTTGCCGAGGCCGGGCGGAGTCGTGCCCCAGTTGAGGGTCGTCACCTTGATGGGCGCGCCACCCTTGCCGGGCTTGGTCGTGATGGCATCGACCAAGGTGGAAGGATAGGACAGGAAGCCGGGGGCGGCGGGCGGGGGCACGACGATGTCGGGCTTGACGAGGTCGACGGGCTGATACTTGGGCAGGATTGCGTCGAGCTTGTTTACATTGGTGGACGAGCCTGAGTTGGTCGGGGTGGACGTGCAACCCGCCATCGCAAGGGCGCTCAGGCCTGCCAACCCCAGAAGATTGCGCCTCTTCAAGGCTTGCTCCCTTCCCTGGGTTATCTGTGAGAGATGAGTTAGATTTAGTTCGTCTGGCGAATAAACAAACTAGCGGACGGCCACCGTCCTCACAAGGGAGCCTTACCATGCGGCATGATGTGCGGGTGATCACGACGATGCAGCACGGGCCGCGCCCGGCGGATTTCACCGACGTGCGCGCCACCAATCTGGCCGTGGTGCTTCGCTATGCCCGCGCCAACGCCCCGTGCTCCAGAGCCGACATCGCCGCGGCCACCGGACTCAACAAGGCCACGGTGTCGAGCCTAGTCGCAGACCTCATCGACCGGCGAATGCTGCGCGAGACAGGCCTCACCGAGCACCGCATCGGCCGTCCGGCCACACAACTCGTGCTTGACGGCTCGCCCTATGCCGCCATTGGGTTGGAAGTCAACGCTGACTATATGACCGCCGTGGCCATCGATCTGGCGGGCGTCCAGTTGCTGTCGTGGCGGCGCTCGTTCACCGGGCTCGACGCGACGCCCAATCAGGCCGCCACCGCCATCGCGGCCCTCGGGCGGCGCGCGGTCAGCCGGATGGTCAAGGAGGGACGCAAGGTGCTCGGCCTCACCGTCGGCGTGCCGGGCCTGGTGTGCGCCGACGGCATCGTGCGGTTCGCGCCCAACCTCGGCTGGCGCGACGTCGACCTGCGCGCCAGCGTGACCCGCGCGCTCGGCGAGCCGGACTATCCGGTCACCGTCGAAAACGACGCCAATCTGGCGGTCCTGGCCGAATCCCGCTACGGATCCTTTACTGGTACGGCGAACCTCGTCTATCTAACGGGAGAGGTGGGCATCGGCGCGGGCATCATCAGCGGCGGCCGGTTGATCCGCGGCGCCCGCGGATTCCCAGGCGAGATCGGCCACCTCGCGGTCGACCCGCGCGACCGGCAGTGCGGTTGCGGGCGGCGCGGCTGCCTGGAGGCGGCGGCGGGCATCAGCGCCCTGATCGCGGCGGCCATGCCCGACGCCGGGCAGGTGTCCGATTTGGAGCCTGAGGTGGCGGAGCTGGTGCGGCGCGCCCGATCCGGCGACAAGACCGCGCTGGACGCGCTCACCGAGGCGGGGCGCGCCATTGGGCACGGCGTGTCGATCCTGGGCAACCTGCTCGACCCGGAGGTCGTCGTGCTCGGCGGATACTTCGTGCCGCTGGCGCCATGGCTGCTGCCCGCGGCAAACGAGGAGCTCGCGGCGCGCAGCGTCGAGCCGGACCACACGGCCACGCTCGCCGCCTCGACCCTCGGCCACGGCGCAGCCGCCACAGGCGGCGCCGCCACCATCCTCGACCACGTCGACGCCGGCTACCTCCCCCACCTCTCCAGGTGATCATGAACTTCGTCATGTTCGACGGTGTGTCGAACATGGACGTGAGTTCATGATCGACCGGAAACGGGGCGTCATGCGCCTACTCCCCCTGGTGAACTGTGCCGGTCGACCGACGATGGTCTATTCTCTCGCCGGGGAGGGGGTCCTGGGCGATGCGAATTTGGCGACGGCTGGGCGGTGTCGCGCTGGTGGGGTCGCTGGTTTTGGCGAGCTTTTCGCCGGTACCGGCAGAGCGAACGGCTTTGAAAAAGCCCGTGTATCCGGAGGGTTCTCCCATCACGGTTCACGGGGAGGCCCGCGGGTTCGACGAGATCGGTGAGGCGCTGCCATCCGGGCAGGCGCTCGGAAAGGTGCCGACCGAGGTTCTCACGTTCGCGACTGGGCGGCGCGCGGGCCGGTCGGTGGTTGCCGCGGACGGATCGGTGCTCATGGCGGGCGCGAGCCACAACGACCGCGGCCGCGACGGCGAGCTGCCCACCTCGGGCGAGATGGTGATCGGTGCCTACGCGCCGGGCGCGCCGACGATGCAGGCGATCCGCTTGCGCGCCAAGGATGGCACACAGTCCATTGTGGAGGGTGGGTTGAGCGTCGCGCCGACCGTGACCGACCTGCTCCCCCTGCCGGGCGGCACGGTCGCGTTCGTCGCCGACACGTCCGGGTTCGCGGGCGAGTGGCCCGGGTTTGGCGTGCTGCACAAGGTGAACGGCCGGTGGGCGGTGGCATGGGCGGTGTCCGGCATCGGCGCCGACCCGCCCAACCGGCTGGCGCGCCTGCCCGGCTCCGGCGACATCGTGGTCACGTCGCTGCGCGGTTCGGTGAGCGTGCTGCGGCTGACCGGCGACGGGCAGATGCGCGTGATGGCCAGGCACCGGCTGGACGATCTGCCCACGCAGGTGCACACCGACCCGACCGGCGTGCCCGGCGCCGAGCGCTTCGTGGTGGGCATGCCACAACGGTTGCAGGAGTTCCAATACGACGCCCGCGCGGGCACCATCACCGCGCTGTCCCCGCCCGTGCAGCCCGGCGAGACCTACACCAACTGGCTCGGCCAGAAGCTGCCGGTCGGGTTCGGCCCGGCCCTCTACGACCAGGCGGGCCGGCTGTGGGCCACCCGCATCCCCAGCGGAAGCCTTGCGGTGTATGCGAAACGGCTGTGCGCCTGCCCACCGGACTATGACCTGACCCAGGCGCGTGCCCTCGGCGAACCGGTGGAGCTGGTCGAGGACACGGCGACCGGCACGATCGCGGCCCTGTTCGGCGACGGCGCGCTGCTCGCCCTCCGGGTGACCGGAAGCGGCCGGCAGCTGCGCTTCGAGGTCGGCAACCCGGTGGATCTCGGGCACCGGCTTTTGGCGCTCAACGAGTCCGGCAGGCTCACCAGCCGGCTCGCGGAGTTCGGCCCGCCGGGCGTGCTGTGGGTGCCCACCGCTCGCATGACAGCCTCACGCGACGGCAGGCCCGCGATCGACCACCTGATGATCTCGGTGCGGCTGCCGGAGCTGTTCTCGCCCGCGCCCATAGCGCTGCCCGGTGTGGTGAGCCAATCGGCGACCATCCAGGCCGAGCGGGCCATCACGACCGCGACCTGGACAGAGCCGGGCTCGACGACACTCGTGCACTCGGTCGCCCATGTCAGCCGTTGTGTCGACGGATTTGGGCTTGCCAGTGGCTGCGAGTACGATCCCACGCCGGGCAACGGGTTCTACGTCCATGACGCCCGCGAGAGCAATTTCGGCTTTCTTGAAGGCTTTGTCGAGTACCGCGTCCGCGCCCCAGCCGACGGCAGATACGCCGTGTCCTATTACGTCTCCACGCTGCACAACACGCCCGACACCCGGATCGCCATGACCGTCGGCGGGCGCACGCTCGACACGCCGGTCTTCCGCAAGGGCGGCGGCTGGCACGTCGTGCGCGTGCCCGAGCCGGTGACGTTCACCGCGGGTGAGCACGTCATCCGGCTTGGCGTGACCCGCGGCCACGGCGGCTGGTACCTCAACGCCTTCTCGCTCCAACGCGTGTGAGCACCGGATTTTACGAACATTTGCGGTAGCGGCCTTTCTCCGCCCGGTTCGATGTATGACCATGGGTGCATGCGGGTGCTGCTCGTCGAGGACGATCTGCGGTTCGCCACCGCGCTGACGTCGGGCCTGCGCCGGGGCGGCTACAGCGTGGATCTAGTGACGACCGCGGCAGACGTGCCGCCCGAGCCCACATGCGATCTGGTGCTGCTCGACCTGGGCCTGCCCGATGGCGATGGGATCGAGGTGTGCCGGATGCTGCGCCAGCGCAGCGACGTGGGCATCATCATCCTCACCGCGCGCGGCCGGGAGCCCGACCGCGTGGCCGGATTGCGGTGCGGCGCCGATGACTACGTGGTCAAGCCGTTCGGGTTCGCCGAGCTGTTCGCCCGGATCGAGGCGGTGCTGCGCCGGGCCCGCAACCGCCCGGCGGGCGTGCGCGCCGTCGGCCGGGTGCGCCTGGACCTCGACCGGCACAGCGCGCACATCGGCAGCGAGCCGTTGGCGTTGACCCGCAAGGAGTTCGCACTGCTGGCCCGGCTGATGTCGGAGCCGGGGCTGGTGGTGCGGCGGGAGCACCTGTTCACCGACGTCTGGCACACCTCTTGGCAGGGCACGTCGCGCACGCTCGACGCGCACGTCACCTCGCTGCGCTCGAAGATCGGCTCGGCGGCGCAGATCGAGACGGTGCGCGGGGTCGGATACCGCATCGTGGCGAGGTCATAGGTGCGCCGGCGGCTCATCGTCACCTATGTTGGCCTGCTCGCCGCCGTCCTGATCGGACTCAGCGTGCCGCTGGGGCTGGTGCTGGCCACCGGCAACGCCAAGACCATGTTCATCGACCGGCTCGACGACACGGCCCGGTTCGCCTCCATGGCCGAGCCGGCCCTGCTCAGCGGGGACACCACGGTGCTGCGCGGCGAGCTCGAACGATACGAGCGCATCTTCGGCGTCTGCGCGCTCATCGTCGACCGCGAGGGCGTGGCGGTGCTCGCGTCCAGCGACGCCGCACAGCGGATCCCGCCGGTGGACGAGCGCATCAACGCGGCCCTGTCGGGGCGGCAGACCGGGCTGGACTCCACCCGCTGGCCGTGGGACCGCGATCCGGTCGTGGTGGCCGTGCCGGTGGGCGGCGAGGCGGGCATCATCGGCGCGGCCGTGACCGTCTCCCCGAGCGGCGGGCTCAACCGGGCGACCCTGCAGGGGTGGGGACTGCTCGCCGCGCTCAGCGTGCTGGCCCTCGCGCTCGGCGTGGCCGCGTCTGTCCCGCTGTCGCGCTGGATGCTGCGCCCGGTACACGAGCTCGACGAGGCGGCGCAGGCCTTGGCGCGCGGCCGGTTCGACGACACCATGACCGTCCAATCCGGACCGGCGGAGCTGCGCCGGCTCGCCACCACGTTCACCACCATGGCCCGCAACATCACCGCGCTGCTCGACCGGCAGCGCACGTTCGCGTCCTATGCGAGCCATCAGTTGCGCACGCCGCTCGCGACGCTGCGGCTGACCCTGGAAAACCTGGCACCGTCCATTCGCGACGATGGCGCCGACGACTACGCCTTGCTGGCCAAGGAGATCGAGCGGATGGCCGGGATGTGTGACGCGCTGCTGTCCTACGCGCTGGCCGAGGTGGTCGAGGGCGACGATCTGCGGGCACAGGACGCGGCCGCGATCGCCGACGCCCGCGTCGCCGCGTGGCAGCCCGCGGCAGAACAGGCTGGCGTGCGGTTGGAGCGCCGGGGCGAGGCGACCGCGCCGGTGCGGGCCGCCGATCAGGCGCTCGACCAGGTGCTCGACGCGCTGATCAGCAACGCGGTGAAGTTCGCGGGCGCGGGCGCGACCGTCCTGGTGGCGGTGATCGGCAACGCCCCCGGGTGGGTGGAGGTGCACGTGGTGGACAACGGGCCGGGCCTGCCCGCCGAGCAGCTGACCCAGGCGGCGGAACCGTTCTGGCGCGCGCCCACGCACCAGAACGTGGAGGGGTCGGGTCTTGGCATCACCATCGCGCAGGCGTTGGTCAAGGCATCGGGCGGCGTGCTGCAGCTCGCCCCGGCCACACCGCACGGGCTGCACGCGCGCCTGCGCCTTCCCCGGGCCGAGCCGGTCCAATGAGGACGGTCGCGGCCGCAGTGGGACTGGGGCTCGTCCTCGCCGGAGGTTGCACACCCACCGAACGCGCGCCGCTGGACCGGCTCACCATCGCCGCCGGCCGGGAGGGCGGGGTCTATTACGACCTGGGAAAGGCGCTCGCCGGTGAGGCCCAGCGCCTCTGGTCGGTCCCGGCCGACGTGCTGCGCACCGACGAGTCCGTGGAAAACGTGCGCCGGCTCGACTCCCGCGAGGCCGACGTCGGTTTCACCACGCTCGACGCCGGCATGGCCGCGTTGCGCGCGGAATACCCGTTCCGCAACGTGATCCGGGTGTCCGCGATCGCCGGGATCTATGTGGACTATCTGCACGTCGTCGTGCGGGCCGACAGCGGGATCACCACACTGCGCGGGCTCGCCGACCGACGGGTCGCGTGGGGGCCGGACGGGTCGGGCCTGCGCATGGTCGCGCGGCGGATGCTTGACACCATCCGGGTCACGGGACTGGATCTCGCCCCGGCCGAGGCCGCGGCGGCGCTGCGCACCGGCGAGATCGACGCGTTCTTCGTGCTGGGCGGGCTGCCCACGCCCACGGTCACCGACCTGGCCGGGCAGTTGAAGATACGCGTGCTGCCGGTCGGCGACGAGTTCTCCCGGCTCAGCGGGGCGTTCAAGGACACCTATTTATTACGCTCGATTCCCAAGGGCGCGTATCCCGGGCTCGACGCGCCCGTGCTCACGCTCGGCGTGCCCAACGCCCTCGTGGTGCGGGCCGATCTGCCCGAGCAGACCGCGTATCGCCTGACCCAGCTGCTGTTCGCGGCCAAGCCGGCGCTCGCGTCGCAACACCCCGAAGCCCGCCATCTCGCCCACCGGTCGGCGATCGCCACCTTCCCGATGCCGCTGCATCCCGGCGCGGAGCGCTACTACCGGGACACGAAGCCGTTACTTTGACCGCGACTTCCGCCGCGGGCGCACGGCCGGGTGTTGACCATGAGGCTGCGGACACGACAGGGCGTCGAACATGGACCTAATTTCATGATCAACAGGATGAGGGCGTTACCAAACCGACTCTTGACCAGTCACGTGTTAACGGGTAAACCTTCTGGAAACCATTGTCGAAGCGCTTCGACAATCGCCCTGAGGTGAAGCGCTTCGACACCGTCCCGGGAGGAGGGTTGCCATGCGGTTCCGTGACGAAAGTCTGCCCGTGCCCGAGCGCGTGGCCGACCTGCTGGCGAGGCTCACCCTCGATGAGAAGCTCGGCCTGCTTCACCAGCACCAGGCGCCCATCGAGCGCCTGGGGATCGGCGTCTTCCGGACCGGCACCGAGGCGCTGCACGGACTGGCCTGGCTGGGCGAGGCGACGGTGTTCCCGCAGGCGATCGGGCTGGGCGCGACCTGGGACCCGGATCTGGTGCAGCGTGTCGGCCAGGCGACCGGCGACGAGGTGCGGGTGCACCCCGAGGCCGGGCTCAACGTGTGGGCGCCGGTCGTCAACCCGCTGCGTGACCCTCGCTGGGGGCGCAACGAGGAGGGATACAGCGAAGACCCGTGGCTGACCGGCAAGATGGGCCAGGCGTATTCGCAGGGGCTGCGCGGCGACGACCCCGACCGGCTGAAGACGGCCCCGACGCTGAAGCACTTCCTCGGATACAACAATGAAACGGATAGATGTCTTAGCTCAAGCAACCTGAGCCCTCGGGTGCTGCACGAGTATGAGTTTCCCGCCTACCGCCCCGCCATCGAAAGCGGAGCGGCCGTGGCGGTCATGGCCTCTTACAACCTTGTCAATGGGATACCGGCACACGTCTCGCCGCTGATCAACGAGCATCTGCGCACGTGGACCGACCAAGAGCTGTTCATCGTTTCCGACGCCTACGCGCCGAACAACCTGGCCGACCCCGAGCTGCAGGCATACTTCGCCGATCACGCCACCAGCCACGCCGCCGCCCTGCGCGCGGGCATCGACAGCTTCACCGACCAGGACGACCGCGCACACATCACTATCGGCCGGTTCCGCGAGGCCTTCGACCGTGGCCTGCTGTCCGAAGAGGACATCGACCGGGCCGTCCGGCGGGCCCTGACCCTGCGCATGCGCCTGGGCGAGTTCGACGCCCAGCCGCTGGAGGTGGAGTCCGAAAACCACGATGAGCTGGCGCTGGAGGCGGCGCAGCGGTCGATCGTCCTGCTGAAGAACGAGGCGGGCGTGCTACCGCTGCGCGGGCGGATCGGGGTCATCGGGCCGCTGGCCGACCAGGTGATGACGGATTGGTACAGCGGGACCCCGCCCTACCGGCACACCATCCGCAGTGGACTGTCGCCCGCGGGCTTCTGCGAGGGCGTGGACCGCATCGCGCTCGTCCAGGAGGACGGCACGCATCTTGTCGACCCGCAAGGTTTCGACGTGTTCGACTGGGGCCGCGACGACGTGCTGGTCTTCCGCTCGGTGAGCACCGGGCAGTACCTCACGATCAAGGACGACGTCCTGCTCGCCGACTCGCCCGGCCCGCACGCCTGGGACGTGCACGAGACGTTCCGGCTCGTGCAGACCGGCGACGGCTGGGCCCGGCTCTACCACGTGTTTTCCAAGTCGTTCGTCGGCGGACGGCTGCGGGTCGAGCTGCTGCACGACGGCGCGGCCCAGGCCGCCTCGCTGGCGTCCGAAGTGGACGTCGCGGTGGTCGTGCTCGGCAACCATCCGATGGTCAACGGGCGCGAGACCGAGGACCGGGTGGACCTGGCGTTGCCACGGGCCCAGGAGCGCCTGCTGCGCGCGGTGCACGCGGCCAACCCCCGTACCGTGCTCGTGATCACCAGCAGCTATCCCTACGCCATCGAGTGGGCTTGTCAGCACGTTCCCGCGATCGTGTGGTCGAGCCACGGCGGGCAGGAGCTGGGCCGTGCGATGGCGAGCGTGCTGCGCGGGCAGGCCGAACCGGCCGGGCGGCTGCCGCAGACGTGGTATCGCAGCCACACCGAGCTGCCCGACATCTTCGACTACGACATCATCGCCAACGACGCCACCTACATGTACCACCTCGGCTCCCCGCTGTTCCCGTTCGGGCACGGCCTGAGCTGGGGCGAGTTCGAGTACGCCAACCTGCGCGTTGACGGCGACCACGTCACGGTCGAGATCACCAACGTCGGTGACCGGCCGGGCGAGGAGGTCGCCCAGCTGTACACCCGGCAGCTGCGCTCGCGGGTCAAGCAGCCGCTGCGCCGGTTGCGCGACTTCGCGCGGGTGCGCCTGGAGCCGGGCGAGACCGCGACCGTCAAGCTGCACATCGGCGACCTGTCGTTCTGGGACGTCACGTCCGGCCGGTTCGTGGTCGAGAAGTCCGATCACCGGCTGATGGTCGGCCGTTCGGCCACCGACATTCGTTGCGGCGTAACGCATTCCGTGGACGGGGTGGAGATCGGGCCGCGACCGGGCGACGTGATCCGGGCGATCGACTTCGACGAGAGCTTCGGCGTGGAGCTGGTCGCGGGCGACGCGGTCGTGTCCACCGAGAAGGGCGCGTGGCTGCGCTTCGGCCTGACCGACCTGACCGGGCGCACGGAGGCGATCCTGCCCGACGGCGTGGTCGTGCGGGCCGGGGATCCGCTCGACGGCCGGTTCGAGTCGGGCGTCGTGGACCTGTACCTTGTCTTCGAGGCTCCCGGAGTCAAGGTGCAGCAGGTGGAGTTCAGGTGAAGAAGGGCGTCGTCACGATCGCCGACGTCGCGCGGCACGCGGGCGTCTCGGTCTCCACGGTGTCCTATGTGCTCAGTGGCAAGCGGACGATCTCGGCCTCGACCCGGGCGCGGGTGCACGCCAGCATCCGGGCGCTGGGCTTTCACCCGCATGCCGGGGCGCGATCCCTGGCCAGCAACCGGTCCAGCGTGATCGCGCTGGTGCTGCCGCTGCGCCAGGGCATGCACCTGCCCGTGCTCATGCAGTTCGCCACGGCCGTCGTGACCTCTGCCCGCTCGCATCACCACGACGTGCTGCTGGTGACCGCCGACGAGGGACCGGCCGGGTTGCGGCGGGTGGCGGCGGGTGCGATGGTCGACGGGCTGATCGTGATGGACGTCGAGATGGACGATCCGCGGGTACCGACCCTGCGCCAGCTCGCCCGGCCGAGTGTCCTGATTGGACTCCCGGCCGACTCCGCCGGACTCACGTGTGTTGACCTGGACTTCCACCGGGCCGGCGCGATCTGCGTCGACCATCTGGCCGACCTCGGGCACCGCGAGGTGGCCCTGCTGGGCGCACCGCGCGTGGTTTACGAACGCGACACCGGCTTCGCCCACCGCACCCGCGACGGGTTCCTGGAGGCCGCGGCCCGCCGCGGGCTGGTAGCGTTCACCGAGCCGTGCGAGGAGGACGCCGCAACCGTGCGCGCGACGGTGGATGCGTTGCTGCTCAAGCATCCCGGGCTCACCGGTTTCGTGGTGCACAACGAGGCTGCGGTCGCACACGTGCAGGCCGCGCTCCCGCGGGACACGTCCATCGTCGCGATCTGCCCCGACGAGCTCGCCGAGCGGTTCTCCCCTGCGCTGAGCTCGGTGCAGATCCCGGCCGAGGAGCTGGGCCGCCAGGCCGTCGACCTGCTGATGACCAAGCTCAACGGTGGCGAGCCCGCCTCGCTCACCATGCTGCCACCGCACTTGACGGTGCGCGCCAGCTCCGGTCCACATTAGAGTGGAAGCATGAGCGAGGGCTCGCCCGAGCGAATCGACAGGCATGCGCCGCGTAGCGAAGCGGCGGGACGCCGTGGTGGCGAGGGCTTGCCCGAGCGAATCGACAAGCATGTGCCGCGGAGCCGGAGGGACGCCATTGAATAGGGTCTTGCCTGCGGCGCTGGTCGCGATCGGTGCCGGTGCCGGGTTCGGCAATCCCCTGTTCAGCCTGCCCGCGCTCACTTCACTGCGCTATCGCTCAATCGAACTCACGTGGCTGCTGCTGCCCACGGTCGCCGCGGTGATGCTCGCGATCGCGATCGCCGCCGCGCCCCGGTTCCGGGGCCGCGGCTACCTGCTCACGGCGGTCGGCGCACTTGTCGGCGGGCTCGGCATCTTCCTGGCCGACGAGCGGATCGGCGGGGCGAGCGCGACCGTCGCCTGGGTCCTGGTGACCGCCGCTTCCGGTGGGCTGGCGGCGGGCGGGCTCGCGGTCGCGGCCGGGTGCGTGTCCGGCCCGGAACGGCTCGCCATCGGCGCGGGCCTGGCTGCGGGCATCGCGGCGAGCAG